>CAYSXP010000001.1:0-331147 GCA_964435015.1 uncultured Rikenellaceae bacterium
AGCATTAGCCTTCCAAGCTAAGGGTCGCGGATTCGAACTCCGTCTCCCGCTCACTTTTTGATGCCAGAGTAGCTCAGGGGTAGAGCACTTCCTTGGTAAGGAAGGGGTCAGGGGTTCAATTCCCCTCTCCGGCTCAACTTGATAATGATTTAAATCTGAATGTAATAAACTAAATTTAATAAGCTTGAAGTTATGGCAAAGGAAAAATTTGACAGGTCGAAACCGCATGTGAATATTGGTACAATTGGTCATATTGACCATGGCAAGACCACACTGACATCGGCGATCACGATGGTTCTTCATAAAAAAGGTCTCTCGGACATCAGGGATTTTGACTCAATTGACAATGCACCCGAAGAAAAGGAAAGGGGTATTACCATCAATACATCCCACGTTGAGTATCAGACAGCGAACCGGCACTATGCACATGTTGACTGCCCGGGTCACGCTGACTATATCAAGAACATGGTTACAGGTGCCGCCCAGATGGATGGTGCAATCCTGGTCGTTGCTGCCACTGACGGCCCGATGCCCCAGACCCGTGAGCATATCCTGCTTGCGCGCCAGGTAAATGTGCCCCAGGTTCTTGTTTTTATGAATAAAGTCGATATGGTTGACGATGAAGAACTGCTCGATCTTGTTGAGATGGAAGTGCGCGACCTGCTGAATTTTTACAAGTTCGACGGCGACAATGTTCCCGTGATCCGCGGATCGGCCCTGGGAGCAATGCATGGCGAGGCAAAATGGGAAGATAAAGTAATGGAACTGATGGATGCAGTTGATACGCATATCCCTGTTCCTCCGCGTGATAACCAGAAGCCTTTCCTCATGCCGGTTGAGGACGTATTTTCAATTACGGGCCGCGGTACAGTGGCAACGGGCCGTATTGAAACCGGAGTCGTACTTACAGGTGACGAACTTGAAATGATAGGACTCGGCGCAGAAAAACGCAAAACCATATGTACCGGGGTGGAAATGTTCCGCAAGATCCTCGACAGAGGCGAAGCCGGAGACAATGTGGGTCTGCTTCTCCGCGGCGTGGATAAAAAAGAAATAAAAAGAGGAATGGTTCTTGCAAAACCAGGCTCAATAACACCGCATACCAGATTCAAATCGGAAATTTATGTTCTGAAAAAGGAAGAAGGCGGACGCCATACACCGTTTCATAACAAATACCGTCCGCAGTTTTATATCAGGACACTTGATATCACAGGCGAAATAACTCTTCCCGAAGGAAGGGAAATGGTCATGCCGGGCGATAATGTTACAATAACCGTGGATCTGATTTATCCGGTTGCCATCAATGTCGGACTGCGTTTTGCAATTCGCGAAGGAGGCAGGACGGTTGGAGCCGGTGCTGTAACTGAAATTCTTGAGTAAGGACTTGAGGATTTGTATGCTGTTGCCGGAACGTGATATTCAGCGTTCCGGGAATATATTGAAATCCATAACTTTTAAACGGGTGTAGCTCAGTTGGTAGAGCACTGGTCTCCAAAACCAGGTGTCGGGAGTTCGAGTCTCTCCTCCCGTGCAAAAAAAAACAGGACCATTAAACTATGGACATTAAAGGATATTTCAGGGAATCATACACGGAGCTTATTCATAAGGTCACATGGCCAACCTGGGCCGAACTCCAGAACAGCGGAGTTCTTGTACTGGTGGCAACCCTTATCATTTCAATCATTGTTGCAGCCATGGATTTCAGCTTCAGCCGTATTATGGAATTTATTTACAGTTTGTTATTTTAAGCAGGAGATCTGTTCCGATGAGCGAGAATATTAAGAAGTGGTATGTACTTCGGGCTATTGGAGGAAAAGAAAAGAAGGTAAAGGAATACATCGACAATGAAGTCGCCCGGCTTAAGCTTGAAGAATATGTTTCTCAGGTTCTTATCCCTACAGAGAAAGTGTATCAGATACGCTCGGGTAAAAAAATAAGCAAGGAAAGAACATTCTTCCCCGGTTATGTCCTTGTTGAAGCTGTCCTTGTAGGTGAAATACCGCATCTTTTAAGGAATATCCCCAATGTAATCGGATTCCTGGGATCCCAGGACGGTGAACCTGTTCCTCTCAGGAAACCGGAGATCAACAGGATCCTTGGAAAAGTTGACGAGCTTAATGCCAGTGACGAGGAACTCAATATACCTTTTTTCGTGGGCGAAACGGTGAAAGTTATAGACGGACCCTTCAACAGTTTTACAGGGATCATAGAAGAGGTAAATGAAGAAAAGAAAAAACTCAAGGTGATGGTTAAGATTTTTGGTCGTAAAACCCCCCTTGAACTTAGTTTTATGCAGGTTGAAAAAGAAAATTAACTGAAGATATTGACGGTTATAATAATATAATGCTTCCTGAGTAACCGTCAGGCTCTCGCAATAAACACGCAAATTTTAAATTATGGCAAAAGAAGTTGCTGGAATTATCAAGTTACAGATTCGTGGCGGAGCAGCTAATCCATCTCCTCCTGTGGGCCCTGCATTGGGATCGAAAGGAGTCAATATCATGGATTTCTGCAAGCAATTCAATGCCAGGACCCAGGATAAGGCTGGAAAAGTAATACCGGTGGTCATTACAGTATATACTGACAAATCATTTGATTTCGTAACCAAAACACCTCCGGTGGCTGTTCAGCTTCTTGATGTAGCCAAATCCAAAAAAGGTTCCAGGGAACCCAACAGGGAGAAGATTGCATCAGTAACCAGGGACCAGGTAATGACGATTGCACAGGAAAAAATGGAAGACCTGAACTGTTTCACACTCGAGTCGGCCATTAAGATGGTGACTGGCACCGCCAGAAGTATGGGGATAAACATTAAGTGAGTCCCGTAATTTTATTAATCAATTAGAAGAAATGACTAAACTTACCAAAAACCAGAAGCTTTCCCTGGAAAAACTGGACAGGAATAAGCTTTACACGTTGACAGAAGCATCCTTGCTGGTTAAGGAGATCACCAAAACCAAGTTCGATGCATCAGTCGACCTGGACGTAAGGTTAGGTATCGATCCAAGAAAATCCAATCAGATGGTTCGCGGCGTTGTTTCCCTTCCTCATGGAACGGGCAGGCAAACCCGCGTACTGGTCCTCTGCTCTCCCGACAAGGAGGCAGAAGCAAAGGAGGCAGGTGCCGATTATGTCGGCCTTGATGATTTTGTTGAGAAAATCAAAGGTGGCTGGACCGATATAGATGTTATAATAACCATGCCGTCCGTAATGGGTAAAGTAGGTCAGTTAGGCAGGATCCTCGGTCCGCGCGGACTGATGCCGAATCCCAAAAGTGGAACAGTTACAATGGAAATTGGCAAGGCTGTTAAGGAAGTTAAACAGGGTAAGATTGATTTCAAGGTTGACAAAAGCGGAATCATTCATGCCTCAATTGGAAAAGTCTCTTTCGAGGCACAAAAAATCGTCGAAAATGCCAGGGAGTTTATCCATACGGTAAACAAACTAAAACCCTCGGCTGCCAAAGGAACCTACATACGTAGCCTGTTCCTTTCAAGCACCATGAGCCCTGGCATAAAAGTAGACCCTAAAGGTCTTGATGATTAGTTCTTTATGTATTAACTCGAAAAATTATGAGACGCGAAGAAAAAACTGCTATAATAGACAGCCTTGCAGAAAGACTCAAAGAGTACAGCCACTTTTACCTGACTGATACTGCTCAGCTTAATGCCGCTGACACAAGCGATCTGCGAAGAAAGTGTTTTGAAAACGACGTTAAGCTAGTCGTCGTCAAAAACACTCTTCTGAAAAGAGCGCTGGAAATGTCTGAAGGTAACTTCGAAGAACTGTATCCGGTTCTTAAAGGTACCACGTCCGTCATGTTTGCACAAACCGGAAATTTACCAGCCAAACTGATAAAGGAATTCCGGAAGAAACATGACAAGCCTGTTCTTAAAGGCGCTTACGTTCAGGAGTCGGTTTATGTCGGAGACAGCATGCTTGATGCACTTGTCTCCCTGAAAACCAGGGATGAACTGATCGGAGACATAATTCTTCTCCTTCAGTCTCCTGCCAGGAATGTAATATCAGCCCTGCAGTCAGGCGGAAATAAAATTCATGGTGTTCTTGAAACACTTTCAAAGAAACAATAGTAAAAAACAAACAATTAAAATTCTATAAAATGGCAGATCTTAAGAAATTTGCAGAAGAACTGGTTAACCTTTCTGTTAAGGAAGTAAATGAACTGGCAAAGATACTGAAAGAAGAATATGGTATTGAACCCGCTGCTGCAGCTGTTGCAGTAGCCGGCCCTGCTGCCAGCAATGACGCACCCAAGGCTGAGGAAAAATCCACATTCGACGTTATCCTCAAGTCTCCGGGCGGACAGAAATTACAAATTGTTAAACTGGTGAAGGATATTACCGGCCTCGGTCTGAAAGAAGCCAAGGCAGTTGTCGATGCTGCTCCCTCACCCGTCAAGGAAGGTGTTTCGAAAGAAGAAGCAGAAGCTATTAAAGGTCAATTGGTAGACGCAGGAGCTGAAGTTGAACTTAAATAAGTCATACCTGTTTAAGGGTCTGTAGGTTTGGTCCCGGATATCCGGGGCCCGACCTTTACGTTCTTTAAATTATAAGTTCACTTAATCCTTTTTTAAATGTCCTCAAAAAATACTGAAAGAATTAGTTTTGCTTCCAGGAAAAATCAACTGGATTACCCTGATTTTCTGGAAGTTCAGTTAAAATCATTCGGTGAGTTCTTCCAGCTCGGAACCACTCCCGAAAACAGAAAAAAAGAAGGACTCTTCAAGGTCTTTACAGAGAATTTTCCAATAACCGACACACGAAACAATTTCGTATTGGAGTTTCTGGATTATTACATCGATCCTCCCCGTTATACAATTGAGGAATGTATTGAACGGGGCCTGACATTCAGCGTCCCTCTTAAGGCAAAGCTCAAACTTTACTGCACCGATCCCGAACATGAGGATTTTGATACCGTGATTCAGGATGTTTACCTTGGTACGGTCCCCTACATGACTGAAAGAGGAACATTCGTCATCAACGGTGCCGAAAGAGTGGTGGTGTCCCAGCTTCACCGGTCGCCAGGTGTTTTTTTCGGACAGAGCGTACACGCCAACGGAACCAAGCTGTATTCAGCAAGGATCATCCCTTTCAAGGGGTCGTGGATTGAATTTGCCACTGACATCAACAATGTGATGTATGCATATATCGACAGGAAGAAGAAACTTCCCGTTACCACTCTGTTAAGGGCAATCGGCTTTGAAAGCGACAAGGAGATCCTCGAAATATTCAACCTGGCTGAAGAGCATAAGGTGTCGAAAACAAATATTAAGAAACTTGTGGGCCGCAAACTTGCCGCAAGGGTCCTTAAAACCTGGACAGAGGACTTTGTTGATGAGGATACCGGAGAAGTGGTAACCATCGAAAGAAATGAGGTTATTCTTGACCGTGAAACTGTTATCGAGCCTGAACAGGTTGACATGATAGTTGACTCGGGGGCCAAGGCCATCCTTCTTCACAGGGATGATACAAGCCTCTCTGATTTCGCCATCATATACAATACACTTCAGAAAGATCCCTGCAACTCCGAAAAAGAAGCAGTTATATATATCTACCGCCAGCTCAGGAATGCAGAGCCGCCCGACGAGGCAACGGCCAGGGATGTCATTGAGAAGCTCTTTTTCTCTGACAAGCGCTATGACCTGGGTGAGGTGGGCCGCTACAGGATAAATACAAAGCTTGGCCTTAACACGGAAATGAGTTTGAAGGTCCTTACCAAGGAAGATATTATAAAAATAATCGAATATCTGATTGAGCTGATCAACTCGAAGACAGATATAGATGATATCGATCATCTTAGCAACAGGAGAGTCAGAACCGTCGGCGAACAGCTTTACGCACAGTTTGGCGTCGGTCTGGCCAGAATGGCCAGGACCATCAGGGAGAGGATGAATGTGCGCGACAATGAGGTCTTTACACCTGTCGATCTTATAAATGCAAAAACCCTGTCGTCGGTGATCAATTCCTTTTTTGGAACCAATCAGCTGTCACAGTTTATGGACCAGACAAATCCCCTTGCTGAGATGACGCATAAGCGAAGGATGTCTGCCCTGGGACCGGGCGGTCTTTCGCGCGACCGTGCCGGATTTGAAGTAAGGGATGTCCATTATACCCATTATGGGCGCCTGTGCCCGATAGAAACACCGGAAGGCCCCAATATCGGCCTTATCTCATCTCTGTGCGTTTATGCAAAGATCAACGATCTTGGATTTATCGAAACACCTTATCTTCAGGTAAGGGATGCCAGGGTCGACTTCACCCCGGAAGGAATAATATGGCTGAGTGCAGAAGAAGAGGAGGAAAAAATGATTGCTCAGGCCAATGCACCCCTTCTCAAGGATGGCCGGTTTGAAAATCCAAGGGCAAAATGCCGGTATGAAGCCGATTACCCTTTTGAGGATGTTACAAAGGTTGACCTTATGGACGTTGCTCCCAACCAGATTGCCTCAATAGCCGCTTCACTTATTCCGTTTCTTGAACATGATGACGCCAACAGGGCCCTGATGGGTTCAAACATGATGCGTCAGGCGGTACCTCTCATAAATCCTGAGTCGCCTGTTGTTGGAACAGGCCTTGAAGGAAAGGTGATAAGGGACAGCAGGATACTCTATGTGGCTGAAGGCGACGGCATAGTGGAATATGTGGATGCAAACGAAATAGTGATCCGGTATACACGTACGGATGAGGAGAAATTTGTGACATTTGATGACGACATCAAACGTTACATACTCCCAAAATACAAGAAAACAAATCAGAATACCTGCATTAACCTTGTTCCTGTAGTCAGGAAGGGTGAGAAAGTCACAACCGGACAGGTTCTTACCGAAGGCTTTGGTACAAAGAACGGGGAACTGGCCCTGGGGCGGAATCTCAAGGTGGCATTTATGCCATGGAAGGGCTACAACTTTGAAGACGCCATAGTAATATCCGAAAAGGTGGTCCATGAGGAAATGTTTACCTCGGTGCATATTGATGAATACCTTCTTGAGGTGCGCGACACCAAACGCGGCCTGGAAGAGCTGACATCGGATATACCGAACGTAAGCGAGGAAGCCACAAAAAACCTCGACGAGAACGGACTGATCAGAATCGGCGCCCATATCCTGCCCGGCGACATACTTATCGGAAAGATCACTCCCAAGGGAGAATCCGATCCTTCACCTGAAGAGAAACTCCTGCGTGCCATTTTCGGCGACAAAGCCGGGGATGTTAAGGACGCTTCGCTCAAGGCGGGCCCTTCACTTGAGGGAGTGGTGATAGATAAAAAACTATTCACCAGGGCAATTAAGGACAGAAAAGCCAAAACGGGCGAAAAACCCATCCTCGACAAAATAGAGGCAGAATTCAACCGGAGCTCCCAGGAGCTGAAGGAAAGACTGGTTGATAAGCTGTTCATCCTTGTGAACGGTAAAACTTCACAGGGTGTTAAGGATTATCTGAATGTTGATGTTATCTCCAAGGGTACCAAGTTCACCCTGAAGCAGCTTCAGGAAGTGGATTACCTGAATATCAATCCCAACAAATGGACCACAGACAAGAAGAAGAATGACAGCATAAAGCAGCTTCTTCATAATTACATCATCAAGTACAAGGAGATTGACGGGGTCTACAAGCGCAAAAAATACACCATTACCATTGGCGATGAGCTGCCAGCAGGAATAGTCAGGCTTGCAAAGGTTTACGTTGCAAAGAAACGCAAGGTTAAAGTGGGTGACAAAATGGCTGGCCGTCATGGCAACAAGGGAATTGTTGCCAGGATCGTTCGCCAGGAAGATATGCCTTTCCTGGAAGACGGCACTCCTGTCGATATAGTTCTCAATCCCCTGGGCGTTCCTTCAAGGATGAACCTCGGTCAGATATATGAAACCGTCCTTGGCTGGGCCGGACAGAAGCTTGGCCTTCAGTTCGCAACTCCTATTTTCGATGGAGCCACCATCGATCAGATTAATGAATACACTGAGAAGGCAGGATTGCCCAAATATGGTAAGACATATCTGTATGACGGAGGAACAGGTGAAAGGTTCGATCAGCCTGCAACCGTTGGCGTGATATACATGATGAAACTTGGCCACATGGTCGACGACAAAATGCATGCCCGTTCCATCGGGCCATACTCTCTTATCACCCAGCAGCCTCTCGGAGGGAAGGCACAGTTCGGGGGACAGAGGTTTGGTGAAATGGAAGTATGGGCCCTAGAGGCATTCGGAGCGGCCCATATCCTTCAGGAGATACTTACCATCAAGTCGGACGACGTTATCGGAAGGGCCAAAGCCTATGAATCTATTGTAAAAGGAGAACCGCTGCCTCAACCGGGCATTCCGGAATCGCTGAACGTGCTGCTGCACGAACTCAGAGGATTGGGCCTTAGTGTTATACTTGATTAAACATCATTTATTTGCTGATTACAGGTTTGGATAAAAAAAATTCAGTATATGTCATTCAGAAGAGATAACAAAACCAAAACCAGTTACTCGAAGATATCTATCGGCCTTGCTTCTCCGGAGGAGATCCTCGACAGGTCAAGCGGAGAAGTACTAAAGCCCGAAACTATCAATTACCGTACTTATAAACCGGAACGCGACGGTCTTTTCTGCGAAAGGATTTTTGGCCCGGTTAAGGACTACGAATGCCATTGCGGCAAATACAAAAGGATCCGCTACAAGGGAATCGTTTGTGACAGATGCGGGGTGGAAGTGACTGAGAAAAAGGTCAGGCGCGAAAGGATGGGACATATTTCGCTGGTGGTACCAATCGCACATATATGGTATTTCCGGTCGCTGCCCAACAAGATCGGTTACCTTCTGGGTCTTCCGACAAAGAAACTCGACTCCATCATCTATTACGAAAGATATGTGGTAATAAATCCTGGTATAAAAGCAGCTGACGGAGTTAAATACCTTGATTTCCTTACTGAGGAGGAGTATCTTGAAATAACGGAATTCCTTCCCAAGGAGAATCAGTACCTTGAAGACAATCACCCTGATAAGTTTGTGGCCGATATGGGAGCGGAAGCACTGTACAAGCTCCTTACGCGTATTGATCTCGATGAATTGTCGTATTCACTTCGCCACAGGGCCAATACGGAGACTTCACAGCAGAGAAAGAATGAAGCTCTGAAACGGCTTCAGGTTGTGGAGGCATTCAGGGATTCACGGCATGTGAACAAGCCCGAATGGATGATTATCAAGGTTGTGCCTGTCATTCCGCCCGAACTGCGGCCATTGGTGCCCCTTGATGGCGGAAGATTTGCCACAAGCGACCTGAACGATCTTTACCGGCGCGTTATAATACGTAATAACAGGCTGAAACGGCTTATAGAAATAAAGGCGCCGGAAGTGATCCTGCGCAACGAAAAAAGAATGCTTCAGGAGGCTGTTGATTCCCTTTTTGACAACTCGAGAAAAGCCAATGCCGTCAAAACGGATGCCAACCGGCCCCTGAAATCACTTAGCGACAGCCTGAAAGGCAAACAGGGGCGCTTTCGCCAGAACCTGCTTGGAAAAAGGGTCGATTATTCTGCACGTTCGGTTATTGTTGTTGGCCCGGAGCTGGATCTCCATGAATGCGGCCTTCCGAAAGATATGGCTGCAGAATTGTACAAGCCTTTTATTATCCGGAAACTGATAGAACGCGGAATTGTAAAAACAGTTAAATCAGCGAAGAAAATTGTTGACAGGAAGGATCCCGTCGTATGGGATATTCTTGAAAATGTTCTTAAAGGGCACCCTGTGCTCCTGAATCGTGCCCCCACCCTGCACAGGCTCGGCATCCAGGCATTTCAGCCAAAGCTTATCGAAGGTAAGGCTATACAGCTGCATCCTCTGGTATGTACGGCTTTCAATGCTGACTTCGACGGCGACCAGATGGCAGTTCATCTTCCCCTGGGAAATGGCGCCATCCTGGAAGCACAGATGCTGATGCTTGCCTCGCACAATATTCTCAATCCCGCAAACGGCGCCCCGATAACGGTTCCTTCACAGGACATGGTTCTGGGTCTCTATTATATCACTAAAGGGAAAAGAAGCACGGCAACTGAAAAGGTCAGGGGAGAAGGGCTGATTTTCTATTCACCGGAGGAAGTAAACATAGCATACAACGAAGACAAGGTTGACCTTCATGCGTTCATCAAAGTGAAGGTCAATGACCGGGTTGAAGACAAACTTGTGAACCACCTTATCGAAACCACGGTTGGCAGGGTAATATTCAATCAGTATGTGCCTCAGGAAGTTGGTTATATTAATGAGATCCTTACAAAAAAATCATTGAGGGATATCATCGGACATGTTCTCAAACTTGCCGGGACGGCAAAAACCGCCGCGTTCCTTGATGCCATCAAAAACCTTGGATTCTATTCAGCATTCAAGGGAGGCCTTTCTTTCAACCTTGATGACGTGATAATACCTGAGGAGAAGACAAAGTTCGTTACCGAGGGCTATGAACAGGTTGAGGAGGTACTGAATAACCACAACATGGGGTTTATTACCAACAATGAACGCTACAATCAGATTATCGACATCTGGACCCATGTCAATGCAAGGCTTACGCAGTCGCTGATGAAACAGCTTTCTGCCGATAAGCAGGGATTCAATTCGGTATACATGATGCTCGACTCCGGAGCGAGGGGCTCAAAGGAACAGATACGCCAGCTGTCAGGGATGAGGGGGCTTATGGCCAAACCACAGAAGTCAGGGGCGACAGGCTCGGAGATCATTGAAAACCCGATCCTTTCAAATTTCAAGGAGGGGCTTTCCGTACTTGAATACTTCATTTCGACACATGGTGCACGCAAAGGGCTGGCTGATACTGCACTTAAGACAGCCGATGCCGGTTACCTCACCAGGCGCCTTGTTGATGTTTCACAGGATGTGATTATCAATGAGGAAGACTGTGGGACATTAAGGGGCCTGGTAGCGGTTGCAATAAAGAAAAATGAGGAGATTGTGGAATCGCTTTATGAGAGGATTTTGGGCCGTACGACCGTACATAATGTATATCATCCTCTTACAGGTGACCTGATTGTGGAATCAGGCCAGGAACTTACCGAGGAGCTGGCGAAGAAGATTGAAGACTCACCAATCGAACAGGTGGAGATACGTTCGGTGCTGACATGCGAATCAAAGAGAGGCGTATGCGCAAAATGTTACGGACGGAACCTGGCAACCGGACGAATGATTCAGAAGGGTGAGGCGGTTGGAGTCATCGCCGCACAAAGTATCGGCGAGCCCGGTACCCAGCTTACCCTCCGTACCTTCCACGTTGGCGGTACCGCATCGAACATAACCACTGAATCAAGGCTGGTAGCCCGTTACAGTGGAATCGCCGAGATCGATGAACTGAGAACCGTGCCGAAGAAAGATCCTGACAAAGGAGAGATCGACATTGTTATAGGAAGGCTGGCTGAACTCAGGATAATTGACAAGAAGACAGGCATAGCACTCACAACACATACAGTGCCATATGGTTCTAAACTGTACATCAAAGCCGGGCAGGAGGTGGAAAAGGGAAAACTCATCTGCGAATGGGATCCTTTCAATGCTGTAATCATTGCTGAGGTCGCCGGGAAGATTGACTATGATTACCTGATCGAAGGAGTAACGTTCCGGGAGGAATCGGATGAACAGACAGGCTTCAAGGAAAAAGTAATCATCGAAAGCAGGGATAAGACCAAGAATCCCGCCATCAGGATAACAACTACGAAGAACCAGGAGCCCAGGGTGTATAACCTTCCCGTTGGTGCGCATCTTATTGTTGAAACGAACAGAGTGGTTGAAGCTGGTGAAGTTCTTGCCAAAATTCCCAGGGCAGTTGGTAAATCAGGCGACATTACCGGCGGATTGCCCAGGGTGACTGAGTTGTTTGAGGCACGTAATCCTTCCAATCCGGCTATTGTTTCAGAAATTGACGGCGAAGTTACTTTTGGTAAAATCAAAAGGGGTAACAGGGAGATTTCCATCAGATCAAAAACGGATGAAATTAAAAAATACCTGGTTCCCCTCTCGAAGCAGATTCTGGTTCAGGAGAATGATTATGTCAAGGCAGGCATTCCCCTTTCCGACGGCGCAATAACACCTTCCGACATACTTGCCATCAAGGGCCCCACCAAAGTTCAGGAATATATTGTCAATGAGATACAGGAGGTGTATCGTCTGCAGGGCGTTAAGATTAATGACAAACACTTCGAGATTATTGTCCGCCAGATGATGCGGAAGGTTGAGATAGTTGATCCGGGCGACACTAAGTTTCTTGAGCGCCAGGTTATTGACAAACTGGATTTCATGGATGAAAATGACTGGATCTACGGGAAAAAATATATTGTAGATTCAGGCGACTCCCAGACCCTGAGGCCCGGCATGATTGTTACTGCCCGCAAACTTAGGGACGAGAACTCAATGCTGAAACGCCGTGATCTGAAGGTTGTTGAGGCACGGGATGCAGTTCCTGCCACTTCCAACCAGGTACTCCAGGGTATTACCAGGGCAGCGCTTCAGACAAACAGCTTCTTCTCAGCAGCCTCTTTCCAGGAAACCACCAAAGTGCTGAATGAAGCAGCAATACTTGGAAAGGTAGATAAACTTGAGGGGCTTAAGGAAAACGTAATTGTCGGACACCTTATTCCGGCAGGTACCGGCCAGCGCGAATATAACAGCATAATCGTCGGCTCGCTTGAGGAATATGAAAGCTTTACAGGCAGTGTTCCTGTTGAAGCTGAAGCGGAATCACGCAAATAGTAACCAAAAAGCAATTTATGTCAGACCAGAAAAACCCTAATCAGATCAACATTGAGCTGAATGAAGAAACAGCTCAGGGGATATATTCAAATCTTGCGGTGATAACTCATTCATCTTCAGAATTTGTTATTGATTTCGTAAGGATAATGCCCGGGATACCCAAGGCACAGGTGAAATCGAGGATTATACTGACTCCCGAACATGCAAAAAGGCTGGTTGCGGCCCTTCAGGACAATATCTCCAAATATGAGGCAGTGCATGGAACAATAAAGGAAGTCAAGGGATCAGCACCGGTTCTTCCTCTTACATTCGGGGGCCCTACGGCTCAGGCTTGAATTAATTTACACGATAAGCAGAGGGTGTCTCACAAGGGCACCTTCATTTTTTTAAACTAATTCCGTATCTGCAGAAAACTGATGGAATCCATATAGGGAGAACTATTAATCAGACAAATATTTGATCATCATGCATATGGATTCACGGGCCGGCAGGTGATCCGGGCATCAGGCCAGTAAAAGAAAAATTCGATACTGATGAAACCCGCATGACTGACCAGAAACACAAACACGAATGATTATCGCGTTCAATCATGTGGGGCTCCCTGTCCGAGGGGTCAGACAGGCATCAGACCGATAAAATAAATTATATACGTATGAAAAATACAGGGATCTCATTCATCGGAGCCGGTAAGGTAGCCGCGGCTTTTTGTTCAGAACTTTATAATTCGGGTTATAAGATAGTCAGTATAGTATCGAAAACCGGCGATAGCTGTCGTCAGCTGGCCGGATCATGTAAGGCCTCATGGTCGGTGGCCACTGAATTTAAGGAAGATACCGGCCTTATACTGATCGCGGTACCCGATGACAGGATCGAAACGGTGGCTGCCGGTATAAAATGCAGTGAAAACACAGTTATTGCACATACTGCGGGAAGTGTGGGACTTGATGTATTTCATCACCGCCACAGGCATGTGGGTGTAATATATCCCCTTCAGACTTTTTCGGCTGGCAGAAACATCGAATTCAGTAAAATTCCGTTCTTCATTGAGGGAAGTGACAGTGCTGCCACTTCCCTTCTCTGCGGATTGGTTGAGTCGTTCGGGGCAAAGGCGCACTTCACAGATGCGAAAAACAGGAGGCTGCTGCATTTGTCGGCTGTTTTCGTGAACAACTTCGTAAACCATATGCTGGTTTCAGGCAAAACCATTGCCTCCATGGCCGGATTTGAATTCGAAGTACTCATTCCGCTGCTCAATGAGACTGTGATGAAAGCTGTCATCAACGGACCGGAGAACTCACAGACAGGTCCGGCCGTAAGGTCAGATCATGAAACTATCAGAAGTCATATTAAATTATTATCTTTCTCGCCTGATCTGCAAAATATTTACAGGGAAGTAACAGATTCAATCATGAGTTTTCAAAAAACGAACATAAATGAATAATTTCAAGCAGGCCCTGGACCGGATAAAAGCATTTGTTTTTGATATTGATGGCGTTCTGTCTCTGCAGACAATTGCCCTGAACGTTTTCGGAACACCAAACAGGACTGTTAATCTGCGCGATGGTTATGCACTTCAGCTTGCCGTGAAAAAAGGATATTACGTGGGGATCATTTCAGGCAGTAATTCAAAGGAATATCTCAAAAGGCTGAAATATCTGGGCATTACGGA
Organism: uncultured Rikenellaceae bacterium; assembly: GCA_964435015.1. Taxonomy (GTDB): domain Bacteria; phylum Bacteroidota; class Bacteroidia; order Bacteroidales; family VadinHA17; genus LD21. Next base: position 14,418 of record CAYSXP010000001.1, read on the forward strand.
TGTCTACCTTAACAGCCGTTCCAAGTCAGACCATTTCAGGGAATTTCTGAAGAAATACAATCTTCATGAATCGGAAGTTATGTATATGGGGGATGACATTCCCGATCTTAACGTGATGAAAATGGCAGGAATCCCTGTGTGCCCTTCGGATGCTGATATCGAAATAAAGCAGGTGTCGCTTTATATTTCAGACAGGAAGGGCGGTGAAGGCTGCGTAAGGGATGTGATTGAACAGGTGCTGAGACTGCATGATAAATGGCTTGATGCTGACGCTTATACCTGGTAGTTATGAAAGCATTCTTTAAGCTGGTAAGATGGCGGAATCTTCTGCTCATTGCCGTTACAATGGTGCTTATGAGATATGCCGTCATTGAGGCCGTAATAAGCAAACTGACAGTCGTTCCTATTCATGGACCGGAAGCAGAAGTACCGCTGATGCTTAAGTTCCCATGGTACGACTTTGCAATCCTGGTCATGGCAACCCTGTTGATTACAGCGGGCGGCTATGTAATCAATGACTATTTTGACATTAAAACCGACCTGATAAACAGGGGTAAGGTGATTGTGGGCACAGCTGTTCCGCGGAAGAAAGCCATGATGTGGCATAACATACTTAATGCAGCAGGCGTGGCAGCCGGTTTTTATATCTCCTGGAAAGCCGGGTATTTCTGGCTTGGAACGATATTCCTGATAGTATCGGGCCTGCTGTACTTTTACTCGGCCAGCTATAAGCGGCAGTTCCTCGTGGGGAATCTGGTTGTCTCAATTCTTACTGCCATGGTCCCGATGCTCGTGGTCTTTTACGAATGGCCCGCACTTTACAGATATTACAGTGTAAATGCCATGGCACCCCCTGACCTTTCAATACTGTTCTTCTGGATCGGAGGCTTTGCCTTATTCGCCTTTGTGACCACTCTTACCCGTGAGATAATCAAAGATATTGAAGACTTCGAAGGCGATATGGCATATGGGCGCAATACTGTTCCTGTTGTGCTGGGAGTGCTCACTTCCAGAATACTTTCAGTGTGCCTGATAATAATAACAATCGTTCTTCTTTTCCTTGTATGGTATTTCTTTTTGTCCGATAAGTATACACTGATCTATCTTTCTGCCGCAATTGTGATCCCGTTATTATATGTGATATACCAGCTGATTGTCAGCAGGGGAAGAAAACAGTTGCATCATGCAAGCACGATGATGAAGGTAATCATGCTGGCCGGAGTTTTGTACTCTGTGCTTGTAAAATATATAATAACCTGGAACCTGGTCTGATATGGTCCTCAATGAAATCAACCGGTACAGGATAATACTGGCTTCAGGTTCACCAAGACGCAGGCAGCTGCTTGAGGAGCTTGGAATCAGATTCGAGGTTGTACACCGTGACTGGAACGAGAATTATCCCGACGGGTTACAGGGCGCTGAAATAGCCCTGTATGTGGCCACAATGAAAGCAGAGACTTTTCGGGGACAGCTGCAGGAAGATGTTATAATAATAACAGCCGACACCATAGTATGGTGCAACGACAGGATCCTCGACAAGCCTTCAGATGAAGCCGAAGCGGCGGAGATCATCAGTAAGATTTCCGGAAATACCCATGAGGTGATAACCGGCGTCTGTCTGCTTTATGCGGGCGGGCTCAGGTCCTTTTATTCGTCGACAAAAGTCACATTTGAAAAACTCACTCCGGCGGAAATCGAATACTATGTCAGTAATTTCAAACCATTTGACAAAGCCGGGGCATATGGCATTCAGGAATGGATCGGCCTTGCTGCCTGCAGCCGTATTGAAGGTTCCTATTTTAATGTGATGGGACTTCCTGTTGAAAAAGTTTATCACGAGCTGCTGTCAGTGGTCAGATCTGAAAGGGGATGAATGTGTGATTATCACGGTTCATGAAGCAGATCACGCAATATCCCTCACGGCGGGTTGAATGAGGGGCATGGGTATATCCGGTTGCATTAAGCCGGGCTTAACAGTAATACTAAGAGTTTGTTATTTTTAATGATTATTTTCAGAACCTGCAATATGAGATATCTGTATTTACCGGGAGTTCTGCTGCTCCTGTTGTCGCTGACAGTTCCGGCAAAGCCGGACGAAGGCATGTGGATCCCCATACTGATTGAGAAATACAACATCAGTCTGATGCGCGAAAAAGGATTCAGGTTAACCGCAGAAGATATATACAGCATTAACAAAGCATCAATGAAAGATGCAGTTGTGAGGTTTGGCGGCGGATGTACGGCAGAATTTATCTCACCTGAGGGCCTTTTGATAACCAATCATCATTGCGGCTACAATATGATCCAGAGTCATTCCAGCCTTGAGCACGATTATCTGACCGACGGATTCTGGGCGATGTCAGCACAGGATGAGCTGCCTAATCCCGGTCTTTCAGTTACCGTTTTGAAACGAATGGAAGATGTCACAGCCGGGGCTCTTGCCGGTACTTCTGATGAAATGGCAAATGAGGAAAGGGAAAGGATTGTCATGTCAAACATAAAAAAGATTGAAGCTGAAGCCCGGCATGATAACAATTACATGGTAAGTGTTAAGCCTTTTTTCATGGGTAATCAGTATTTCCTGTTTGTTGAAGAAATATTCAGGGATGTACGGCTTGTAGGAGCGCCTCCCTCTTCAATCGGCAGGTTTGGAGGAGACACTGACAACTGGATCTGGCCGCGTCATACTGGTGACTTCTCACTTTTCCGGGTCTATGCCGGCAGGAACAACAATCCGTCTGATTATTCACCTGATAATGTTCCTTATAAACCAGGATTCTATTTTCCGATATCCCTGCGTGGTCTGAATGAAGGTGATTTTACAATGGTTATTGGTTTTCCCGGCTCAACCAGCCAGTATGTGCCATCATATTATATTGATATGATAAAGAATCATGTCAATCCCGGTCTGATAGATGTCAGGACAAAAAAGATAGAGGTTATTGATGAAGCGATGGAATCGGACCCGCTCCTGAGGATAAAATACTCTGCAAAGAAGGCAGGCATTTCAAATTCCTGGAAAAAATGGACAGGGGAGAATCTTGGACTCGAAAGAATGGGAATAATCGGAAAAAAAAGGGAATTCGAAGCTCTTCTGTCTGAATGGATAAGGGCCGACAGTGCCAGGAACAGGAGATATGGCCGGATCCTTCCTGCTTACCAGGCGATATATCCCCGGCAAAGTGAGTATTTGCTTGTGAATGGCATAACCGGAGAGGTAATGAACGGCATAGAAACAATGGCGCTGGCAAGGAACCTCAAAATTCTTTCGGATCTTGTTGAAAACAAGGGTAATCCCGGGGAGATCGAAAGACTGAAGAAAAGGCTTATTGAATATTCAGAATCTTTTTTCAGGGATTATGACAGACTGACCGATGAGAAACTTTTCGTCGTTTTGATGAAAACATACGGTGAAACATTAGATGAAAAATGGCAGATCCCTGAATACCGGAAATTACAGAATTCATGCAAAGGCGATTTTGGGAGCCTTGCCCGGAAATTGTATAAAACTTCGGTTTTTACGGAAAAAAACGAGTTTGTGAAATTCGTCGGGGGCTTTGATCTGAGCTCTGTCAGAAAGCTCAGGAAAGATTTATTCTTTATCCTTTCAACTGATGCTTCTGAGCTGATTGCAAAAACAATAAGACCGGACCTGAACAGCTTAAATGCCGAACTGCAAGAGCAGAACAGGTTGTATATGCAGGCTCAGATGGAATTTCAGAATGACAGGGTTTTTTATCCCGACGCCAATTCGACTCTCAGGGTTGCCTTTGGAAAGGTTTGCGGTTATTACGCAAGCGACGCGGTTTATTTAAAGCATGAAACCACCCTGGGAGGAATCATTGAAAAAGACGATCCTGAAATATATGATTATGCTGTTCCCCGGCGACTTAAGGATTTGTATGAATCCGGGGACTTCGGGCAATATGGACAGGATGGAAAGCTTGGAGTGTGTTTCATAGCAAATAACCACACTACAGGAGGAAATTCCGGAAGTCCTGTTCTTAATGCCAATGGTCATCTGATAGGAATTAACTTTGACAGGGGATGGGAAGGCGTTGCCAGCGACATGGCCTTCAATCCCGATCAGAGCCGCAATATAAGCCTTGATATAAGATATGCACTTTTTATCATTGATAAGTTTGCCGGTGCAGGTTACCTGCTGAGGGAAATGACAATTACAGACTGATTATCAGTATGATCTTATTTTCCTTAGCTTGTCGTCATATTGCTTGTAAACAGCTTCCTGCAGCCTGATCTGATCTTTAACCTTGTCCTGCATCTTTTCATTGCGCGGGATCTCAGCCTCAGCTCTTTCTATGCCGGATTTGGCCTTTTTGATTTTTTTCTCCGATGATTCGATGGAATTAACAGCTTTTTTCCGTCTTTTCTCCAGATCCTTTACAGCCTGAGCCTTTTCCTTCTTCATCGGATTATCTTCTTCCATGGCAATAAGCTCCTGGTTCTGGACATCAAGAGTGCTTGTTACCAGGCTCAGTTCATTTTTCTGTACTGTGATGTTCTCCTGTTCCCTGAGAATGGAGCTATTCGCAGTCTGAATCGATTTCTGGAGCTTCTTGGATTTTTCTCTCTGAAGTGATGAAAGTTCCTTTTCAAGATCACGAAGCTTCTTCTGTTCCAGGTCAGCTTCCTGCTTTGCCACGGCGATGTACTGGGTTTTTGAGAACTCTTTCAGGTAGTTGGTGGCTTTTGCATATTCTGCTGCCCCCCCCCTGCTTTCAACATAGAAATCCTTTTTCAGTTCAAACGAGACCACGAGCTGCAGCATAAGGTCGAATTTTTTCAGTACGCTGTAAACATTCAGGGGATCTGAACTTACAGCCTTGATCCGCGCTCCAAAGATCGACATTTCCCCATTGTCGGTTACCACTTTTGATTTGGTACCTGTTTGAAGTTCCTTGATCCATACTTTCAGAACCTTGTCGTAATCGGCTTCCGGAATTGTAACAGATATTGCCGGCAGATTGCTGTTTCCGATCATAAGGCTGTCATCAAGGACAGTAATTGGTGTCTGGGCCCTGATTGCAGAAAAGAGTACTAAAAAAACTAAAATGAAGGTAAATTTTAATCTCATGGCAAATGGATTTTTAATCTGTTTTGTTTGACATAAATATATAAATAATTAATCATTTTTCCTTCGGTCATTAATGTTTAAATGCCAATATCAGCATTAATCCGGTTATGGGAACTCGTCTGTTTAATCCCCTTCTGAATCTGGTTTTATTCAAAATGCCTGTATTCCTGGCAGGCCGACCGTGTAACTGTCAATGCGCAAGCCGGAAAGATTCCGGATGAATGAATAATTAGCGGGCCGGCAATCACTGTCAGCGGTATTTTGCATTTATCTTATCCTTTCATAATTTCTTCAGTCTAAAATATTCAGCAGGTTTGTTCCGTTATATCTCACAGTGACAAACCATGGAAATTGAAAGCCAGGAATATTCCTGGCTGCCAGTATATTCTTAGTATCTGATGATAAGGATAATAGCGGATGACAATATACCTTTTCTGAAAGGCATTCTTGAACCATTCTCAAGCATTACCTATTTACCCGGAAGTGAGATCACAAACCAGGTGATAAAAACTGCCGATGCACTTCTTATCAGGACCCGCACGAAGTGCGGTGAAGAACTTCTCAGCGACACCAGCGTGAGATTCATCGGCACTGCAACTATCGGATACGATCATATCGATGCAGGGTACTGTGAACGGAAAGGGATAAAATGGGTCAGCGCACCCGGATGCAATTCCTTTTCGGTGCAGCAATATATTGCTTCCGCTCTTTTACGGATCTCATCGGAAAATAACTTTAGGCTGAAAGAGAAGACTATCGGGATCGTAGGTGTGGGGAATGTGGGCAGCAAGGTTGAAAAGTTTGCCAGGATCATGGGTATGAATGTACTGCTCAATGACCCGCCCCGTGCCAGGCAGGAAAAAGGTGCCGGGTTTTCTGATCTTCTGACCCTGCTGAAGGAATCAGATATTGTTACCCTTCATGTGCCGCTCAATATCAAAGGACGCGACAGGACATTTCATTTGTTTTCCGGGGAGATGTTTCAGATGATGAAAAGAGGGAGCTGGTTCATCAATACGTCGAGAGGTGAGGTTGTTGACACCGAGGCCCTGAAGCAGGCAATAACCAGTGAGGGAATCGGAGGTGCAGTACTCGATGTATGGGAAAACGAACCTGAGCTTGACATACCGCTGATGCACATGTCATATCTTGCCACTCCTCATATAGCGGGCTATTCAACTGACGGAAAAGCTAATGGAACCGGGGCAGTTGTCAGGGAGCTGAGTTCATTTTTCGGATTGCCACTGACTGATTGGTCGCCTGAACAGATTCCCCTGCCGGTGATTCAAACGATCGACGTGGATTGTAACGGCAGGGGGAGCGAGGAAATAATACGCAGATCAGTGTTACATACATATAACATTGCCGAGGATGATGTGAAGCTCCGTTTTGACCCTTCCCTGTTTGAGAAGATACGGGGTACATATCCGGTGAGAAGGGAGTTTCCGGCCTATACCGTGAAACTGAGAGGATGCTCCCCCGTAGCAGTCAGCCAGCTTAAAAGCCTGGGTTTTAATCTTATTAATCCGTGATTGGCTCCGGAAATTTTATTTTATCGAACAACCGCCGGTTCAGTTGCGGCAGCGTATTCTTTCACCTGAAAGGCGAAAGCCTGGAGCCTGGTGTCGAGCGAAACAGTATACTGCCCGTCGTATGCAATGTTGATAAAGGGAATATTGTTAAAGTCTTTTCTGAATGAATCGCTGACGGAGGAAACAAGTGTACCCGGCATGCAGGTGAACGGGAGGATTGCCGCAAAGCCTGATACACCCCTGCCTGCGAGAGCCACCGATGATCCGATTGCTATGGGAGGATCGCCATCATAAAACTCACTGACATAAAGGTTGCTTAGCCGCAACATATCGTGAAGCGACACATCCTTGCGGTGATCAGTGAATTTTTTGATGCCATTCAGAAGATAGCTCACGATAATTTCCTGTCCTGTTGCCTGAATCCTTGATCTGGCAATTCCGCCGCGGTCATTCTTCCATTTGCTGTCGCGGGTGTAGCGATGGGTTGAATAAGTTATCCATTCCGAGAACGGACCGATAACGACTTCAAGGCCCAGATCCTCGAGCCTGTTGGCTATGTTCCCGTTGCAGCCTGCATTGTCTCTCATGTAGATCTCGCCAAGAATGGCAACAACAGGTTTTCTTTTGCTCCTGTCGGCATTCAACGCCATAAAATCTGATGTAATTTCCACAAGCAGGCGTCGGAGGCCTTTAGAGCCTGATTCTATGCAGCGTTCAATTTTTTTCAGTGATGTTTCATAAAGCTTCTCTGTATCTCCTTTGCTGATCTCATATGGTTTTATTTCACGATAGAGCTTTCTTAAAAAATCGAAAGCCACGAAACCTTTCCATGCGTTGATCCGGAATTGCTGGCTTTTTTCCCCGGCCAGATCCGCGTATGATGTGTCATTTGAAGGAGTCATTATAGCTGCCTCACCAAATCCCAGCCTGTCAAAGAGTGTTCTCTGGAAATGATTGTACTGTCCGAAGCGGCAGGGGCCATTGTGATCTGGCATGAAGAAGCTCATTTTGGACGGATCTGCACCCGGCTCGAAAAGTTTTTTCAGGAAGCTGCCCGTGGTGCAGATCATGGGGAAACATTCCCTTGAGGATGTGTATTTTCTCCCAAGTGCAATGTCTTCATCGGTCTGTTTAGGCAGAACTTCGGAATGAATGCCCGCACTCCGGGCTGCAGCTGCTATGAGGTATGCCCCGTCGTGCATGTAGGGAAAATACAGGGTCCGGCCTGCCCGGGGCGATGAGGGTCCGGCATGGGGTCTGAAGACTGCGGCCTCATTCCTGTTATTCAGTTCTGATCCCCTCAGACTGTCGAGGAAGGCCTCAATCCGGGTAACAATTCCGGCATCGGCTGAATGTTCATCCACTTCAATGTGAAGGAAAGGTTTGGTTTTAAGCTCCTCACTCACATAATGCCATATGAATGAATCGGGCCCGCACCTGAAATTACTGATATAAACAGCATGGAGGTTATCAGTTTTTGCCACAAGCTGGGCAGCAGCAATTATTTTCTGGCCATTCGGCCAGTACATATTCCGGTAATTATCGAAGATATTGTATGGTGCCAGGTCGAGCATATCAACAGGAACAGGCATCACGTTCCGGGCGAGGAGCTTTTCCACCAGGCCCAGGTTCAGGTGCGGGTCAGTGCTGTTGTAGGGCCTTCCAATAAGCACTACGGGCCTGCAGTTTCCGGGGATCTTCTTCAGGATGTTTTGTCCGTACCTTACCAGGTTCTTCTCAAATTCCACCTGTACAGCATCAGCTTTGTAAACAGCTTCTTTTATGGATTTTTTCCCGATACCGAATTTTTTGTTGAAATACGACGACATCTCCTTTACCAGCGCCCGTTCGAAAAACCGGAAATGAAGCGTGGGGATCAGTAGTTTCGAGTCATCAATTTTATCCCTGAGTGCGGCCCTGACCATGAATGGATATGACTGGATCCATGGACAGTTGCAGTTAAAGGTTTTGTTGCCTTCGCGAAATCTGGCGTTCACAATAAATGGCAGAAATACATAGTCAACCCCTTTGTCCATGAGATCAATAACATGTCCGTGAATCAGCTCAACCGGCAGGCATGTTTCAGTGGTTATAGTCTCAAGTGAACGGCTTACAAGCGCTTTATCCGATTCCCTTGAAAGGACCACAGTGAATCCAAGTTGTTCAAAGAAAGTCCGCCAGAAAGGGAACTGCTGGTAGAAGACCATGAGTGCGCGAGGGATACCAATGATTGTTCTGCCGGGTCTTTCTTCTTTTTCGCTGAAACCATTCATCAGCATTTCGAGCCTTTTATGGAAAAGATTGGGTAAGTCGTTCGCGATCTTCTTCCGCCCGTCGGTTTCATATTTTTCACATCGCCCTCCATAGAAAAGCGGTTTCTTTTCCCCTTCGATCCTCACCCTGCGTATCTCACAATGATTTGCACAGCTTTGACATACAAATCTGCTTATCTCATATCCGGCATTTCTTATTCCGAAACCCCTGAATGATGACTTCTGACCTTCCTTCATCGATTTCCGGGCAAGAATTGCAGCACCTATGGCGCCTGTAACGTCGAAATGAGGAGGGATTGTTATCTTTTTGCCTGTGACCTGTTCAAAGGCGGCGACAACAGCCTTGTTATTTGCGACACCTCCCTGGAAGAAGATCCTGTTGCCTATCTTTTTGTCGGCAACTACTTTCTGCAGGTAATTATACACTATTGAATAAGCCAGGCCTCCCACCAGGTTGTCGTTTCTTGCTCCCCTTTGCATGAAAGTGTTAAGATCCGATTCCATAAAAACGGTGCATCTGTCGCCAAGCTTGACCGGGCATTCCGAACCCAGTGCAAGGCACCCGAATTCATTGACAATATTAATATTCAGTTTTTCGGCCTGTTCCTCAAGAAAAGAACCTGTACCTGCCGCGCACACCTTGTTCATTTCAAAATCAACTACGACCCCGTTTTCAATGCTGATATACTTTGAGTCCTGGCCGCCAATCTCAAATATTGTATCGACTGTGGGATCGTAATCAATTGCAGCAGCGGCCTGGGCTGTAATTTCATTCTGGATTGTGTCGGCTCCGATAAAATCACCGGTCAGGTAGCGGCCCGATCCGGTGGTTCCGGCTCCTATTACCTCAACATCTTCACCCGCTTCATCATATATCTCCTTCATCCCGGTCTGGATGGCCTCAAGGGGCTTGCCTGCCGTGGGCAGGTATCTTCTTGCCAACACCCTGTTTGCCATATCGATAAGCACCACATTTGTGCTGAGGGAGCCAACATCTATTCCAAGGTAAGCCCTTGTCTTTTCTCCGGGGTTCTTTTGCCAGCTGACGCTTGTATTATAAACAACCTTTGATTCGATCAGGGGGGGGAGGCTGCTGAAAAGAGAAGAATCAGAGGCAAGATATTCCTCAAGTTTTTCAAGCCCCCGGAAATCATTCATCCCAGGGTTGCTTGTCAGGGCATGGATTACAGCACCAATGGCGCCCATCGATGCATGATATTCCGGTATTATCAGTTCGTCTTCCTTCAGGTTAAGTATTTCCCTGAATGCTCTTACCATTCCTGTATTTGCCGCCACGCCACCGGCAAACAGTACCGGTCTTCTGAATTCCCTGCTTCTGGCAACGTTGCTCCGGAAATTCCTGGCAAGTGCGAAACACAAACCCGCGACAATGTCGTGCAGGGGAGTGGCAATCTGCTGGTGATGGATCATGTCGCTTTTGGCGAAGACGCTGCATCTGCCTGCAATCCTTGGCGGGTCAGCCGATTTTAGGGCCATTTCACCAAACTCCTTTTCAATGGGTACTCCGATGCGCCTTGCCTGCTGATCGAGGAAAGATCCTGTTCCGGCGGCGCAGATACTGTTCATCTCGAAGTCGACCAGCCTGGAATGACCGTTGGATGGATCCCTTTCCAGCAGAATGAGCTTTGAATCTTCTCCTCCGATCTCAATAATTGTTTGTGTATCAGGGTATAGCCGGCCCGCAGACGCGGCCTGGGCAATTATCTCATTAACAAAGATACCTCCTATCAGTCCGGAAGCCAGCTTGCCGCCCGTTCCCGTAAGCGCCGCCCCTGCAATTTCTCCGGCTTTATGTTCCGTTAAAATATGGGATAATCTCTCCCTGAGAACCGAGAAAGGCTTACCGTGAACGTAATCGTAGTAGTTCTCAACGACACTGCAGCTTTCATCGATAACAACGGTATTGAGTGAAACAGATCCTATATCAAGCCCCAGATACAACCTTCCGTTCCGGGAAAACCGCTGGTTCATTGCCTGAAATATGATGTTAGTAATGAATGAATCCCGTCAGGTACTTCAGCCGTCTTACTAAAGTAACAATTTTTATTCAATATCCATTCATACGGTAATGTTTTTAACCTGCCGGCATGCCCGGCAAAGGGTATCTGGTCTGATATCCTGACTCCTGAACTTCAATGCCGTCAGCCATTCCGGACTGTCCGGGGCTGAACCGGACGAATCTCTGTTGAATTATCAGGTAAAGGAAAACCAGCCTATACCCACTCCTCACTTATAACATCTCCGGCCAGGCTCACGACAATCTGCTTTACAGGCACCTTTCGCGAGGCCTTCGACATGGCCGCCCTGGTCATCTGCAGCAGGCCCCCGCAGCAGGGCACTTCCATTCTGAGTACGGTTATTGTATTGATTTTAGCCAGTTCTGCCATCGCGGCCAGCTTTTCCACATAGATATCAAGGCCCTGATCGAGCTTGGGGCATGCAATTGCGAGTGATTTTCCCCTCAGATACCTGCTGTGAAAATTACCCATTGAAAAAGCTGCACAGTCTGCTGCAAGGAGCAGATCGGATCCTCTGAGATAAGGGGCATTGGGGTTAAGGAGATGCATCTGGACGGGCCATTGCCTGAGCTCCGATGGCTGATCCTTCAGTGCGGCCATTTCATTGCTTTCATGAGATCTTTCCAGTATCATGGATCGCGATCCCGGACAACCCCCTCCTGATGCATTATGATTGTGCCTTTGACTGTCAGCCGTATCTGATAATGCTTTTTTGCCATGATTACCGATCTCATCCATGATTTCGGCAAGGCTGAAATCAAGATCAGCCTGATTGTCTTTCAGATAATTGTATGCTTCATTGAAGAAACCTTCCTCGCCATGATCTTTCAGATGTTTAAGATGGGCAACAATTGTGTTCTTTCCCCTGGCGGTCATCTGCTCAATAACCTTTATTTCATTGTAAGGCTCAGCTTCCCTGGTCTCAATGGTAATTGCTCCCTCCGGACAGTAACCAATACAGGCACCAAGCCCGTCGCACATCAGTTCACTTACCAGCCTTGCCTTGCCGTCGATTATCTGAATGGCCCCCTCATGACAGTTAGGGACGCACAAACCGCAGCCATTGCACTTTTCTTCGTCAATATTTATAATGTCTCTTTTCATACGTAAATGATTTGTTTTTTTATAAAGCCGGATGCCTGTCTGACCCCCCCCGGGCAGGCAACCACACATGATTGAACGCGATAATTATTCGTGTTTGTGTTTCTGGTCAATCATGCGGATTCATATTTTCTGTTTTTCCGCTGCAAATCTGGAGAAAATAATGTCAGCAATTGCAAAATATGCTACATATCGTATATTATACCCGGTTGTTCAGGAGGGTTCCCGGCTGTATTTTTCATTGCTCCTGTTCAGGAATGGTGACCGTAAAACAGGTGCCTTCATCTTCCTTGCTTTCCACTGACAAAGTACCTTTATTCAGCTTAACAAGCTCCTGGCACAGCTTGAGGCCAAGGCCAGTTCCCTTTTCGTTTTCAGTGCCCGGGGTGCTGACAATCTCAGTTGCAGTGAAAAGATATTTCTGTTTCATCGGAGGGATCCCCACTCCGTTGTCGCAAACTTTAAGCACCGTGCCTTCTCCCGAGATGGTCCTGTCTTTTAAAAGGATGCTGATTCTTCCCCCCCTTGGTGTGTATTTTAGGGCATTTGACAGAAGGTTTCTGATTATGATATCGAGCAGATCCTTGTCAAAAAATGCCTTTGAATTTCCAATCTGGGTAAAGTTCATGGAGATCGCCTTGCTGTCGGCTGCTTCCTTGAAAATGCTCAGATTGGTAAGAATAAGATCGGCAAGATCGTAGCGTCCGGGCGAATATTTTATCTTATCCTCCTGTCCTTTACCCCATACAAGCATGTTCTCAAGAAGATTTATGACCTGCTGGGCGTACTGTATGCTTAAGTTTGCAAATTCATCATATTTCTCCCTGAATTCATCTTCCTTGAGCAGGTTAAGCATATACAGTATGCTCACAACAGGGCTGCGAAGGTCGTGTGCAATAACGGAAAAGACCTTGTTTTTAAGCTGGATCGTGTCAGCCATTTGTTGGTTCTGCAGAGCAATTTTCAGGTTTTGCTTTTCGATCTCTTCTTTCCGGCTGTTTATCTCCTGTGTTCTTTCCTCCACCAGAATCCCGAGATTCCTGTTCATGTACCGGAGTTCACTTTGCAGCATTTCTATTTCGGAAAAGGCTTTAACCCATTTGTAAAGAATCAGAACAGCCTGGGTGAAAACAAATACAACGAGTATTGATGTCAGTATATAGTCCTGGAATCCTGCTGGTTTACCCAGTGATACGATCACATCGTGAATAACTCCGTATGAAAGCAGGATAAAAGCTGCAAAATAAACATAGTCTGTAGGATTCTTCCTTACAATGCCGGTCACATTCTGTACCATTGTATAAACAATAATTACTGCAAGAGACGGGTAATAAAGGAATGTGCTGTAACTGAATATCTTAACAGGAAGAATCAGGGTAAGGACCGATATTACCGGCAACAATATCGTAACTATCCATGCCAGTTTCCTGAAAAATTTTGATGGATAAAGATTTACGGTGAACCAGTACCAGGCTGTTATGACAGAATAAAACAGAAGATATTCAGACCTTATGATCCATTCCCATTCAGGTCTTACGAACGAAAGAATCAGGAAGTTGGAGGTGAACAGCGGTCTCAGTGCCAGTCCTAACACAGCCAGGCTGAAGAACTCTATAAGCCTGTCTCTCGGATAGATAATGAAAAAGCACAGAAAGAACAGGGAAAATCCGGCCAGCAGGCTGACAATGGCCCAGTCTTTGGCAATGGAGGATGAATAGCGTTTCCAGGCATATTCCTGTCTGCCCATTTCAACCGGCAGCCAGAATCCGCCCCGGTGGTGGCTGAAATTCGCAACATTAATTATAATTTCAAGTGAGTCTGATTCAGTGTCGAAGCGGAAAAAGTTTTTTTCATACCATGGGCTGGTATCTTTTTCAGTCTTCCCGGGTTTGCCGTTTCCGCCAAGGAATTTTCCGTTTATATAAAGATCGTATGATGAATCAAAGACCGGCATATTGAATCCCAGTGGATGCCTGAATCCCTGGGGAAGGATAACCGTCAGCCTGTAAGTGGCGTATCCCATCGGCCCCGGCTTTATTTTGTCAGTATGGTAACTGGTCCAGTAGGATGGTACTTTCCCGAACAGGTCCGGCTCTGCTGTTTCAGAATGAAAATCATCGGGGCGAAGCTGCTTCTCCCAGTAAAACTCCCATTCTCCGTTCAGTTTGGTGATGAAAGCATCATTAATTGCAGTGTGCCGGAGGTCCATAACACCCCTGACAGCAACCGGTGATCGTTCGAACGAATGGCATCCAGTCAGGGAAAAAAGGACGACAGAGAGAATTAAACCGGTTTTTTTCATTTATGCTGTTTACGAATATGAATTAAAGGCGGTTCCGGCTTTATTCCAGGCCCCTGTTTTTCAGGAGGGCGTCTATTCCCGGCTCTTTTCCCCTGAAAGCCATATACATGTCGAGGGGGTCGCGGGTGCCGCCCCTGGATAGTATTTCCTTCTCAAATCTCGATGCCACATCCCTGTTGAAGATGTCACCTGTTTCCCTGAAAGCGAGAAAAGCATCGGCGTCAAGCATTTCGCTCCAGTAGTAGCTGTAGTATCCTGCAGCGTATCCCGAACTCCAGATATGATTGAAATAGGTCGATCTGTATCTTGGTTTGATCTCATCCGGCAATCCGTATTTATCCATGGCTTTTTTTTCGAACTGCCTGATATCGATATCGGCTGGCTCGGTAATTGTGTGGTACTCCATGTCGAGAAGAGCAGCAGCAAGAAACTCGACTGTTGTAAATCCCGTGTTGAATTTGCCTGCCCTGTCGAGTTTTTCCACAATTTCTGCAGGAATAACCTCGCCGGTCAGGTAATGCTTTGCATATACCTGCAGCACTTCGGGTTCGAGGACCCAGTGCTCCATAATCTGGGAAGGAAGCTCTACAAAATCGCGCGGTACGGAAGTGCCCGATACACCCGGATAGGTGGAATTCGAAAGAAGCTGGTGCAGTGCATGTCCGAATTCATGGAACAGTGTACTCGCTTCATCGGCAGTGAGCAGTGAAGGTTTGTCAGCCCCGGGTGGTGTTGAGTTGGTGACCATTGTGACAACAGGTGTTATCATTTTACCGTTTATGTCACGACTCTGCCCTCTCATGGCCCCGCACCAGGCTCCTGCTCTTTTGGATTCCCTGGGATAGTTGTCGATCATCAGGATGCCCATGTGCTTTCCGTCCCTGGTTACTTCATAGGTAACAACATCCGGATGGTATACGGGAATATCGTTGCGGACACTGAATGTAAGATTGTACAGCCTCTCAGCAACATAAAACATACCTTCAATCACATTGTCTATCCTGAAGTAGGGTCTTGTTATCTCGTCATCAAGGTCGTACTTTTCCTTTTTTATCTTTTCGGCATAGTACCACCAGTCCCAGGGCGCCAGCTTGAATTGTCCGCCTTCTCTGTTGATGATCTCCTGCATGGCCTTAACTTCAGTCTTTGCCGCGGGTATTGCCGCATTCCAGACCTGACCAAGGAAATCCATGACCCTTTCCGGTGTTTTAGCCATGCTTTTTTCCAGTGCAAAACCGGCATATGTTCTGTATCCCAGGATCTTTGACCTTTCGAGCCTGAGCCTTGCTATCCGGGCGATGATTGATTTGTTGTCCCTTTCATTGTCATTATCACCTTTCATGAAGTAGGCTGTAAACAGCTTTTCCCTCAGTTTTCGATTTTCCGCATACTTCAGAAACGGCTCCATTATCGGGTACTGGATTGTAAAAACCCATTTCCCGTCCATATTCATGTTTTTTGCCAGTGCTGCTGCCTGTTCAACAATACCATCAGGCAGGCCTGCAAGATCCTCACGCCTGTCAATAACAAGCCTGAATGCATTTGTCTCCGCAAGGAGATTCTGGCCAAACTGAACAGACAGAAGTGACAGTTCTTCATTTAACTTCCGCAGTTTTGCCTTGTCGTCCTGCGACAGTGCTGCTCCGCTCCTCACAAATCCCCTGTAGGTATCTTCAAGAACCATTCTTTCCTCTTCCGTGAGCCCGAACCTGTCGCGGTTCTCATAAACCGTCCTGACTTTCAGAAAAAGAGTGTCATTGAGATTGATATCATCCCTGTGCCTGGCTGACAGAGGAGCTATTTCCCTGTTTATTGCCTGCAATGAGTCATTTGTATGAGCCGAGTTAAGTGATCCGAAAATCCTGCTCACCCTGGTCAGCAGCTCTCCGCTGTATTCAAGTGCTTTTATCGTATTCCCGAAATCCGGCTCCACCGGATCGTCAATTATTCTTCTTACGGCCAGTTTCTGTTCCTCAAATCCTTTTAAAAAAGCAGGCATAAAGTGCCGGGCTTTTATCAGATCGAAAGGCGGCACTTCAAACGGAGTATTAAATTCATTTAACAGGGGATTGTCAGATTTCTCCGTTTTTTTGCACGATGCAGATATCATAATCATAATTCCAATTAGTAATAAGGCTTTTTTCATCATAATATAATTTTGATTTTAACGGTATGATGGAACCCACATGTTGATAAAATTATATTTATATGTGTTTGTGTTAGTAATAACATGTGGGTTTCATCATTTTATAATTTTTATTTTAATGGTATGAAGCCTGCCTGATTCCCCGTACAGGATACATGCATGTTGAAAATGATAAATTTGCGGTTTGGATTTTGCATACAGGCGGGTTTCATTTTAAAATGGTTTGAGAAAGGTGAAAGTAAGAAGTAAAAAACAAAAGACAAAGGATAAAAGTCAGAAGACAAAAGTAAAAAGAAACACAGAACCGTAAACAGGAAAACAGAAACGGCTGAGAACCTGCATGAGACCTGTTGTTATAATTAACCCCGATGAGCCGGTATTGCTAATTGACCATATAGAAAAAAGAAAAGGAAAGATAGTTGGGAGTTATCTTTCCTTCATTAACCTAAACCTGATCGTAGAATTTGGCCGAACGGCCTATAAAGAAATCTTATATATTTTATGTTATTTTTCCTTCCGGAAAATAACCGTAATATCAAAGAACCTATTTTTCATCTCTCGTTACACCATATAGACGTACGAGACTGCCAAATTGTTGCATAAACCATTGTTAATGTTATGTTAATTTTTGTGATTTATTTTCCTGCATCAGCAGAGTCGGTGGTAATTTTTGCATAACTTTCTGCATTATAAGTAATTATGCTTACAGGTATGAGACACCGGTTCATGATGCTGCGGTTAGGGCGCCATCTTTACTGCTGCCTTATGTTTTATTCCCTGTGATTTGCGGGAAAGACCAGCTGCGTCGCCCCGTTCTGCATCCTTCCTCATTTTTTCTTCATTCAACCAGTCGTTTGGATTCCATGCGAGGTCTCATTTTCAACATAAAACGCTTTTCAATTCATGATGGTCCGGGTATACGGGTCACCTTCTTCATGAAGGGATGTCCGCTTTCGTGCCGGTGGTGTCATAATCCGGAAGGACTGTCCGGGAAGGAAGAACTGTTCAATAACAGCAGAAAACTTGACAGTTATGAATTTGAGAGCATTGAAAAGGCAGGTGAATATTATGATGTGAGTGAAATTCTGCAGATACCGGATAAAGAACAGGTATTTATCAGGGAGTCGGACGGGAGCGTTACTTTTTCCGGAGGAGAGCCTTTCATGCAGCCGGGGTTCCTGCTCGGGGCGTTGAAGGCATGCAAGGAAAGCGGATATCATACTGGTTTTTATCTGAAAGAATAATTTATGAATACTGAAAAATGATTTTATCCGACAGAATAAAGAAGCTGCGTGAGCAGAGCCTTAATGCCGTGGAAACTATTTCAGCCGAGAGGGCTGAGCTTGTCACGCGTTTTTACAGGAGCGACGGGGCCCGTGAGATTTCCCCTCCCGTAAGAAGGGCAAAGGCATTCGAATACATCCTCAGGCACAAAACCATTTGCATAAATGACGGGGAGCTGATAGTCGGTGAACGTGGTCCGGCTCCGAAGTCGGTTCCGACATACCCTGAAATATGTGTCCATTCAATCCCCGACCTTGAGATACTTGACACGAGGCAGAAGGTCTCTTTCAGGGTCAGCGGGGAGGTGAAAAAGGTATATCGTGAAGAAATAATCCCTTTCTGGCAGGGTAAAAGCAACCGCGACAGGATAATGGGCCTGATGACTCCCGGATGGTTGGATGCCTATAACGCGGGTATATTCACTGAATTTCTGGAGCAGAGGGCGCCGGGGCATACCGTTGCGGGGTATAAAGTGTTCAGTACCGGATTCAGTCAGCTCAGGAAAGAAATAGATGATGGTCTTGCAGGGCTTGACTTTATAAATGACAGGGATGCTTTTGCGAAGTCGGAGGAGCTTAAGGGGATGGGCATTGCCTGTGATGCGATTATCATGTATGCCGGGCGCCATGCCGGTGAGCTTGAAAGGCTGGCCCTGCCGGAACGGGATGAGGTATGGAAGGCCAAACTGCTGGAAATGGCCCGCATCTGCAGGAAGGTGCCGGCTGAAGCTCCCGAAACCGTTCATGAGATGCTTCAGCATTACTGGTTCATTCACCTGGGGGTTATTACCGAGCTCAATCCCTGGGATTCTTTCAGCCCGGGCCGCCTCGACCAGCATCTTTACAGGGTGTTTAAAAAAGAAAGGGAAGACGGCAGCCTTTCAGATGAAAAGCTCTTTGATCTCCTCGGGTGCTTCTGGATAAAGTTTAACAACCATCCCACTCCTCCGAAGATCGATCATCTGATGACCGGAGGTACCTTGCTGAATCAGAAATTCACGCCGCAGTTCTTCGGGGGTGAGGACAGCTTCCATTGTCTGACTGCCCTTATCAGGAGCTATTTCAGCCTTGACAGCCACCATATACAGTTCAATGTTGTCGATGCGGCGACCCTGCGTGATGCGCAGAGGCATCCTGAATTATACAGGGATCTGATAGTCAGGGTTGCCGGTTACAGCGATTATTTCAATAAGCTTGGAGATGATTTGCAGAATGAAATAATCATGAGGACCGAGCACGGGGATGCATGAGCCAGGTTGTAAACTGCCATTTGTCATGTCAGCTGCAGCACTCCGGCAAATTTCCCTCTCAGGGACAGGGATCTGGTACTATTTTAATTGGTGTGAAGTTATTTCTTCTTATCCTTAATCTCATTGAACATGGAGGTGGCGGTTGCAACGATACCGGCCACGTCTGATAGATTTGCAGGGAGAATAATTGTATTATTCTGTTTTGCCAGGTTAGCGAAGCCGTTAAGATATTGTTCTGCGACGCGGAGGTTGACTGCATTGAGACCGTTTTCTTCAGATATTGCCACTGCGATGGCTCGTAAACCGTTGGCTGTGGCATTCGCTACCTGTTCAATTTCGGAAGCACGGCCGGCTGCTTCATTTATCCGTTTCTGCTTTTCTCCCTCAGACCTCAGGATGAATTCCTGCTTGTCGCCGTCGGCAACATTGATTTTAGCCTGTCTTGTTCCCTCTGATTCGGCAATGAGAGCCCTCTTTTCCCTTTCGGCCCTCATCTGTTTTTCCATCGCATCCTTTATGCTTTGCGGGGGAAAGATATTTTTCACTTCATATCGCGTTACCTTGACACCCCAGGGCTCACTGGCCTTGTCGACTGCCTCAACGATTGTTGCATTGATCGATTCACGTTCCTCGAAGGTGCGGTCAAGTTCAAGCTTGCCAATGACGCTCCTCATGGTTGTCTGTGCGATCTGGATCGATGCAAACCTGTAGTTGTCAATACCGTATGATGCCTTCTGGGGATCCAGGACCTGAAGGTAAAGGATGCCGTCAACCTCAATTGCAATGTTGTCTTTGGTGATACAGATCTGAGATGCAACGTCAATAGCCTGTTCCTTAAGAGTATGCCGGTATCTGATTTTATCAACAAAAGGGATGAGTATTTGAAAACCTGCCGTGAAAGTCGCCCGGTATTTTCCAAGTCTTTCTACGATCATGGCTGTCCTTTGGGGAACGACCTTGACCATGGAAGAAATAAGGATGAAAGCAAGTAAAATAACACCAATCAGTATGAATGTTGTACTCTGTGCGGTTTGCAATGCGATGGCTGCTGTCATTTTTGATTGTTTTTTGGTTCAACAAATAGTTTGAAACTTTCTTTGTATATTATAGTAACTCTCTGTCCATCAGAGATATCGAATTCAGACTCTGCGCTCCATGTAGTTCCCTTGAAATCTACCTTTCCCGTATCTCCGTGTTTGAAACTGCCAACTGCCACGGCCTCTTTTCCGGTAAATTCATCTTCAACGCTGTCTGAAAGATCATTGCTCCTGGCAAGGAAAAACCGTTTCTGTATCATTCTTCTCAAAGCGAGCAGTGAAAGTACAGAAGTAACTGCAAATACAATTACCTGAAGGTTCAGGCCCGGGTTTGCGATAAGGCAGAGGAGTGCCGTGGCCCATGCACCGACCCCAAAGAAGAATATCACAAAACCCGGCAGGACCAGTTCCAGCAGAAAAAGGGCCAGGCCGATTATGAACCATATTATTTCAGGTCTGGACAGCAGGTGGGAATCCATAATGAAGGAATTAAATATAATTACCGTTTTTGACTCCGATAAAGATAGAATAAATTAGCAGATTACGAAGAATAAAATATCAGGTTTGAAAAGTTATATCGTCCTTTCCGGAAGAATTGCAAAAAACTTCTTTATCTCAGTTTTTTTTCTTAACTTTTTCCTTTAATTCCGGGCCGTCAAACGAACAAAGTCAGCTTAACGAAGTTTATCAGATGTGGATAATCCACATGTTGCAGAATAGAGGAAAAGTCACAAAAGAAAATTTTCACATTTATGGAAAAATTTTTTGATTATTTTGATGAGCGCTACAGGAAATCTGTGTTAAAAGCTCCTTCAGAGAACGATGGTCCTGTTATAACCATATCGAGGCTCACCGGGTGTGATGCCCGTGAGGTTGCTGCAAAGGTTGTGGAAAACCTTAATGAGAAATCCGGTACTGAAAAGTGGAGGTGGGTCGACAAGGATCTCATTTATTCGATTGCCAGGGAGCTCAATATCGATACCCAGCGCATTGAGAATTATTATGAAGGCTTTAAACTGTCAGATCTTTCTGAAATGATAATGGCCTTTTCAGGAGGTTTTGTAAGTGATCTGAGAGTTAAGAAAGCCATCAGGGAGGTTGTCCTTTCAATCTGCAAGGAGGGTTATATTGTCATTGTTGGGCGGGGGGGAGTTTCCATAGCACATGACATAAGGGACTCACTGCATGTGAGGCTGATAGCTCCGTTCTACTGGAGGGTGAATACTATTATGAGGAAGAAGAATATGGGGATTGAGGAAGCTGAGAAGTTTATCATTGAGACTGATGAGAAAAGGGCAGATCTGATTCAGACCTTTCTTGACAAGAAAATCAAGAATACCGACAGCCTGTTCGATGTGACCCTGAACCGGTTATCATTCAGCATCGATGATTCAGCTTCTCTGATAGCCGCAATGTACGAGAAGAAAGTGCATCAGCAGATTGCTGAAAGGCTTAAGCAGCGTTCCTTTACCTAATACTCGTTTATTTCCCCGACTTTCCTGATATGCTCCTGTATTCTTTTCTCCAGGTTTCTCTTGTATGCGTCCCAGTCAGTTACCGGCATCCTGGCCACACCCGAATCCATGGCAGCTTTCGCTACGCATGAGGCCACGCATGAAATAAGCCTGTGATCAAGAGGTTTTGGTATGATGTAGTTTTTTCCGAACGACAGTGTTTCAAGATTATAAGCCTTTAAAACAGGCTCTGGCACAGGTTCCTTGGCCAGACATGCAAGGGCTTTCGCAGCTGCAAGTTTCATTTCCTCGTTTATTGTTGAGGCTCTTACATCGAGTGCACCCCTGAATATGAATGGAAACCCGAGCACATTGTTTATCTGGTTGGGATAATCTGACCTTCCGGTAGCAAAGATGAGATCACTCCTGACAGCCATGGCATCCTCGTAGGAGATTTCGGGATCTGGATTGGCCATGGCAAAAACTATCGGATCATCAGCCATTGAGGCAAGCATTTCCCTGGTCAGCATATTGGCAGCCGACAAACCGAGAAACATGTCAGCACCCCTTACTGCTTCTTCAAGTGTATTCACATCCAGGCCGGTTACAAATTCCTGTTTGTATTTGTTCAGGTCTGTTCTTTTTTTGTTCAGAATGCCCTTGCTGTCGGCCATCACGATATTTTCCCTTCTCACCCCCAGGGCAAGGTAAAGCCTCGAGCAGGAGATCGCTGCGGCCCCTGCACCGCAAACAACCATTTTCAGGTTCTCTGCTTTTCGGCCCGTTATTTCGAGGGAATTGATCAGTCCGGCAGCCGAGATGATTGCCGTGCCATGCTGATCATCATGAAAAACAGGAATGTCAACCAGGCTTTTCAGCCTTGACTCCACCTCGAAGCACTCAGGTGCTTTAATATCTTCGAGATTGATTCCTCCGAATGTAGGCGAGATCTTTTCACAAATTTCTACAAGCTTCCCGGGGTCTTTTTCATTTACTTCAATATCAAAAACATCAATATCGGCAAAAACCTTAAAGAGAAGCCCCTTTCCTTCCATGACCGGTTTCCCGGCCAGTGCCCCGATATCTCCCAGGCCGAGGACCGCCGTTCCGTTTGAGATAACTGCAACAAGGTTCCCTTTGGCAGTGTAGTTATATGCCTTTTCAGGGTCCTTTTCAATCTCAAGGCATGGATAGGCTACCCCCGGAGTGTATGCCAGGCTGAGATCAAGCTGTGTGTCATAATGTTTTGTGGGTATTACCTCCACTTTCCCGTGACGCCCCCTGCTGTGATAGAACAATGCGTCTTCCTTTGTAACTTTTGGCATTTGATCCTGGTTTAACTGGTATTGAAATTCCCGGTAGTGTTTGTCTTCAATCAGAAACTCATGAACAGAAAGATAATATCTATCAAAGTACGATTAAATAGGGGAAAATAAAAATGAGAAAGATCACATCAGGGTAAAGGCTGGAATTTTTTAGAGATTATTTTTTTTGTATTCCCGACAAAAATCAATATTTTCAGCATCTAAATTTGTTGTATCCCATTCTAAAATAAATTATATGGAAAATGAAATTGCCATTGGGGCCGACATAGGCGGCAGTCATATAAGCTGTGCGGCTGTGGGGCTGAGCGACCTCAGAATAATCAGGAGCACCCTGACGGAAAGAGCGGTCGACAACAAGGCATCTGCGGATGAAATCCTGAATATCTGGGCCGGGGCCCTGTCGGACTCGATCAAAAAGGTTCCGGGTCAGAAAATAAAAGGTATAGGATTTGGGATGCCGGGCCCGTTTGACTATGTAAATGGGATAAGTTACATAAAAGGTGTGGCCAAGTATGAAAATCTTTACGGGTGTAATGTAAAGGAAGCTGTTTCTGAAAGATTGATGTCTTTTGGCGCATTTCCGGTAAGGTTCATGAATGATGTTTCCGCTTTTGCCGTCGGCGAGGCACTGGTTGGCAAAGCTTCCCCGGCAGGGCGGTCCATGGCAATAACCCTTGGAACGGGTTTCGGTTCTGCCTTTATCGACAACAGGATCCCGATATGCGACGGTCCAGAGGTCCCTGAACTTGGATGTGTTTACCACCTCCCGTACGGTGAAAACATTGCCGACGATTATTTTTCAACACGATGGTTTCTGGGTTCATATAAAAAACTGACAGGCAGAACGCTGAGCGGGGTCAAGGAATTTGCCGAACTTGCTGCAACAGACAAAACCGCAATGGACCTGTTCACTGAATTTGCGAATAACCTGGGCCGGTTCCTTGCTCCATGGCTAATAAAATTCAAGGCAGAAATAATTGTTGTCGGAGGAAATATCTCGAATGCCTACAACTTCTTTGGAAAGACCTTTGAGGAAAGTCTTGTAAGAGAAGGATGCAGCTGCAGGGTTGCCTTGTCGGAGCTGAAGGAGGATGCTGCCTTCATCGGCAGTGCTTTTCTTCTCGACGATAATTTCTGGACCGGAATTCAGCATGCCCTTCCCCTGATGTAAAAAAACTGCTGCCTGAGGCCTGCCGCCGGTCACTTATTGTCAGAGATCAACGGAGCCGGAAGGCAGCAAAAAAAGTCAACCCTTAAACCCTTAAACCCTTAAACCCAACTACCCATGACTACCCTGAAAATCAACATTTCAAAAATACTGCCTGTTCTGATGGCATTTTTCGTTATGAGCTTTGTCGACCTTGTTGGTATCGGGGTCGACAGGGTCAGCAAGGATATGAGCCTCAGTGCCACTGTTGCACAGCTTATACCATCAGCGGCTTTTCTCTGGTTCTTTATTCTTTCAGTGCCTGTCGGAGTGCTCCAGTCGCGGCTCGGCAAAAAGGCGATGCTGAACATAGGTATGGGCGTTACGGCCCTCGGACTTCTGGTTCCGTTTTTCATGTATTCATTTGCAATGGTGCTTTTCGGTTTTGCACTGCTGGGCATTGGAAACACCATTGTGCAGGTATCGGCCAATCCGTTGCTTGTTGATGTTGTACCCGGAAACAGGGCATCGAGTTTCCTGAGCTTCTCCCAGTTCATAAAAGCAATAGGATCGATGCTGGGAGCCCCGCTTGCGGGCTTTTTTGCAGCGAAATACGGCGACTGGAAACTCTTGTTCCTGGTGTTCGGAATAGTTTCCATCCTTGCGGTGCTGTGGCTTGGAACATCAAAGATCAACGAAACCAGGGTTGAAGGTCATAAGGCTACATTCGGGTCTTCCTTTAAACTCCTGGGAAACAATTTTGTACTGCTGATGGTACTCTCGATTTTTGTGGTAGTAGGGGTGGATGTGGGTTTCAATTCAAACTCCGGCCAGTTTCTGATAAAGCAGTTCGGGATTGAACAGACTGCAGCCGAATCGGGTCGCAGTGTTTATTTCTTTGGCCGCATGCTCGGGACATTTGCAGGGGCAATCATGCTGACCAGGATATCTTCAAGGAGTTTTTTCATGTGGACCAGCATACTTGGGATAATCTGCCTTGCAGCCATTCTGCTGATCAAATCCGGGGCAGCTGCATGGTTCCTGATATTTTTCATAGGACTTGCAATTGCCAATATATGGCCTCTCGTCTTTTCAATAGCTGTGGAGAAGTATCCCCTGCAGAACAATGAAATATCGGGGCTTATGATGATGGCAATTTCAGGCGGTGCAGTCATTCCCCTCCTTATAGGGTGGATCAGTGATCTGAGCAGTATCACGCTGGGGATGTCAGTGCTTATTATTTGCATGATTTACCTTCTGGCTGTTTCCATTTATTGCCTGAAGACCCGATGATGTCATGCGGATTTGCCGGGGCAGTGGCATCGCGGCGGATTTTCGTCCTGTCTTTGCATCCGCACTCAATTATAAAATTAAACCGGACATGACGAACGAGGGTTATCAGATTAGCTTATTTGAGATGAAACCCGGATGAGTGTATTTTAAATGCAGGCACATTAAGGATGAAAATTGTTGTCATTTGCAGTTTCTCCTTTATCTGCAGGGCGGGAGAACAACAAATAAAATCAAAATCATACTATGATGAAACAGAATGAATTTGGCAGGCGCAGGTTCCTTAAGAAGAGCACGGCTGCCCTTTTTGCTTTTACCATTGTTCCCAGGCATATTCTGGGAGGGACGGGCTACACGGCTCCTTCCGACCAGCTCACCAAGGGAATTATCGGAGTTGGCGGCATGGGCCGCGGGCACATTGAATATGAGGGGACGCGGCTTCTTGCAGTCTGTGATGTGGATAAAAATCATCTGGCCCTGGCAATTGCGCAGGCAGGCGGAAAAGTTGACGCTTACCACGATTTCAGGGAGCTGCTGATGCGGCCTGATATTGATATAGTGCATATTGCGACGCCTCCGCACTGGCATGGCATTATTGCCAAAATGGCTGCAGAAGCCGGCAAGGACATATGGTGTGAAAAACCGATGACCAGGACGATAGGCGAGGGGATAAAACTGGTGAAGGCGGTTCAGGAACACGGAAGGATGTTCAGGCTGAACACATGGTTCAGGTTCAAGGACCAGTTCTACGGCCTGGGATCAACCGTTAAGCCGCTTAAGAAGCTTATTGACAGCGGTGTGCTTGGATGGCCGCTGAAAGTAACCGTCAGCGGTACCACGGGATATGACTGGAAATTCTTCTGGAGCGGCCTGCACAACCTCACGCCGATGCCTGTTCCTCCCGAGCTTGATTATGATTTCTGGCTCGGCCCCGCACCATATAAGCATTATAATCCGGAAAGGGTGCACAACAAGTTCAGGGGATACTGGGACTATGACGGAGGCGGGCTGGGAGACATGGGGCAGCATTATCTCGACCCGGTGCAATACATGCTCGGCGAGGATGATACGGGACCGGTATCGGTTGAAATAGATGCTCCCCAGCAGCATTATGATGCAGTGGGATCGTGGAGAAGAATAACCTACACCTACGCCGACGGATGCAAAATAATACTCGATGGCGAGAACCGCGATAAGGACGCAGCATACATTGAAGGACCCCATGGTAAAATTTACAGGGGGTTCAGAACCGACATAAAAGATGTACACAGGCTGATCGATTCCCTTCCCGATCCTGAACCTCAGATAGTGACGTTTTCCGAATCGGTCAGAACAAGGAAGAAATTTGCCCTTAACGAAGCCAACGGGCACAGGTCGTGTTCGATAGTCAATCTTGGGATTGTAGCTTTGCGGCTCGGAAGAAACCTGAAATATGATCCTGTGAAGCAGGAGTTCATTGATGATGAAGGTGCCAACAGGCTGATAAACCAACCCATGAGGGGAGAGTGGAAAATGTGATCAGGAACTGATGAATTGAATTACCGAAAAAAATAAAAAAATGAAAGTATTCAGAATTTTTTCATCCATAATATGTTTTGCAATCCTGTCATCGGGGCTTTATTCCCAGGACAGGAGAACGATCCCAACCAGGGTCGCGGATATTCTTGCGCAGTTCCCTGCCCGCGACAATCCTACAACCGATAAGCTTATGACTGATCTGCTTTCGCTGGGTGATGAAGGACTCAGGATGGTCTGCGACCAGATCATTCCGGCGGGGACAGGCGATGATACCCGGGCAAGGTTTGCCATGGAAAGTCTGTCGCGATATCTGTCGCAAGGAGAAAAAGGTGACCCGAAATCATCATGGGAGAAAATATGCATATCGTATGTTAACAGCCGGAGGAGCAGCGATGTCAGGGATTTTTTCATGAAGCAGCTTCAGCTTGTGGGAAGCGATGTGTCGGTGGAGGCTGTCGGGGCTTTGCTGGCTGACAGGGCCCTGTGTGCTCCGGCTCTCGGAGTATTGGAATCCGTGGGAGGGAAGCTGGCGGAATCGATTCTTGCCCGGTCACTGTCCGGCCAGGATCTTCCCTGTGCTGACGCCGTGATGAACGCACTGGCGGGAATGGGATCGGACATCGCAGTAAATGAATATATAGCACGTGTAAATGACCCTGATCCCAGGATCAGGACTGCTGCCCTGAATGCACTTGCCTGCAGCGGAAGCCCGCTGGCCCTGCCGGTACTGTCGAAAGCAGCAAAGGATGTCCTTTACAGGTGGGAGCCGGCAGGTGCAACGGAAGCATTGCTGACCTATGCAGGCAATGCCGGATCAAAAGGCGATCTGAAAACCATGGATAAGATCTGTAAGCTCTTTATGACCAAGGCCAATGACAGGCTTTCAGTTCAGAACAAAACGCGCGCCCTTGTAATATATGCCGCCTGGCACGGGACCGATGCAATGAAGGAGCTTAAAAAGGCTGCTTCCAGCCCTGACAAATCATACAGAAATGCGGCTTTAAGGGCATCGCTTGCAATACCGGGAAATGAGATCACAAAACAATGGACAGACTATTTCCCGAAAGCCATTCCCGCTGCAAAACCTGAGATCATTGCCATGCTGGGAGAAAGAGGCGATGAAACTGCCATGCAGCTTATTACAGCTTCACTGTCATCAAATGACAGGGGGGTGCGAACGGAAGCAGCACATGCCCTGGCTGTGATCAGCGGCGGCAGGGCTGTGCCTGCAATAATTGAGTATCTCAGGAAATACCCTGATCAGGAAGATCAGAATGCTGCCAGGGATGCACTGATTTTCATATCGGGCGACAAGGAGACAGAGATGCTTGTACCCGTCGTCAGGGAAGGGCCCGGATATGCAAAGGCAACTGCAATCGGACTCCTTGCACGGAGTAAGGTAAATGAGTATTTCAGTCTGGTCAGGCCTTTTACTTCATCAGATGATGAGAACGTCAGATCTGCCGCATATAAGGCGCTTGCCGACCTTGCCGGCCCGGTGGATCAGCCGGCCCTTATTGAGCTGATCAGGAAAACCGGGAACAGGGATCATATATCCGATGTTCAGGCAGCTCTTGCATCAGCGGCAGCAAAGATCACTGATCCTGAGAAGAGGTCAGATGTGATTCTCAAAGCGATGGGAAACAATGAAGACAGGGAAAAGCTTATTCCCGTACTTGCAAAGACCGGAGGAAGGACGGCCCTCAAAACCGTGCTGAATGAGTTTGAAAACGGGAACGCTGGAATGAGGGATATCTGTTTTAACACCCTCACTTCATGGAAGGATTACACTGCTTCATCGGCACTGTATGAAATTTGTTCATCGGGAAATAAAACCTTTGAGGAGCCCGCCTTCAGGGCATATGTATCCCAGATAAGGGGTGCAGATATTAACGACGATCAGAAACTTCTTGCTTTCAGGAAAATCATGCCCTTTGCCCTGAGTGCTGAAAGAAAAAACAGTGTATTGAACCAGGTTGCGGCGCTGAGGACCTATCAGGCTCTTTTCTTTGCCGCAGGCTTTCTTGATGATCCGTCCACCGCCCCTGCCGCAGCAAGGGCGGCTATGAATATTGCACTTCCTCCTGCAGGAGAAGAGAGCGGTATGTATGGCCGCCTGGTGAGGGAGATCCTTGAAAAAGCTTCAGGAAAGCTGACTGGTGCAGAAAGTGACTATGAAAGGGAGATGATTGCCAAATATCTTTCCTCCATGCCGCCTGATGAGGGATTCAGACCGATGTTCAACGGAAAGGATCTGACGGGCTGGCAGGGGCTTGTTGAGAATCCGATAGTGAGGTCGAAGATGAAAAAGACGGATCTTGCCCGCAGACAGGCTGAAGCAAACGCCCTTGTACCAGCCAGCTGGAGCGTAAGGGACGGCTGCATCTGGTTCAACGGAAGCGGCGACAATCTTTGCTCGGTTGATGATTACGGTGATTTTGAGTTGCTTGTCGACTGGAAGATTACCAGGGGAGGAGACAGCGGTATTTATCTCCGCGGATCGCCGCAGGTGCAGATATGGGATACATCCCGTACCAATGTCGGAGCCCGGGTGGGTTCGGGCGGATTGTACAACAATCAGGTGAATGCTTCAAAACCGCTTATGGTTGCCGATAATCCCGTGGGAGACTGGAACAGCTTCAGAATACTAATGACCGGCGAAAATGTTTCTATATGGCTCAATGGCCTCCTTGTTGTTGACAATGTTGTTCTGGAAAATTACTGGGACCGCAGGATACCTATTTTCCCAAGGGGTCCGATTGAACTTCAGGCTCATGGCACCGATCTGGCCTTCAGGGATATATATGTCAGGGAGATCACTGATAAGGACTACAATCTCACACCTGAAGAAAAAGCCGAAGGATTTGTATCACTGTTTAACGGGAGGAATCTCGACGGCTGGGTGGGGAACAAGCAGTCGTATGTTGCAGAAGATGGCATGATCGTGATCAGGCCGGAATCGGACAGCGGTGGGAACCTTTATACCGAAGGGGAGTATTCAGATTTCATTTTCAGATTTGAGTTTCAGCTTACACCTGCAGCGAATAACGGGCTGGGAATCCGCGCACCCCTGGGGGGCGATGCGGCCTATGCCGGCATGGAACTGCAGATCCTTGACAATACTGCCGGGGTTTATTCAAAATTGCAGCCTTACCAGTACCACGGGTCGGTTTACGGAGTGATCCCGGCAAAGCGCGGTTACCTCAAACCCGTTGGGGAATGGAACTATCAGGAGGTTGTTGCCAAAGGGACCAGGATAAAGGTGGTCCTTAACGGAACCGTGATTCTTGACGGGGATATTGCAGGACCCAGGGACAAGGGGACAATGGATAAAAATGACCATCCGGGTTTAAGGAATAAAACAGGGCATATCGGTTTTCTCGGGCACGGGTCACTTGTCAGATTCCGGAACATAAGGATCAAAGATCTGGCAGGACAGGATTGAATTGAACAAACCGCAGAGGGATCAGCCGCAGCGGCTACCTGGCTGGATTCATTGGATCCCCGGGGATTTGAATGGAACTTTTTTACAGCAGGCGTATAGAAAAATAATCAGAATACATATCACTGCCTTATGAAACAGGTTAACACACTGCTTTTTGCTTTTCTGCTGATAACCGGATGTGCAGAAGTTGCACCTCCCGAACCTTTTGGCCCGCTTCCGTCTGACCGCCAGCTTGCGTGGCATGGGAAGGAGTATTACATGTTTGTACATTTTACTGTTAATACTTTCACAGACAAGGAGTGGGGCTACGGCGATGAAAAGGAAGCGGTGTTCAATCCCACGGCGCCCGACTGCCGGCAGTGGGCAAAAACGGCAAGGGACGCAGGCATGAAAGGCATAATCATAACCGCAAAGCATCATGACGGGTTTTGCCTGTGGCCCTCGGCATACACAGATCATTCGGTCAGAAACTCACCCTGGAGGAACGGAAAGGGAGACATTCTGAAAGATCTCAGGCAGGCCTGTGATGAGTTTGGGCTCGAACTCGGGGTTTATCTTTCACCATGGGACAGGAACAGCGCCGTTTACGGGTCAGCCGAATACCTTACCTATTACAGGAATCAGCTCAGGGAACTGCTTACGGGCTACGGGGATATTTTTGAGGTATGGTTTGACGGGGCCAACGGCGGCGATGGTTATTACGGAGGCGCAAGGGAAACCCGCCGGATCGACAACAGTACCTATTATGACTGGCCCGTTACCCATTCGATAGTGAGGGAACTGCAGCCGATGGCTGTGATGTTCAGCGATGCCGGGCCCGATGTGCGCTGGGTGGGGAATGAAAGCGGCATGGGTAGCCTTACAAACTGGTGCCTTCTTAAAAAGGACGGGATGTATCCCGGAGGTGATTTTGCCAGGATCCTTGGGGAGGGCCATGAGGACGGAAATTACTGGGTTCCCGCCGAAGTGGATGTTTCAATCCGCCCCGGATGGTTTTATCACGAACCGGAGGACTCACTCGTGCGGACCCCTGAAAACCTGATGGAGCTGTATTATTCCTCTGTTGGCCGGAACAGTAACCTGCTGCTTAATGTGCCACCCGACAGAAGGGGCCTGCTTAATGAGAAAGATGTGAATTCACTTCTTGAGTTCAGGAAGCTGCGTGAAATGGAATTTGCAAACGAGCTGGCCAGAGGTAAAAAGGCCACCTCTTCCTCCGGCAGGGGAAAAAACTTCAGGGCCGCCCGCGCCATTGATGGCGATCCTGAGACATACTGGACAACCCGTGATGATGTTACCTCCGCCAGCATCACAATTGACCTTGGCACTGAAACCGGGGTTAACAGGATCCTCATCCAGGAATACATCAGACTGGGCCAGCGTGTCAAACGATACAAGGTTGAAGTATTGCAGGACGATAAATGGATGTCTGTGGCTGAGGGTACAACGGTTGGATACAAGGTGATCCGTAAGTTCCCGGCGGTCAGGACAAAAAAAGTACGACTGACAATCCTTGACTCAAAGGCCTGTCCGGTCATATCGAATATTGAACTTTTCCGTTCGCCGGGGGAATAATACCGGAGGATGTTCCTGCAGGTTATTTTGAAGGAATTCCCACTGTCTGCGACAGCAATATCCTCTGCATGGGCCGCAGGTTCATTTCCTTTGCGAGCCTTTCCTTAGGGATGCTGCCCCGGATAACACAACCCAGGTTTTCCGATGCGCAGAAAAGATAAATATTCTGTCCGATGAATGCACAGTCGGCATAAGGCATGAAAAGGTCAGAATCATTTATCTGGTCGCCCTCCTTTTTTCCGCATTTTGTCAGATCAGCCACATATATCAGGTTGACAGGCGCATCAGCAACAAACCCCTGGGTGCCGCACACCTTCCTGATGTCCCTGTTGTGTACCTGCCTGAGGAGATTGGATTCAGCGTCATAGATATAGAGGCCTGAAGCCATGGAAACATAAACGTCTGTTTCCTGCCAGTTTACGGCCGACGGCGCTGTCCTTTTCCCGATGTCGGGGCGGTTGATCCCGAACCCTGCCCAAAGGAGACCGGAGATCTGCTGCAGGGAAAGATCATCTTTTTTAAAGTCGCGTGTTGTGCTCCTTTCATTCAATGCCTGCATCAGCGGCTTTCCTCCTGTTTTTTGAGGAGAAGGCAGGACAATATCCTGGCCGGAAAGCCCGGATGACATGTAAATCATCAGGGTCAGGGTGAACAACAGTCTTGGGGATTTGAGATTTTCCATCATGGTATGTTTTCAGATTAGCAAACAAAGATCACAAATAATTCCGGTAAATGTTGCATCATTGGTTTTTTTGGAATGTTAGTTA
This sequence comes from uncultured Rikenellaceae bacterium, assembly GCA_964435015.1. Taxonomy (GTDB): domain Bacteria; phylum Bacteroidota; class Bacteroidia; order Bacteroidales; family VadinHA17; genus LD21. Next base: position 46,997 of record CAYSXP010000001.1, read on the forward strand.
TATCCATTTTAATTATCTTTCGGCAAATAATTTCATTTTCAAATGACATCCGCATGATTTTTCTCAGGAAGGAATACATGAGGATCCTGTTCATTATCAACCGGGCCCGCCGGGCCGTCGGAGACAGCAACGTGCGGTTTTCCCGTTTTCCGGGGGGCAGGCGCCCGGCTTTAATAAACACATTATTTACCGATGAAACCCACATGATACAAAATCACAAACAAGCATGAAAATAAAATTCATGTGGGTTCCATTCGAACCACTTAATCTTCAGTAGTATATTAATTTATTTTCACATGAAAAACATGAAGATTGCGATTCTTGGCGGAGGAAATATTGGTACTTCACTTGCCGGAGGATTGATTAAATCAAAATTATGCGACTATGACAGTATTATGATCACGGATAAGCGGGAGGCAAGGCTCAGTTATCTGGGGGGCAGGGGGTTCAGGACCTCATCAGACAACAGGGAAGCGGTTGGTTTTGCCGATTGTGTGATACTTTCGGTCAAACCCCAGCAGTTCGAGGGTTTGTCGGAGGAAATAATGGATTCCGCCGGCAGGGATAAGATCATTATATCAACCATTACCGGAATTGGGTTCACTGATCTGGAGAAGCGCCTGGGAAAGAGGGAGCTGATCAGGATCATGCCCAATACGGCGCTTGAGATATGTGAATCGATGACGTGCATTTCATTCAGGAATACTGACAGGGGTACTGAAGAATCGATAGTCGCACTCTTCGACCGGCTTGGAAAAACCATGGTGATACCCGAGGATCTTATGAGTGCAGCGACGGTTATAGGCGCTTGCGGGGTGGCATTTGCCCTCAGGTTCATGAGAGCCATGTCGCAGGGCGGGATCGAAATAGGTTTCAATTCGGAGGTCTCACAGATTATCACGGCACAAACCGTAAAGGGTGCGGCCCGGCTTATGCTTGAGACCTTAAATCATCCGGAAAGTGAGATCGACAAGGTAACCACGCCGCAGGGAATAACCATTTCGGGGCTCAATGAGATGGAACACCAGGGCCTCAGTTCTGCCGTTATCCGCGGGCTGACAACATCGTTCAACAAACTTGAAAGTATGCTTTCCGGATCCGGGAACCACAATGTCCTGAGATGAAAGCTCCCTGAATATTCATGTTCAATTAAGCTCCAATGGCATTAAACTATATCTGGATCGCATTTTTTCTCATTGGTTTCACGGTGGCCCTTGTCAAGCTGATCTTTACCGGCAACACACAAATCTTCACCGACCTGGTCAATGCCGTGTTTACAAATGCAAAAACAGGCTTTGAGATTTCCATCGGCCTCACGGGAGCCCTTACCCTCTGGATGGGACTTCTTAAGGTAGGGGAGAAAGGAGGAGTGGTCAGAATTCTTGGGCGTGCCGTGGGCCCGCTTTTCGAAAGGCTTTTTCCCGGCCTCCCCAGGGGGCATCCTGCATATGGATCCATAATGCTCAACATAGCAGCCAACATGCTGAACCTCGACAATGCAGCCACTCCGGTCGGACTTAAGGCCATGAAGGAAATGCAGGAAGCAAATCCTGAAAAGGATACTGCATCGAATGCGCAGATAATGTTCCTTGTTCTCAATGCATCGGGCCTGACAATAATTCCCGTAAGTGTGATTGTTTACAGGATGCAGATGGGGGCAGCCAATCCGGCCGACATTTTCATTCCCATCCTTATCTCCACGTTCTGCGCCCTGATGACCGGGCTTCTGAGCGTGGCAATTATTCAGAAGATCAATCTTTTCGACAGGGTTGTGCTGGCATATCTGGGCGGACTCACAGCAATTGTTGCAGGCATAATCATTTATTTTACCAGGCTGCCAAAGGATCAGATCTCAGAAGTCTCGACTTTCTCAGCAAATTTCATCCTTATTTCGGTGATCACCCTTTTCATCGTCCTGGCCCTCATTAAAAAGGTCAATGTATATGATGCATTTATTGAGGGAGCAAAGGAGGGTTTCAATATTGCTGTCAGGATAATCCCTTTCCTTGTGGCCATACTTGTTGCAATAGGTATTTTCAGGGCATCGGGAGCAATGGATTTCATCATTTCCGGCATTGCCGGTTTCTTTGAAATGCTTGGCATTGACACGGAGTTTACCGGGGCCCTGCCGGTTGCCTTCATGAAGCCGCTCAGCGGCAGCGGGGCCCGCGGCCTGATGGTCGACGCGATGGCCACCTACGGCCCTGATTCATTTACAGGCAGACTCGCCTGTACAATGCAGGGCACAACTGATACAACATTCTACATAATAGCTGTTTATTTCGGATCGGTTGGCATTAAAAACACCAGGTATGCAATAGGCTGCGGACTGCTTGCCGACCTGGTGGGTTTCACCGCAGCGATTCTTATTGCCTATCTGTTTTTCGGACAATGAATTTCTATGACCATACGCCGGCCTTGAATTTTCCTGTTAAGGAATTAACAGTGAAAAGGGAGATTTTCAATCCCGGCAGGGTTGTTGAATCAGTAAGTGAAATATATTTCTGCATCTGCCGGACATGAACATAGCCCTGATATCAATATTTGTGGTGATCAGTATAATAGCAATTATTTTACTGACTTCCTCACTGAAATTGCATGCTTTTGTTGCACTGTTTGTTGTTTCTGTGGTTCTCGCGCTGGCGGTTCTTCCGGCCGGCTCGATAATCAAAACCATAAAGGAGGGATTCGGAACAACAATGGGATCGATAGGGTTCCTGATTATTTTCGGGGCAATGATCGGTATCACTCTCGACAAGACCGGCGCGACCATTAGCATTGCAAAGTTCATCCTTTCCAGGACCGGCGTGAAGCGGAGTGCCGCGGCAATCGGGATCACCGGATTTATCACCGGGCTGCCGATATTCTGCGATTCGGGATTCATTATTCTCAGCGGCCTTGCAAAATCTTTCAGCGTCAGGTCGGGGACCGTTATTTCGTTCATGGTCACCGTGCTTGCAACATCCCTGTATTCCGTGCACTGCCTGATACCGCCTCATCCGGGGGCGCTGGCCGCTGCAGGGATTATCGATGCCAATATCGGATACCTTGTGATGACGGGAACTGTTTTTGCAATTCCGGGTGCCCTGGCCGCCTATTTCTGGAGCAGGTTTATTACGAAAGCCGGCCGGGCAGCAGTGGCCGGCAGGATGGCTGATCATGAACACCGGCCAATGCCGGAACTGCCTCCCGTGCTTCTGTCATTTCTCCCGATTGTTGTGCCGCTGCTGTTAATCACAATCAAATCGCTGACCGCTATTGGCGACAAGACAGGCGAAAGTGCCTTGTCCCGCATCCTGGCTTTTCCCGGTGAGCCCGTAATAGCCTTGTTCATCGGCGTTCTCCTGTCGTTGCTCCTGGTTAAAAAGAAGAATATTGAATCACTGAATGCCCTGTTCTCAGAGGCTGTTGTCAAGGCGGGCCCCATACTGATCATAACGGCTGCCGGCGGCATGTTCGGACTTGTAATCAAATCCACCGGGGTGGGGGAGGCAATGGGGGAAATCCTGTCTGGCAGCAAAGCGGGAATTCTTGTTCCATTCCTTATTGCAGCAGTCATGAAGACAGCCCAGGGATCATCTACTGTTGCGATAATTACTGCTGCATCATTTGTTTCACCCATGCTGCCGGGGCTGGGTCTTGACAATGAATGGGGAAAGCTTTTTGCCATGCTTGCAATGGGGTCAGGCTCCATGGTCGTATCTCATGCCAACGATTCCTATTTCTGGGTGGTTACAAACTTCGGAGAGATCAGCGTAAATGACACACTTAAGGTTTATACCTCATCAACCCTGATTATGGGGATCGTGGTTTTCCTTTGTGTATGGCTTTCTTCCGCCATTCTTCTTTAAACTGCTGCAACTGATGGAAAAGAGCCGTTTACAACCGATGAGCGCTGATCAGTGCCAACCTGTTTGTAGTATGGATCCGGAATGTTTCAGAGTCACAGGCAACAAGGAGAATGATCAGGGAAAAACTGATTGATGCAATAACCATAAACTACACCTGAACATGAATAACAGGGATTTGGCCAGGAAGATCTTCATGGAAGGAGTAAGAAGCGTTCTTCCTGAAAAACTGATAACCGGGAACCTGAGTCTCCAGGGCTCAGTTCTTATGGCCGGGGACCATCAGTTTGATCTCCGGAGCATAAGGAACATTTATGTAACGGGGGCAGGAAAGGCAAGCGGCGCGATGGGGCATTACGTGGAAACCATTCTCGGCGATCGCATTGCCGCCGGGCATATTGTTGTCAGGTACGGGTATGCCTGCAAACTCAAAAGGATAAAGGTAAGCGAGGCGGGTCATCCCATCCCCGATTCAAACAGTTTCAGGGCAGCTGATGCGATTGCTGGCATTGCCCGCCAGGCTGAAGAAGGTGACCTGGTGATCTGCCTTCTTTCAGGCGGCGGCTCCGCCCTGCTGACGGACCTTCCCGAAGGGCTCCTCCCGGAGGAGATCTTCATAGTCAATAATCTGCTCACAAGGTGCGGAGCCACCATACATGAGATAAACAGTGTAAGAAAACATCTGTCGGGGATTAAGGGAGGACAGCTTGCGGGGATGGTGCATCCGGCCGGACTGATAACCCTGATCATATCAGATGTTATCGGAGATTCACCGGATGTAATTGCCTCCGGCCCGACGGTTCCTGACTCTTCCACCTTTAGTGATGCCGTTGGTGTGATTGACAAATACGGCCTTGCCGCAGATCTGACCGCAGGCATCATGAAATATCTCGATGAGGGCAGGCTCGGATTGCGGCCTGAGACACCCAAGCCCGGCGACCCGGCGTTCCGGGGCCAGGTGAATTTAATTTGCGGGACGAACAGGATCGCACTTGAAGCCGCAAAAAATTATGCTGAGCTTACCGGACTGGAATCTTTTATAGTTGATGATTCACTGCAGGGTGATGTGGAATCGGCTGCTGAAATGATTTTCAACGCGGCGGTAAGCTGCAGGGCGAACAGGGCGGCCGGAAAACCCGCCTGCCTGATTTTCGGGGGTGAGACCACTGTCAGGGTAACCGGGGGAGGTCTTGGGGGCAGGAACCAGCACCTGGCCCTTACCCTTGCCATGCGGTTGCGTGACAACCCGGGCATTACGGTTCTGGCAGCAGGAACTGACGGTACCGACGGACCAACGGATGCAGCAGGCGCAGTTGTGGATTCGGAAACCCTTGTGCAGGCAGAAAAGCTGATGATCGATCCTGAAAAATACCTGGCCGCACATGATTCCTGGAATTTCTTTAAAAAAACCGGAGGACATATTATTACAGGTCCTACTTTTACCAATGTTATGGATATGACTATTGTTCTTGTTGAATGAACCGGGAATCTTTCCTTCCTTAGTGAGAATTATTGAAAGCATGCAGTTAATGACAATGGTTAAAACTAAATAAAAAAATATGAAACTTAAGTTCCTGGGTGCTGCCAGGGAGGTTACAGGCAGCAAAATCCTTCTTGAAACCGGATCCGGAAAACGGATTCTCTTCGACTGCGGCATGTTTCAGGGAAAAGGCCTGGAGACGGACGCCATGAACAGGGATCTCGGATTTGATCCTGTTGAAATAGATCATGTTATCCTGACCCATGCACATATTGATCATTCCGGGCTCATTCCCTATCTGTACAAACTCGGTTTCAGAGGTTCAGTTATCTGCACCAATGCCACAAGGGATCTGTGTTCAATCATGCTGGCTGATACAGCGTTCATACAGGAGCATGATACCCGGACCTTCAACAAGAAAAGGGCCAGGAAGGGCCTGCCTCTGGTGACTCCGTTATTCACCCGGGAAGATGCGGAGGAATGCATGCGACTGTTCATTGGCGTTCCGCACGACATGAAATTCAGGATAGACGATAACCTGAAACTCAGATTTACAAATACCGGTCACATGCTGGGAAGCGGAGTGGCGAACCTGGAAGTGCGTGAAAACGGAACTATTCGCAGGATTGCCTGCACAGGCGACATCGGCAGGCCCTCAAACCGGATCCTTAAACCTCCGGCGGCTTTCCCGCAGGCGGATATTCTAATCACCGAGTCGACCTATGGCGACAGGCTGCACAAGGACTACTCCTCTGCCGACGATGAATTGCTGCGGACGGTGATCCATACATGCGCCGACAAGGGAGGCAAGCTGATAATCCCTTCCTTTAGCGTGGGCAGAACCCAGGAACTGGTATATTCATTCAACAAATTCTTCAATGAGGATAGATTACCCAGGGTGGAGATATTTGTCGACAGCCCCCTGGCGGTTAATGCAACAACTATTTTCAGCATGCATCCGGAGTGTTTCAACAGGGAGACCATTGCATTAATGCAGACCGATCCCGATCCGTTCGGGTTCAACCGGCTCAATTATATTATCCGCAGTGAAGACTCGAAGAAGCTCAATGAATACAGGAAGCCCTGCATCATTATCTCTGCATCGGGAATGATGGAAGCGGGCCGGATAAAGCATCATCTGGCAAACAACATATCAAATCCGCGGAATACGGTTCTTATCGTGGGATACTGCTCCCCTGCCACCCTTGGTGCACGTATTGCCGGCGGAGCCAGGGAGGTGTCGATTCACGGAACCGTTCACAGTGTCAATGCTGAAATATTAAAGATCGATGCATTCAGCGGACACGGTGATTACCGGGAAATGATAAGCTTCCTGGGCTGCCAGGATAAAAAAGCTCTGCAGGATATGTTCCTTGTTCACGGCGAATATGAAACCCAGTTAAAATATTCCGGGGAACTGAAAAAGGACGGATTCAATAATATCCATATACCATCAATGAGGCAGGAGTTCACTGTCTGATACCTGACCGGGGAGATGATTTAGAAGACATTCGTGTTTCATCTCAAATATTTTTTCAGTTCTGCCCTCATTTTCTTCCATTGCGGATACACTTCGGAAAGGAGTTTGTAATAATCTGCACCGTGATTATGATGGATGAGATGGCACAACTCATGTGCAATGACATAATCGCTGAATTCCCTGTCGAGCCTTATCAGGTCATAGCTTATCCCTATCATGCCTCCGGAGGAGCAGCTGCCCCATCTTTTCTTCATCTTCCTTACGGAAAACCCTGCCGGTTTGAATCCAAAGGCAGAATAGCGTGCAAGCAATTCACTGAATCTGGCAGTCAGCTCCCTGGCTGCAATAAACCTGAACCATGCTTCCAGGACTTCCCTGATCAGCAGGGGGTCATTTTTATGGCGGAATTCAATTTCAATGATCTTTTCATCCCTGAGCCTGACGTTAAAGCTGCCGGAAGGCACGAGCCTGAGCCGGTGGAACTCGCCAAACAGCATTACCCGGTCGCCGTCATGATATCCGTTAACGCTGTCAATCCTTTGCAATGAACTGAAACCCTCAAGGCATTTTATTATCCATGGTGATTTTTCGTTTACGAATTTTTCAATGATTCCGGCAGGGGTTCTGTGAGGAGCCTTTACTGTTACTCCCTTGTCGGGCGAAACAATGATTGAGAGAGTTCTTCTTCGTGAATACCGGATTCTGTATTCAAAATCCCTGGCTGGCAGTATATGGTCTTTTCCGGGTGCGGTTTTCATTTCTGGATTTCTTTGCTGCAGGGTTGTTTTAACCGTTAAGTCAGCGGGGCGATTGCAATGAGTTTGCAGCGTTTAGCAGTGAATCTCCCCATTCAGACTCCGCGGTAAACCCCGAAGCTGTTGCGTTTAAATGGTTATTAATCTGACATCTTAGGTTTCAGGCTGTTACTTCAATCGGGGTTCAGTGTGATTATCACTATGTCGGGGGGCATTCCGATACGGAATGGAAATCCCAGGACTCCCAGTCCCCTGCTTACAATAAGGAACTGGTTGTCTTTCCGGTACAATCCGTTCCATCTGGGATAGAACCAGCTTGCAGGGCTCCAGGCAAATCGTTTTGTGACAATCCCGAACTGCATGCCGTGAGTGTGCCCCGAAAATGTTATATCGATGTCTGTTTTACCCGTGACGGACTTCTCCCAGAAATTCGGATCGTGGGCGAGGAGTATTTTAAGGTCGGCGCTGTCGCTTCCCCGCATGGCTTCAGTCAGATCACCGGAAATTATATCCGGGAAACGGCCCATGGTGGTTATTCCCGACAGGCTGACCCTTGCCCTGCCTATTTCAATCATCGCCGATTCATCGTTAAGGACATTGTATCCTGATGAGGATATCAGATTGTTTATCAGCAATACATTGTTTTGCCTGTCGGCCTCAGTGAAATACGGATCATAAGTGCCGAAATCGTGGTTTCCCATCACCGCGAAGGCCCCGTACCTGCCCCCGGCGGTTCTGAGAATCGTGTCGAACCGGGCAAATTCACGCCAGCCTATTGTAACAAAGTCACCTGTATTGATCAGCAGGTCAGGGTTGATTTCGTTTATTTCCTTCATCACAGCTGCCAGCTGCCCTGCATGATGGTAAAATGACGACAGGTGCAGATCCGAAATCTGTACAATTTTCAATCCTTTAAGGTCAGGGTGCAATCCCCTTATATCAACAGAGATCTTTTCCTTCCTGAAATTGAATCGTTCGAAAAGCGAACCGGTGAGCGCCGTGGAAAATATTACGGCAGCAATTATCAGCCCGGTGTTTGTAAGGGATCTGATGTGGCCGCCGGTGCGCCTTCTTGCCAATACTCCCGAAAAGTGGAACATTATCAGAATGAATCTTGGGATCACTACGGCAGCCGTCAGGCCGTTGAGGTTCATTAAGAGCCAGACATTGACAGGATCATCATATATTCCCCTGTAGTTTGCCAGCCTGAACCACAGCACCCAGAACCACACACTGACCAGGGTGTTGAAAGTTACAAGAAAGTAGTATCTCAGCCATGACCTGTCGTAAAGATGCTGCCTTATAACCAGCAGAGTAAGGATTTCTATAATTATCAGAAGGATCGGGAACATTGTCCGGAATATTTTTCGGCGTAAAAATACTCAATATAATTTACCGGCATTTTAATTACTTTTATGCGGCTTAAAAAAGATGACTGAAGTAAGGTTTTATGATCCTTCGTTTTATCCCGGCAAGGGCCTGACGTATTCGGTGATTGTATCCAGGTACCGCGGCAGATGGTTGTTTGTCAGGCATCATGGACGGGCTACCTGGGAGATACCGGGGGGGCATATTGAAAATAATGAGACCTCCGATGAGGCTGCCCGCCGTGAGCTGAATGAGGAGACCGGGGCAACGGAATTTGAGCTTGAGTGTGTTTCAACCTATTCGGTGACCACGGACGGGGAGACAGGCTTTGGCAGGCTTTATTTTGCCGAGATTTTCAGCCTCGGCCCCATTCGGGATGTTTCGGAGATAAGTGAAATAAAAACAGACATATTCCGGCCCGGTGAAAATACCTATCCTGATATACAGTCAGGCATGTTTGAAAGGATACAGGCTTACCTGAAAACCGTAAAGGGAGAAACGGATTAAGTATCAGATGTATTCGAAGCTGACTTTTTTTAGCCACTTCTCCTCAAGCAGCCTGGCGATTCGTTTAATGACCGTTCTCCTTATTTCAAGCTCTACCGGGAGGGTGGGATCCTGATGTGCGATATTGATCCTTGTTCCGATAATGAAATGGATCTCGTCACTTTCCATAATGAGTCTTACGATCTTGTCTGCCGGCCCTTTCCCGAGCCTTACGCTGTTATTGTATGATTTGAGTATCTCATTCACTTTCTGCAGCGTCAGGATGCCTTCAGTTACAAGGTCAATGCCATCGATGAAACTTTCGGGGGGAAGATCGGGATCTTCAAAGATCAGTTCATCTACTATTTTCTTGTTAAGTTCCCTGGCTACAATATCGGCGGTTGTGCCTCCGCAGAGGATGACCCTGCCGTTGTAGTTTTTAACTTTTTCGGCAAGTTCGCGGTCTTTGTCCTTCTCGTAGGGCGGACCCGAACAGATAATAAGTTTTCTCGGGTCGCGGAAATAAATAGTGGCACAGCTTATGTCGTCTTTGGCCTTATAACCGTCGTTCTTGTGGGCCATGGTAACTATTTTCCCTGAGAGGGTTATGGCAGAGATTGAGGCTTCTCCCCTGACAAGCGATGATGCATAGGCTGCAACTTCGTCACGTCCCCAGCCAAACGGGAACAGTTCGCCACCCATACCGCTCTGGGCCACACCGTCGGAACAAAAGATGATCCTGTCTTCTTTGGAAGGGCTGAATGAACATGTCTTCAGGATTTTACCGGCATTTCTGCCCTTGTTCAGAACCACTTTCTTCCAGGAAGGGTCAAAGATCTCGGCGCCCTTCAGGATGATTGTGGAGGGATTGTCATATTCCAGGATATTGGTCTTTCCGCTGCTTTCGATATCGATGATGGTAAATGTCGAATAGCTGATTTTCCTTTCACTGCAGACGGGCAGGGTGTTCATTATTATCTCGGCAATGGTGTCAACCTCCTTATGCTCTATTGTGAAATTCATTGCCATGGTTGCAGTGAGGGTGGCGAGGATATTGGCTTTTACGCCATGTCCCATGCCATCGGAGAGTACTGCAATAACCCTGTCCTCTTCCTTTATGTACCTGTAAAGGAACACATCACCGCTGATCCGTTCGCCATCGTGATTCCTTTGCTGGCTGTTGACTTCTATGTAAAAATCCTTAAACAAGCTCTGTTACTGTGGAAATGTTACCTGGTCACCCTTCTTTTTTTATATGATTCGATGATTGAGTTGAGCATCTGTTCGGTTTCTGAGGCTCCTTCACCCAGCAGGAACCCGATTTTCTGAACCATCTCCAGGTTCCTCTCAATCACTTCACTGACCCTGTTTGTGACTTCTTCTCCCTGAACTTCAGGGGAAAACAGGTCGCGGATTATTGCTCCGCATATTTTATTCTTCCTGATGGGGAAAATGGAAATATTCAGCATATTGTCCTCGAACCTGATGTCTTTGCTGACAACCGGTTCGTCCTCCTTTAGAACGAAGGTGAACATGTTGTATACGTTGAAGGGCATAAGGGTTTTAATATCTGCACCCACGAGGCCCGGGATGATATCGGCAATGGATTTTGCATCTTCCCCGATAATGTTGATAAAGCTGTGGTTTGAGTGCAGGATTTTGAGGTTATTGTCAACAATCACCACGCCGGTAGGAAGTTTTTCAAGCATGTTGTGCATCATATCCGAGGCGCTTTGGGCCATTTCCTTCTCTCTCATGGCAAGTTCCTCTGAATCCTTGAGGGCTTTTTTAGTCTCGGCAAGCTTCCTGTTGGTTTGTCTCAGGGTTTCAATGTATTCCTGTTTGTTGCGGAGGTTGAATGTATGGCACATTTCAGGAACCGCCAGTCCTTTTGCCACAGTCGACGCAAATTCCCTGCACGACTGGTAACCGCATGCCCCGCAGTTGAGTTCTTCATCGGGATTATCCTTGCCGATGATTTTCATAACCTCGTTTATTGCCTCGGACGGAGGTTCGGGGATCCTCTGGTCGTTGGGATTGAATGTCCTGGAAAAGTCGAGCTCCGACCATCTTTCCATATCCTTCTGCCACTGTGCCTTATCCAGCAGTCCGACCCTTTTCTCAGCATAAATCCTTACCAGCGCCCTTCTCCTGAACCGCTCTGAATGGCTCTCCATTCCCGGGCCAAGCATGCATCCGTGACAGAAGAACAGGTTGAAGTGGTGATGAATGGTATCGATATACTGGCCGAAGTCATTCAGTGCTTCGAAGACCTCTTCCCTGCCTGCTGCGGTAATTACGTTGCTGGTAAAGAAATCGCGTTTGATGCCTCCGGCCTGAACGATCCCTGCGGGCAGAGGATATAATGCTCCCCAGTTTCCGTAGGGGGGATCGAATTCCGACATTTTAACGGTTCGTTCCTGTATCTCAAACTCCTCAAACAACTGCCTCAGCTCGATGAAGGTAAGTACGCCGTCAACCAGCTTCCCTCCCTTGTACATATGAGCTTCATCCTTGTTGTCGATGCAGGGGCCGATGAAAACTGATGCCACGTCGTCGCCATACAGTTCCTTTACAACCATTGCAGTTGCTATCATCGGCGATACCAGAGGCGCAAGATTCGGTACCAGCCCGGGATGATATTTCTCAATAAGCTTCACAATCGGGGGGCAGTTCGCGGTGATATAGTATTTGCCTTCGGCCTTGCTGACAAGATCGGCATACTCCGCTGCAATCAGGTCAACGCCAAAGGAATCTTCATGAACATAGTCGAAACCCAGCGCCCGGAGCATGCCGACAAACTTCCTGTAATCGGTTATGTCGACAAATTCAGGTGCAATGCTTGGCGAAACAAGAGCCGCGGTTTTTCTTTCGGAAGAAAGCAGGCGCTTCACCTCATCCCTCGAATCGCGGAACTCAACCGCACGGGGGGAACAGTCGATAAAGCATAATCCGCAGCCTATGCACCGGCTTTCAATAATTGTGGGGTGTTCCTTTTGTGCCCTTACTTCAATGGCATTGACCGGACAAACCCTTACGCAGGAATAAGTGTTCCTGCATTTCTTTTCATTTATATAAAAAATTGGTTTTCTGTCGTTCATCTGGATATACGGGCTTTGCTATTTTAAATTTCCAAGCTCTTTCTCAAGGATTTCCTCAATTGCCGAAAGAGCAACCCCCTGGATAATTCTGTCATTTATTTTAAGATTCGGGCCATTGTTGCATAATCCCATGCAGCGGGCCCCCTTGAAGATTATTCTGTCCTCCAGGTGGTTTTTTTTCAGATAATCCCTGATAATCATTACCACCTCCCTGTTTCCCCTTGAAAAACAGGAACTGCCGAGGCATATTTGCATCTCAATCCGCTGAGCCATTATTTCATGAAAGAATTCCCAAAAGTAATAATAATTCCGATCAGTATTTACAAAGGCATAAAAGCCGGGTGATCTGCCCGGTGACCGGGCCAGCAGTGATTTGACTGATGCCGGTTTTCTGCCGTAGCCGGTGCCGGCTTCTGCTGCCTGTTTAAATGCCGGTTCAATTCCTTAAGACAGGCCTGATGCAGGGAAGATCACCGTGATGATTTGTTTGTACAACCGGCATTCGGATTTTGTGACAAAGTATATTGTTAATAAATAAACAATGTTATTTTATTAACAATATGTTTTTTATATTTGTAATGATATTTTTGGCAAGGCATGACTGAAGATATTGAAAATATAGTAACCCGGTACAAGCAGGGCAGGCGGGAGGATCTTATTCCGCTTCTGCAGGAGATACAGGATACGCTGGGTCATCTTCCGGAGGAGGCCATAATCAGGGTGGGGAAGCATCTTGGTTTAAGTACGACGAAAATTTACGGTCTGGCCACCTTTTATGATCAGTTCAGATTTATACCCTGCGGCAGGATTCACATCAGCGTATGTCACGGTACCTCGTGTTTCATGAATGGTTCCCAGGGCATAATTGAGAAATTCATTGAGGAGTTCAGGACCGCTCCGGGGCAGACGTCACGCAACGGCAATTTCAGTTTTGATATTGTAAGCTGTATGGGTGGTTGTTATCACGGACCGGTGATTACGGTAAACGATGAATACCACATTCATGTGCGGCAGGATCAGATCCCGGACCTGGTCAGGAAGCTTAAGTACATAATTGACAACGACTAGATGGATGATTTAAAGACATTCCTGATAGAGAAGGTACTGTTATTTGAATCCGATACGCTTTCTGATGAAGCGGAGAAGGTTTTGTCGCAGATCCGGCGCGTAAAGACCGATGTTCCTGTTGTATATGTTTCTTCAAATACCAGCAGCATCATTGCAGGTTCTGAGAAGACATACAATGCCCTGAAATTATTTGTGGAAGAGAATGAGCCCGGGACCTCTGTCATACGGGTTGGCTGCACCGGTCCGGCAAATTACGAACCGGTTATCTGCGTTCAGATGCCCGGGAAGAACAAGTTGTACTTCAGGAACATAACAGAAGAAAAAGTTGAGCCTCTGATGAACGGGGTCTTTCATAATGACATTTCGGATGAGGATCTCATCGGTCAGTCGGGGTCAAAGGGTTTTGAGTTATGGCCGGGCATCGGGTTTCTGGAGGACATTCCGTTTTTCGCATTGCAGAGAAGGCTGGTTCTTGGCAACTGCGGCTGCTATGATCCCGGAAGCATTGAGGAGTATATAGCTGCGGGCGGTTACCGGACCTATCTGAAAACCATACGTCACTACACCTACGATGAGGTTTGTGATCTGATAGAAAGGAGCGGGTTGCGGGGTCGCAGCGGCGGGGGCTACCTGACCGGGCTGAAATGGAAGCAGGCTCTCAACACGCCAAGCAATGCACGATTCCTTATCTGCAATGCCAAGGAGAGTGACCCGGGTGCCTTCAGCGACCGGCTGATCATGGAGAGTGATCCGCACAGGCTGATAGAGGGCATGGCTATTGCTGCATATGCCATCGGATCTTCAAATGCCATTCTTTATCTTAAGGCCGGATCTGAACATGCCAGGGCAGGGATTGAGAAAGCTGTCGGGCAGGCCAGGGAATACGGGCTCCTGGGCCATAATATCTATTCCAGCGGCTACAACCTCGACATTGTGGTCAGAATGGAACCGGGCGCTTTTGTTTGCGGGGAGGAAACAGCACTGATAAACAGCCTCGAAGGGAAAAGAGGCATGCCTCAGCTGAAACCTCCGTATCCTACAACTGCGGGTCTGGCAGGAAAGCCAACGGTGATCAACAATGTGGAAACCCTGATGAATGTTCCGCTGATAATGCAGAATGGCCCCGAATGGTATCGTACAATCGGAACCGCCAGCAGTCCCGGCACGAAAATCTTTGCACTTGCCGGCCGGGGAAGATTCTCGGGTGTTGTGGAAGTTGAAATGGGGACCAGCCTCAGGACGATTGTCGAGGATATTGCCGACGGCATAAAGGATGCGCGGGAGTTTAAGGCAATCCAGGTCGGAGGTGCTTCAGGCTCATTCATAACCTCTGACGGGCTTGACACTCCGGTCGACTTTGATGCAATGAACATGCAGGGGTTCAGCATGGGTTCGGGAGGATTCGTGGTGATTGACGAAACCTCGTGCATTGTTGATCTTGTCCGCTACTACATGGAGTTTATCTGCAAGGAGAGCTGCGGCAAATGCATTCCGTGCCGTGAAGGCACCGGAAGAATGCTCGAGATCCTCGAAAACGTTATCCGGAAACCTGCAAGCGAAGATTCAGGCACAACGCTTGAAAGATTCAAGGGGGTTATGCAGCTTGAAACGATCTCAGGTGTCATGAAGGACGCATCGCTTTGCGGGCTGGGGCAGAATGCGCCCAACCCGTTTGTAAGCGCCCTGAAGAGCTTCAGGGAGGAATTCGAGGAACATATTTTTGACAGGAAATGCCGGGCAAATGTATGCAGGGGGCTGCGCACCTTCATTATTAATGTGGAAAAGTGCACCGGGTGCACGGTCTGTGCCGGCAAGTGCCCTGCCAACGCCATTTATGGAACGAGGCTCCAGCCCTACTTCATTGTGGAGGATAAATGCATCGGATGCGGAATATGCTATGATGTTTGCAAATTCAGTGCCGTGATTGTTAAGTAGGAGGCGGAGCCCCTGCATTTATGGCTGTGTTTGCAGGCCGGCCGGAATAACCGGAGAAACGCGAAGGCTGCCGGAAGATATGTTGAAGTTCAAGTGATTTAAGCCAGTAACTGAGAGATGCTGTTCACAATTCATGTTAACAACAAAAAGATAAAGGCCGAGAAGGGGGAAACCATACTGTCGGCTCTTAACCGCAACGGCATCATCATCCCTACCCTGTGCAGGATGAAGGAGTTCACTCCGACCGGGGCATGCAGGATGTGTGTGGTTGAGGTAGAGGGAAAAGAGAGGCTCGTCACTGCCTGTTCCCAGCCTGTTGAGGAATGGATGAGGATCAGAACCCACTCGCCGAGGGTGATCACCGCCCGTAAAACCATCGTTGAACTCCTTCTTTCCAACCATCCCGACGATTGCCTTTATTGTGACAGGAATCTTAACTGTGAACTGCAGAATCTGTCTGAGGAACTCAATATCAGGGAAAGGAGGATCAAGGGAAAAAAGATTAAACCCCGCCTCGACCAGTCGAGCCCTGCAATTGTAAGGGAGCTGGCAAAATGCATACTCTGCGGCAGGTGCGTAAGGGTATGCGAGGAGGTCATAACCTGCACATCGCTTGACTTTATCAACAGGGGAGGAGAAACCCATGTAGGTGCCGCAATGGACAAGGATTTTAATTTCTCCAGCTGCATTCAGTGCGGACAGTGTGCCCTTGTCTGCCCTACCGGGGCGCTGCACGAAAAATACAATATTGCCGAGGTTCAGGAATATCTTAACAAGCATGATATCGTTAAGGCTATTCAGTATTCCCCCTTTGTTCCTGCCGGCATAGCTGAGGAGCTCGGGATCAGGTACAACAGGGATTTTGACAAGAATCTGAATGCGATCCTCCGCAAAATCGGCTTCGACAGGATCTACTCAACAGGTACGGGCACAGATTTATGCATATCTGAACTGGCTGACCAGCTCTCGGAAAAACTTGATAATAAAGATGAGAACCCTCTTTATATAACGGCATGCCCGGCCTGGGTCAAATTTGCGGAGCAGTCGGTGCCGGAAATTATTCCCTGTCTGTCGACGGTTAAGTCGCCGCAGCAGATAGCAGGGATACTGATAAAGACCATTGTTGCCGATCAGCTGAAAGTTCAGCCCGACAAGATATTCTCGGTTTCCGTATCTCCGTGCATGGCAATGAAGTATGAGGCAAGGCGCGACGGAATGATGAGAAAGGGTATCAGCGACGTTGATTCGGTGATGACTGTGCGTGAGCTTGCCAGGCTGATCAGGCTTTACGGGATTGATGTATTCAATACTGCCAGGGAGCCGGCTGACGAACCCCTTGCCGGCAGGAGCTCCCTGGCGGTGCTTGCTGAGCTGTCGGGCGGACTGGCGGAAGGTGTTGTCAGGCTCGTCTCATATCGGCTGACGGGAAAGGATCCTGACAGGCAGATGCTGAAAAAGCTCAGGGGCTCGGGTTCATTCAGGGATTGCACGGTAAAGGCGGGGGATACGGAGGTGAGGGTCGCTGTGGTTGACGGCCTTACAGGGCTTGAGAAGCTCAACAATGCATTTCAGGCCGGAGCAAAATATCACCTGGTTGAAGTCATGGCCTGTCCGGGCGGCTGCATTCACGGCGGCGGGCTCCCGAAGATCGCATCAAGGGAGGATCTGAAAAACAGGGCCAGGCTGATATGGCAGTCCGATGAAACAGAGGCAATATCACTGCCTGAAAAGTCGCCTTCATTCATAGGCCTCTGCGACAAACTGATAAAGGAAAACAGGGAGATAAGTGACCGAAGAATATTTCATACTCATTTTGAAAAGAAGGATGTTCTTTTGTAATAACCTGAAGCTGCAAAAGAGCTGGAAAAATGCTTCATGATATGCAAACCATTGTACCTTTGCGGAGAGTGCCCGTCAGTTGAATCCTTAAATACACAGGAATGCTTGTTTATACGATAAAAGAGCTGTGCCGGACCTGTTACACCTGTGTAAGGGAGTGTCCTGCCAAGGCTATCCGCATAGTCGGTGGGCAGGCTGAAGTTATTGATGAAAGATGCATCGTTTGCGGTAACTGCACAAAAGTGTGCAGCCAGGGAGCCAAGGTTTTCCTGAAAACGGCCGACAGGGTTGTAAGGCTTCTGGAAAATGATCCAAAGGTTGCAGCCATTGTTGCTCCAAGCTTCCCTGCCGAGTTTCCCGACTATGACTACAAGGTGCTTATCGGAATGATCAGGGCCATGGGATTTGAACTTGTACTTGAAGTATCCTTCGGCGCCGATCTTGTTGCTGACAGGTACAGGCAGCTTGTAAACCAGGATACAGGATACTATATTTCCTCTGACTGCCCTTCGATTGTTAATTATGTCAGGCACTACCATCCTGATTTTGTTGATAACCTTGCCCCTGTGGTATCGCCCATGGTTGCAATGGGCAGGGTGGTCCGTTCAAAATACGGGAATGACGCCAGGATTGTTTTTATCGGGCCGTGCGTGGCAAAAAAAGCCGAAAGTTCGGAGATTGATGAGGCGATTACATTCATCGAACTGAGGGAACTGTTCAGTCATTACGGTATAAGGGCGGAGATGGCGGAGCCCTCGGAATTTGATCCTCCGGTTGGCGGGCGCGGGGCAATATTCCCGGTAACCAGGGGATTGCTTCAGACTGCCAACATAAATGATGATTCAATCACCGGGAACATTATTGCTGCCGAGGGAAGAACCGATTTCCAGGGAGCACTGAAGGAATATGAGGCCGGCCTTATATGCAACCAGCATATGGAACTGCTTTGCTGCGAGGGCTGCATTATGGGCCCGGGCTTGTCGAAGAACGGGAAGCAGTATAACAGGAGGACGCTTGTAAGCAGCTATGCCGGCAGGAAGATGGAGGAGCTGGATCATGAGGCCTGGAAGCATTATTTCGACCTTTACTCTTCACTCGATCTCAGTGTCAGGTATAAGCCCGAGGAAAAGACCATCGTTATGCCTGATGAGTCTGAGATAGAAGAGGTGCTCGTTTCGATGGGGAAAACAACCATAAAGGATCAGCTTGACTGCGGGGCCTGCGGCTATGAGAGTTGCGTCGAACACGCCATTGCAATAAAAAGGGGGCTTGCCGAAGTGGAGATGTGTCTTCCCTACACCATTGAGAAACTGCATAACTCCGTAAAGGAGCTTGCCCTTTCCAATGAAAAGCTCACATCCATGAGGCAGGCGCTTAAGCAATCGGAAAAGCTTGCACACATGGGTCAGCTTTCTGCAGGTATTGCTCACGAACTTAATAATCCCCTGGGGGTTGTAATGATGTACAGCAACATACTCCTTGAGGAATGCCAACCCGACGATCCCGTCAGGGATGACCTGAAGCTTATTGTTGAGCAGGCAGGAAGATGCAAGAACATAGTAAGCGGCCTTCTGAATTTTGCACGGAAGAACCAGGTCAATCATCAGCTTGTTGATATCAGGGAACTTGTTGAACACAGCCTCGAGAGCCTTATTGTTCCCGGGAATATCGGAATTGAGGTCACTGACAAGACTACAAGCCCCGAAGCCATGCTTGACCCTGAGCAGATGACCCAGGTTCTTACCAATCTTGTGAAGAACGCGTTTGAAGCAATGAAGGAAGGCGGCTCGATACAGATAATCCTGGAAGATACCCTGAGTGATGTTTCATTTACAGTAACAGATACGGGCACAGGAATTAAGGAGGATGACAAGGCAAAGATCTTTGAACCTTTCTTCACAACCAAGGGCATTGGCTGGGGAACCGGCCTGGGGCTCGCAACCGCTTACGGAATAGTTAAAATGCACAAGGGACAGATCTCTGTCGATTCCAACACTGATCCCTCCAGGGGTCAGACGGGTACGAGCTTCAGGATAGCAATGCCCAGGGGAAAGGAATGATGCGATTTGCGTATTGATTATGGTTTAACGAATGGAAGGTTTTCTGACGAAATCTCCGGATTATGAAACCACATGACTGACCAAAAACACAAGCACGAATGAATATAACCGCGTTCAATCATGTGTGGTTTCCTGCCCGGGGGGCAGACAGGCTCCGGCCTTAAAAAATAAATTATGCACGGATGATAAAAAGCGACTTTACAATACTGGTGGCTGATGACGATCCTGATTATCTTTATCAGACCATTTCAAACCTGGAAAAAGCAGGATATAAAACCATTGCTGCAGAAAGCCAGGCTGAGGCCGAGGCAATTATAGCCCGTTTTAAACCCAGCCTTGCCATATTCGATCTTATGATGGAAAGTGATGACAGCGGTTTCATCCTTTGTTACAGGATAAAGAAGAAGTACCCGGATGTGCCGGTCATCCTGGCCACAGCCGTGGCTCATGAAACGGGCATATCCTTCAGCCTCGACTCGGAACATGACAGGATGTGGATAAGGGCCGACAGGTATCTTGAAAAGGGCATAAGATCAGATCAGCTTGATCAGGAGATAATGCGACTGTTAAAAATATGATATGGCTGTTTTAAAGGTACTCGTCATCGATGATGAACCCGGGATCCGCTCCGGCGTTACCCGGATACTGGGTAACTTCCATGTGAATTATCCGTTTATGGATGAGGATTATACGTTTGAAGTAAAGGAAGCTGCAACGGGCGAGGAAGGGATCAGTATGATTGAACAGGATAATCCGGATATACTTCTGCTTGACAATAAATTACCTGGCATACAGGGAGTTGAGGTGCTCGAATATATCAGGAACAGGAAGTTTGATACTGTGGTGGCGATGATTACCTCATACGCTTCCCTTGATGTTGCACTCAAGGCCCATAAGTTCGGGGCCACTGATTTTATTCCAAAGCCATTCACTCCGCAGGAGCTTAAATCGAGCATTGAGAACATCACAAAGCAGCAATATCTGAAGCGGATCACCCACCGGATGAACCAGGAGGGCAGGAAGATAAGATACCAGTTCCTTTCGGTTCTGTCGCATGAGCTTAAAGCACCCCTCAATGCAGTTGAAGGCTATCTGAGGATGATGCAGGAAAAGCAGATGGGTGAAAACATCCGTGACTATGATAACATAGTTGAACGGTCGCTTCAGAGGATCCAGGGCATGAGGAACCTGATCATGGATCTTCTCGATTTTACCAAGATCAGGCTTGAAAGGAAAGACGAAAAGATTGAAGCCGTCAATCTGTCTGAGATTGCCTCCGGTGCAATAGTCACCGTTCAGCCTTATGCCATCCAGATGGAAGTTGCCATTAAGCTCGACGTAAAATCCGACGCGGTGATAATGGCCGATCCGACTGATATGGATATTATATTCAATAACCTGGTATCCAACTCTGTAAAATACAATAAGCCGGGAGGAGAAGCTGAAATCGTAATTGACGGGGATGAAAGCAATGTCATTCTTTACTTTTCCGATACCGGTATAGGCATTACAGAGGCGGACAGGGAGAATCTGTTTACCGAATTCGTACGTATCAGGAACGAAAGGACCAGGAATATTTCCGGAAGCGGACTCGGACTTTCAATAGTCAAAAAAGTAGTTGAACTGTATAATGGCACCATCTCGGTAGAAAGCATACCGGACAAGGGGTCCACCTTCATTGTCCGGCTTCCAAAGAAACCCCAGAAAAATTCATGACAAATATGACAACATTACCCGCAAAAACAGTTGAGAGGTTGAGTGAATACAGAAGAACCCTCATGGAATGTCTTAAGGAGAACAAGAACTACATCTTTTCCCACAATCTTGCTGCCCGGCTGCACATCACGGCTGTTCAGGTAAGGCGCGATCTGATGCTGATAGGCTATTCGAGTGTTTTAAGGAAAGGATATGACGTTAAGGTTCTTATAGAAACCATCAGCAGCATCATTGATTCCGCCCAGGGCATGAATGTGGCAATTATCGGGATTGGCAATCTTGGCAGGGCTCTTGCAGCCTATTTCAAGGGTAAAAGATCGAAGCTCAACCTGATTGCCTCATTCGACAATGATCCCCAGAAGATAAACAAGGTGATTTCGGGTGTAAAGTGCTATCCCTATCACGATCTGGAGAAGATTATAAAGGAGCTTGATATTGAGGTGGCCATCCTTACGGTACCTGCCGACTTTGCCAGGGAAATTGCCGAAGAAACGGTCAGGTATGGAATAAAAGGCATACTTAATTTTACGACAGTACCGCTGAATGTGCCTTCGGGAGTATATCTTGAAGAATATGACATGATAACTTCCATCGAAAAAGTGGCATATTTTGTGAAGGAAAACAAGCTTTAATCCTGCCGGCCGGTTAATGAGAATATTCAACAGTTTTACAGAGGCGGCGGGCATACCGGGTCCGGTGGTTACAACCGGGTCGTTTGACGGGGTCCATATCGGGCATAAGACGATAATCAACCGCCTCAGGATGCTTGCGGAGAAGTATGGCGGTGAATCGGTGCTCATCACTTTGCATCCCCATCCGAGAAAAGTGCTGTATCCCGACACCACAGGAAAAAATCTCAGGCTGATCAGTTCGCAGGAAGAAAAGATTGAGCTCCTGAAGAAGGCTGGTCTCGACAACCTGATCATTGCCGGGTTTACCAGGGACTTTGCAAGGACTACAAGCGAGCAGTTCGTGCGCGATTATCTCATTGGCATCCTGGGAGCAAAAGTAATTGTGGCAGGATTCAATCATCATTTCGGGTTTAACCAGGAAGGGGATTATAAGCAGCTGTGGGGAATGCGGGAAAAATACGGGTTTGAAGCCGAGGAGATCCCGGAGCAGGAAGTGGAACATGAAACCGTCAGTTCAACCAAGATAAGGCAGGCAATCAGGGAGGGCTATATCCAGAAAGCAAATGCATATCTCGATCATTACTATATTGTAATGGGCTGCCCCGCTGCATTTCACCCTGCCAGCCCGGCCCTGCCCGTTCAGATGTACAGGATCCCTCTGACTGAGGAAAGCAAGCTGCTTCCGGCCAAAGGGATTTATGCAGTATCATTTGATTCGCCGGCCGGCTCTTCCAGGGGCATGGTGATAATTGACGGCCCGGGAAATGAGCCGTCAGAGGTTATTCTGCACCTTTTCGATGACAAGCTGCTCCCTGAAGGGAGAAGTTCGACCATCAGCTTTCATAAGAAAATCCACGGGGCGGTTGATATTAACGACCCAAAAGCCTCTGCGTCAAGGATCAGGGCTGCAATGGAAGAGATCAGTGAGCTTATTTACTGATCATATCATTTGTCTTCCTTGTTTTGAATGAGTAATTTTGCAGGACCAAATTTAAGAAGAGAAATGCGTTTTTCACCAGAAAAATTAAGTATACCCGATCAGAGGATGAAACCCTTCATCGATCCGGATGAGATCTGGAACCTGATCAACAATGTAAAACCCGATAAAATCAGGGTAAGGGAAGTAATTGCCAAGTCGCTCGACAAACACCGCCTGACCCTTGAGGAAACCACCGTACTGGTAAATTCCGTTGGAACCGATTTATTTGACGAGATCAGGGAGGGCGCCAGAACGCTTAAGGAGAAGGTTTACGGGAACAGGATAGTGTTGTTTGCACCTCTTTATGTCGGAAATAAATGCACCAATAACTGCCAGTATTGCGGTTTCAGGGTATCAAACAGGGATGCCGTAAGGAAAACACTGACTGACAGTGAAATAATAAAAGAGGTTGAGGCACTTGAGGATAACGGCCAGAAGAGGCTGATCCTGGTATACGGGGAACATCCCGAGTATTCAGCCGAATTCATAGCTCATACGGTCAGGATCGTCTATAATGTCAAGAAGGGCCATGGCGAGATAAGGAGGGTAAATATCAATGCGG
Organism: uncultured Rikenellaceae bacterium; assembly: GCA_964435015.1. Lineage (GTDB taxonomy): Bacteria > Bacteroidota > Bacteroidia > Bacteroidales > VadinHA17 > LD21. Next base: position 70,306 of record CAYSXP010000001.1, read on the forward strand.
CACCCTTCGACATTGAAGGTTTCAGAAAGGTAGGCGAGGCGGGGATAGGTACTTACCAGATCTTTCAGGAGACCTATCATCCTGAAGCATACGGCTGGTACCATCCCGGCGGCAGGAAGAAGGATTATGAGTGGAGGCTCACCGCGCTCGACCGGGCACAGGAGGCCGGTATCGACGATGTAGGGATAGGAGCACTGTTCGGGCTGTACGACTGGAGGTTCGAGGTTCTCGGCCTTGTCAGGCACACAAATCATCTTGAGGCATGCTACAATGTTGGTCCGCACACCATCTCATTCCCCCGGATAAAGGATGCACTGAGCCTAAATATCAGCGGCAAGTATCAAACCAGCGATGAGGAATTCAAGAAGCTGGTTCCCATTCTCAGGCTGGCAGTTCCGTACACCGGTATGATCCTTACTGCCAGGGAGGCGCCTGATGTACGAAGGGAAGTAATGCAGTATGGCGTGTCGCAGATCGACGGAGGCACAAAACTTGAACTGGGATCATATTCCGAATCAAAGAATGAAGATCAGAACCTGAACAGGGAGCAGTTCAGGATCAATGACCCGAGGTCGCTGGCAGATGTGATCGATGAACTGCTCGATCACGATTACCTGCCATCTTTCTGTACTTCATGCTACAGGATGGGGCGGACGGGCGAGCACTTTATGGAATTCTCTGTTCCCGGCTTTATTAAGCGATTTTGCACCCCCAATGCAATTCTTACGCTTTCCGAGTATCTTTGCGATTATGCTGCTGAGGATGTGGTAGTTAAAGGATGGAGTGTGATTGAGAAGAATCTTCAGACCCTTGAAGAGGGTGTTGCCGCCAGCACCAGGGAAAAAATCGAAAAGATAAAAAAGGGCGAGAGGGATCTGTATTTTTAGGGTCTGTATAAAATATTTCCAGTCTCTGCAGGGAACTTTTTTGTGAAAAATGGCTCCGGAAAGGATAAAGGACCCGGTACAGACGGACATATCTCTGATTATCTGTTAAATGATTAACAATAAAGCTTTGAAGCCATGATAAAAATTTTCGGCATAAAGATAATCGACCGGATTAAAGAAGCCGGGCTGACCCAGCAGGTACTTTCACGCCACTCAGGTGCGATAACCACGCGACTGGGTTTTCACGAGTTGTCAACTGAGCTGTGCAGCCGCGAGGCTTACATAATTCTTCATCTTTCAGCAAATGAAAGTGAGATAGCCGGATTGAAGGCTGACCTGAACAATATTGGCGGCATATCGTTAAGCGAGATATCGTTTGAGGATGTCGGGCCTTTTGTCAGCTTCTCCGGCGAGGAGGGAGCCCTGCGAGTTATTGGCATCCTTATTGAGAACAGGGATAAGGATGCAATCACTTCGGTTCAGAAAACACTTACCGCGTACGGATGTGTGATCCGCACCCGGCTGGGTGTGAATGAAGAATTCCTTGGCAGGCCCGCGGGCCTTGTGCTGCTTGAGCTGACAGGCGATGAGATTCAGATGGACCTGCTTGAAAAAGATCTCCTGAAGCTGCCGGGGATCATCCTGGGAAAGATGGTGCTGTAGTTCTGTTTTTAAAGGCTGTCACCGAAATCATTCCTGAATTTTGCAGCAAGTTTGCCGGGCCAGTCAGAGACCGGAACCAGCCTGCCTGTGAAAAATCTGAGAATGGGTGGTTCCTCCGTGAATCTGAGCCCTCCCACAATGTGCCTGTTTTGATATAGCCAGTTCAATCTGTCAATGGCATATTCAATCTGCGAAAGGGTAAATACCCGCCTGGGCAGGGCAAGTCGCATCAGTTCAAGATCAGCAGGAATATCCACCCCGTTTTCGTCCCTGTTATTGCTCATGGTACCGCGTTCCATCCCCCTTATTCCGGAAATAATGTAGTATGCTGCCACAAGCGAACCGGCAGGATACTCAGTCTGGGGAACATGGCTCAGGAACTCCATCGCATCGACATGACATCCAAGGGCCCCGGCAGGCATTATTACAGGAATGCCCAGCTGGTCAAGCTCACCGACCATGTAATTGATAAAAATCGGAGACTGGTTTACCACCGACATTTCGGTGGTTTCCTTCAAACCCTCGGCCATCGCTTCAATTTCACGGATCGGAATCCCTCCGTATGTAAGAAAACCCTCGTAAACAGGTACAAGGTATTTCAGGCGGTTGTAAATACCGGTGTTGTTGGTACAAATAGCTCCGCCCCGTGATGAGCTTACCTTGCGGCCTGAGAAGTACACAATATCGCACAATCCGCTCATCTCAAGCAATATTGATTCGAGGGTGCTGTTTTTATATTCATTTTCCCTGACCTTGATGAAGTAGGCATTCTCGCCGACCAGGCTGGCATCAAGAACAATCATAATCCCGTATTTGTCAGCGATCTTTCTTACATCGCGCAGGTTTGCCATTGAAAAAGGCTGGCCCCCGATTAAATTGGTTGAAGCTTCCATCCTGATAAACGGGATATTCTCAATGCCGTTGGTGCGTATAGCTTCGTCAAGACGGTTTATGTCGATGTTTCCCTTAAAAGGGTTGGAGCTTTTGATTTTCATGGCTTCAGGCGTATACAGCTCAAGAACCTTGCCCCCGTTAAGCTGAATATGCGCAAGAGTTGTTGTAAAATGATAATTCATCGGTACCACCGAGCCTTCCTTTACAAACGATTTGCCCAGGATATTTTCGGCTGCTCGGCCCTGGTGAACGGGCAGCACATATTTCTTGCCAAAGACCCTTAATACACTTTTCTGGAATTTATCAAAACTCTGCGATCCTGCATAGGCATCGTCGGCCACGAACATTTTCGACACCTGAGCGTCGCTCATCGCGTTCGTTCCGCTGTCGGTCAGCATGTCGAGAAAAATATCGGATGTTGACAAAAGGAATGAGTTGTAACCGGCTTCACCAATAGCCTCGAGCCGGCGCTCGACCGGCACAAGGTTCAACGACTGCACGATCCTTACCTTATGCATTTCTACGGGAATTTGTTTGCCATTGAAGAATTTTACTTCACTGCCTGCAATTGTTTGCTCCATAATCTGTTGTTTTTTAGTATTTTAAAATAAAAAGGCTTACCTTGTCGTGGTAAGCCTTTATCTGATATTGTGTCATAGGCACTATTTTACATCCAGACTCACCAGGGGAATCATGAAGTAATAGTAGTAGTACCTGTAAAGATTGTTATTAAACTTCATATTATTAAGTGTGCGGTAAACATACCTTAATTTTATTTAAAAAACAAAGACATATCAAAGAATTTTACATGTTTTTCCTGTCTTTTTTAAATTTATTTAAAACTATCATGCCTTAATCATAAGGGAAGGGGCAGCGCAGAAAAGAAGCCCCGGGGATCTGGAGATCAGGTGAGGTGGTCAGTTATCGGTTTATGTTGTTCTCCTGCCCGTCTTTTTTCAAAGTGTTTTGAATCACCCCATTCGCCGTAGATTATTTCATGATCGGCAAGGTTTAGGCTTTCCTCAGGGCGGTCAAGGGAATCTCCGGCAGAACCGGAAGTGCCGGGTTTGTTGTCGTAAAGCTTGTAACTGTTGCGGTAAGAACCCGGGGTGATATTGGGCATTATTATATTTGCGCCTATCCTTACGGCCTTTTCCCTTCCGGCCGGATCAATGGCCTGCAGGGCGGTTGCTGCAACAATATTTATGTCCTTCATCATAATCCTCAGGATGGCGATCATTTTCAGGGTAAGGTCAAAGCGTCCCGACAGGGGAAGCAGACCTGATGAATGTTTGGCCAGGGGTGTGTCGGTATGTTCGACATAGGGGCCCATTCCGCACATGTCGATATTGAATTCATTCATGAACAGGAGATCCCCGGCAAGATCATCCATTGTCTGGAATGGCAGTCCGATCATAACCCCGGTTCCGGTCTGATAACCGATATCCTGAAGTGATTTAAGGCATTCCATTCTTCTTCTGAAATCATACCTGCCGTTTTCAGGATGTATTTTCCGGTAAAGCGATTCGTTTGTGGCTTCGATTCGCAGCAGATACCTGTGAGCACCTGCATCGAACCACCTTTTGTAAACTTCCGGTTCCTGTTCACCAACCGACAGGGTGATACCGAGTGTTCCCCCTGACAGTTCCCTGATCTTTCCTATAAGGTTTTCGATACGGCGGGTAACTGACCGGCTTTCCATCTCACCCGACTGCAGGGCAATTGATCCGTACCGGTTATCGAAGGCAAACTTTGCAGCAGAAAGGATTTCCCCGTCAGACATATTGTACCTCACCATGTTCTTGTTACTTTTCCTGATGCCGCAGTAAAGGCAATCCTTGCTGCAGATATTTGAAAATTCTATCAGTCCTCTCAGCCAAACCTTTTTACCTATAAGTCTTTCCTTTATTTCCGCAGATCTTCTGAAAAGTAATTCCCTGTCGGGCCCTTCAGACTTCAGCAGGCGGACAATGTCTTCCCTGCCAAGGGTATTTTGCCCGAATATTCTGTCTGTTTCCATTTCTTTGTCGTAAATCACTGCCTGATCAATTTATTGATAAACTCATCCCTGAAATAATTGTTCAGGGAGCCAGATAAGCCACTGAACAATCTCAGGAGCGTTCCGGTCACGAAACCCGTCATTTTTTTATGAGGTCCTCCGGCCCTGTTTTCTTCTGCAAAAATAGCTTTTATAATCATCTGCAGGCAACCGCCGGCTTACATGATTACTCTTTGGTTTTGTCATGTTTTTTTTTATTATATTGCTGTTATCGTAATAAGCGTGATTTTACTTGTGATTTGAGAGTGTCACAAACATATTCAACCATTGTGGCAGATTATGCGTATTTTATCAGACGGCCTGACAGTATGTGATTTAGACCTGATTACATTGACTTCTATGCAAAACCGGATCATTCTTCAGACCAAAAGTTGATTATGTTAAATGAGAAACTGATAGATCCTTCCGGCATAGTTGTTGTAGGGGGATCTGATGATCTTATGAAGCCCGGCGGCAAGATCCTGAAAAACATCATCGACGGTGGATACACCGGTGATCTGTTTGTGGTAAACCCGGGGCATGATTACGTTCAGGGCCTGAGATCCTTCCGTGATATCAATGATATTCCCCCTGTTGATCTTGCAATTCTGGGCATACCCGCAAAGCACTGCTTCCAGGTAGTGGATGTTCTGGTCAGGAAGAAGGGCACAAAGGCTTTCATAATTATTTCGGCAGGATTCAGTGAGGCGGGTGAAGAAGGAAAAAAGATGGAAGAAGACATTGCCGGTCTGATTGATGAGGCCGGAGCTTGTCTGATCGGTCCGAACTGTATCGGAGTTATCACCCGGAGGTATCAGGGTGTGTTTACCAGCCCGGTTCCCAGGCTTTCGGAGAAAGGGTGTGATTTTGTCAGTGGTTCAGGAGCTACGGCATTATTCATTATTGAATCGGCTCTTCCGAAAGGTTTGAGGTTTTCCAGCATGTTTTCCGTAGGGAACAGCGCCCAGACAGGTGTTGAGGAGGTGCTGGAATACTGGGATCTGACCTATGATCCTGTCAGGAGTTCTCCGATAAAACTTATTTATGTGGAGACAATCCGCGATCCTGACAAGCTTCTGCGGCATGCATCTTCACTGATCAGGAAGGGATGCAGGATTGCCGCAATAAAAGCAGGGACCACTGAAGCCGGCAGCAGGGCTGCATCGTCACATACGGGGGCCATGGCTTCTTCCGACTCGGCTGTTGAAGCTCTTTTCAGGAAAGCCGGGATTGTGCGTTGTTCAGGACGGGAGGAACTGACCACAGTAGCGTCGGTTTTCATGCATAAGCCATTGAAGGGAAAGAATATAGCAATCGTCACACATGCCGGCGGACCGGCAGTTATGCTGACGGATGCCTTGTCGGCCGGAGGAATGAATATTCCGAAGCTTGATCAGGATGATCAGGACAGGATACTTGCCATGATGAATCCCGGAGCGTCAGCTGCAAATCCGATTGACATGATAGCCACAGCTACTATTGACCAGCTCGGCATGATCATCGATTATGCCGACAGGCAGCTGGGAATGATTGACGGCATGAGTGTCATATTCGGCAACAACGGCCTGACCGACATGACTGAAATATATGATCTGCTTCACAGGAAGATCAATGAATGCAATAAGCCGCTGTATCCCATACTGCCTTCCGTTTCAAGTTCATTCAGGGAACTTGAATATTTCATGGAGAAGGGTCATGTCAATTTCCCTGATGAAGTTGTTTTGGGGCGGGCCCTGACGAAAATCTCAAACACCCCATATCCTGCAGATGAGAAGATCTTTCTGGAAAAGGTTGATGTGCCCGGGATCAGGAGGATAATTGACAATTCTGGCAGCGGATACCTTGAACCGGAGCTTATCCAGCAGCTCCTGAGGGCTGCGCGGATACCGGTTGTGAGGGAAGCTGTTGCAACTTCCCGGAAAGAGGTTATAGCACTTGCCGGTAAGATTGGTTATCCGCTTGTTCTCAAGGTAGTGGGGCCGGTCCATAAGTCGGATGTGGGCGGGGTTACCCTGAATATTAAATCTCAGAAGCACCTTGAAGCCGAGTTCAACCGCATGAAAAAGATCAGCGGCGTAACCGGGGTGATGATCCAGGAGATGCTTTCAGGGACTGAACTCTTTATCGGGGCAAAATATGAACCCCGGTTCGGGCATATTATACTATGCGGGCTGGGAGGTATTTTTGTGGAGGTTCTGGGCGATGCATCCTCGGGCCTCGCACCCCTGACGTTCAATGAAGCCGATTCGATGATAAAAAGTATCAGGGCATACAGGATCATTAAAGGCACACGCGGCAAACCGGGAATAAATGAAACGGAATTTGCCGGGATAATTGTACGGCTTTCAAGTCTTTTGCGGTTTGCCACGGAAATCAAGGAGATTGACCTCAATCCGCTTATCGGAAGTCCGGAAGGAATTACCGTGGTGGATGCAAGGGTAAGAATTGAAAAGTGATATTGATTCTGTTCAGTATAACAAATTAAAATAATATGTAAGTTCGGGACTTTAAATTTCAACGATTAATATCAGGTCAAATGGTAATACCACAGCTGTCAGTATTTCTTGAGAACAAATCGGGCAGGCTTACCGAGGTACTGGAAGTTCTTGGAAGGGAATGCATCAGAATAACTGCGCTTAGCGTCGCTGACACTTCTGAATTCGGGATACTGAGATTGATTGTATCTGATACCGATAAGGCCAGAAGCCTGTTAAGGGATAACCATTTCACAGTGAACCTTTCTGAAGTGATCTCAGTCATGGCTCCTGATGAAGCCAAATATTATGCCAGGATTCTCAGGATCCTGTCAGATCAGGAAATAAGCGTTGAATATACGTATGCTTTTTCATGCGGATCCAAATCGATAATCATTCTCAGATGCAACAATAACGGACAGGCTATAAAGGCTTTGAAGGATCATGAGATGGAGTTGATTAATGCGAGCGACCTTTATAAGATCTGAAATGGAAATCTGGAACAGGCATTTTGAATGCATGGATCGTGCTGATCTGAGAAAAGTTCAGGGCGAGCGGCTTATTGAGACGGTTGAAAGGATATATTTTAACGTGCCATATTACAGGCACAGGATGCAGAAGCTGGGGATAGGGCCCGAAAACATCCGTTCCATCGGGGATATCAGCAGGCTGCCGTTTACCACAAAGCAGGACCTGAGGGATAATTATCCCTATGGATTGTTTGCGGTTCCGCTGAGTGAGATAGTCCGGATTCATGCGTCGTCGGGGACCACGGGCAAACCGACCGTTGTGGGATATACGCGCGGCGATATATCTACCTGGTCAGAGGTGATGGCAAGGACACTCACATGTGCCGGGGCTGACAAGAATGATTTTATTCAGATTGCCTACGGATACGGGTTATTTACAGGCGGGCTGGGGCTTCATTACGGAGGGGAGAAGATCGGAGCTTCCGTGATCCCCATTTCGGGCGGCAATACATTGCGGCAGATTCAGCTTATGCACGATTTCGGCAGTACTGTTCTTGCATGCACACCTTCATACGCCCTGTTCCTGGCGGAAGCGATAATTGAAAGCGGCATCAGCCGCGATGAGTTCAGGCTCAGGGTTGGGGTATTCGGAGCTGAGCCATGGACCGACAGTATGAGGCGGGAAATAGAGAGCAAGCTGAGAATAAAGGCTATCGATATTTACGGGCTAAGCGAGGTCATCGGTCCGGGTGTGGCAAGTGAATGCCTTTTTCAGGAAGGACTTCACATCAATGAGGATCATTTTTATCCCGAAATAATAGATCCGGAAACATTGGAGGTTTTGCCAGAAGGGAGCACCGGCGAACTGGTGTTTACCACCATAACCAAGCAGGGGCTGCCCCTTATCAGATACCGGACCCGCGATCTCACGCGTCTTAATTACGACAGGTGCAAGTGCGGCAGGACTTTTGCAAGGATGGATAAATGTGTGGGCAGAAGCGATGATATGCTGATCATTAGAGGGGTGAACCTGTTCCCGTCACAGGTTGAGAGCATTCTTCTGGAAGTGGGCGGAATTAAACCGCATTACCAGTTAATTGTCGACAGGATCAATAATCTCGATTCACTCGAACTCAAGGTTGAGGTTGATGAAGCCCTTTTCCTTGACAGGATAAGCCAGCTGGAAGGGCTCCGGTCAAAAATCCAGAGCAACCTTGAGAGCTGTCTCGGCCTTGGAATAAAGGTGACCCTTGTTGAACCCAAAGCCCTTGAGAGAAGCGAAGGCAAATCAAAACGCGTAATTGACAGAAGGAAAATTTAGATATTGAGATGAACGATATTCCAATTTCAGATGACATAATAAGGCCGATCAGGGATAATATGGGGCTTAAGTCGCTTGGAAATGCCTCAATCCGGGAAATTGTTGCGCTGGTAAACCATATTGAATCGGAAACAGGGATAAAATTCATAAGAATGGAGATGGGGGTTCCCGGCCTTCCTTCCCCGTCAGTGGGAGTTGAAGCCGAGATCAGGGCCCTGAACGAAGGGGTGGCTGCAATATATCCCGATATAGCAGGTTTGCCGGCGCTTAAAAAGGAAGCATCGCGGTTTATAAAACTTTTCCTCAATGTCGATATCGACCCTGCAGGTTGCGTTCCAACAGTCGGATCAATGCTGGGTTCAATGCTATGCTTTCTTGTAGCCAACAGAAATGACCGGACAAAGGAGGGAACACTTTTTATCGATCCGGGTTTTCCGGTTCAGAAACAGCAGGTTAAAATGCTGGGCCATGGTTATTTTTCATTTGATGTATACAATTACAGGGGAAAAAAGCTGAGGGCGAAGATCGAGTCTTACCTTGAAACCGGGAAGGTATCATCTCTCCTGTATTCCAATCCGAACAACCCGGCATGGATATGCCTGAACGAGGACGAACTGGCAATCATAGGTGAACTTTCACGCAAATACGATGTTATTGTCATAGAAGATCTTGCTTATTTCGGAATGGATTTCAGGAAAAACTATTCAGATCCGGGAGAACCGCCCTACCAGCCCACCATTGCCCGTTACACTGATGATTATGTAATTCTGATCTCAAGTTCCAAGATATTCAGCTATGCAGGTCAGAGGATCGGCATCATGGCGATTTCCGACCATCTGTTCAACCGTTCCTATCCCGATCTTCTCAGGTATTTTTCGTCTGACAAGTTCGGCCATTCTGCAATATTCGGTGCGCTTTACGGACTCTCTGCAGGCGTTGCCCATTCAGTGCAGTATGGTCTGGCAGCATTGCTGAAGGCAGTCAACGACGGAAGCCTCCGGTTCAGGGAAGCGCTCTCGGAATATGAAGAAAAGGCAAAAATTATGAAGAGGCTGTATACTGAGAATGGGTTTAATATAGTTTACGACAAGGATATGGATGAGCTGATAGGCGACGGATTCTATTTTACAATATCATATCCCGGGATGTCGGGAGAACAGTTGCTGAATGAGCTCCTGCATTACGGTATAAGTGCGATCACTCTTGATACCACGGGAAGCGAAAGGCTTGAAGGCCTGAGGGCTTGTGTTTCGAAGGTTCCGATGTCTCTTTTCGGCGATCTGGAATACCGTTTGAAACGCTTCCGCGCTGATCATCAGATGGGAAACTAAAACCAGGATTAATTATGGCAAAGGTCAGAGGAAGTATTGTTGTTAATGTTGACAGGTGCAAGGGGTGTGAAATCTGCATGATCTCCTGCCCTACGGGAACCATTGCGATGGCAGAGGAAGTAAATTCCAGGGGATATAACTTTGCATATCCGGCAAATCCGGATTTGTGCATAGGATGCGCCAACTGCGCGATAGTTTGTCCGGATGGAGTCATTACTGTTTATAAAACAAAAATATAGCCGGCCTATGGAACGGGAATTGAGACTGATGAAAGGGAATGAAGCAGTTGCAGAAGCTGCGATAAGGGCGGGGGCAGACGGTTATTTCGGTTATCCTATTACCCCGCAGAGTGAGATCCTGGAGTATCTTATGGAAGCCAGGCCCTATGAAACCACGGGTATGGTTGTTCTTCAGGCCGAAAGTGAGGTGGCTGCCATAAATATGGTGTACGGGGGAGCGGGATGCGGGAAAAAAGTGATGACCACCTCGTCATCGCCCGGGATAAGCCTCAAGCAGGAAGGAATAACATATATTGCCGGCGCCGAATTGCCCTGCCTTATTGTGAATGTTGTAAGGGGGGGCCCCGGGCTTGGAACCATACAGCCTGCACAGTCAGATTATTTCCAGGCAGTAAAGGGCGGCGGACACGGTGATTATCATCTTATAGTGCTGGCACCCGCATCGGTCCAGGAAATGGCTGATTTTGTGGAACTTGGATTTGACCTGGCCTTCAGGTACAGGAACCCTGTAATGATACTTTCTGACGGGGCCATTGGCCAGATGATGGAGAAAGTATACCTTAAACCATACAGGGAGAGATCAAAAGATGTGCCGGAGTGGGCCACTACGGGAAAGCCGCCCACGCGGAGCCGGAACATAATCACTTCCCTCGATCTCGATCCGGAAGCACAGGAGCGCTTCAATCTCAAGCTGATCGGAAAATATAACGAGATAAGGGAAAAGGAGGTTCTGTTTGAAGAATTTATGTGTGATGATGCCGACTACCTGCTTGTGGCTTATGGAACAAGTGCAAGGGTCTGCCAGAAATCGATCCAGCTTGCCAGAATGGCCGGGATCAGGGCCGGATTGCTGCGGCCGATCACCCTTTTCCCCTTTCCGTCAAAACGGATTTCCGGGCTGGCAGACAGGGTAAAGGGTATGCTGTCGGTTGAAATGAGTGCCGGCCAGATGGTTGAGGATGTCCTTCTTGCCGTCAACGGGAAAGTGCCTGTGAAACATTACGGACGAATGGGAGGAATGATACCAACCCCGGAAGAAGTTGTTGAAAATCTTAGATCAAAAATTATAGGAGGTTAGCAGATGACTGAGGTTACAGGGCTAAAGGAGATTATCAAACCTGAGAATCTGGTTTACAGGAGGACTGGTTTAATGACTGACACTGTTCTTTCATACTGTCCGGGATGCGGGCACGGAACGGCACATCGCATCCTTGCCGAGCTTATTGAGGAAGAGGGCCTTCAGTCGATGACAATTGGAATATCGCCGGTCGGATGTTCGGTCCTGCTTTATAATTTTCTGGACATTGACTGGCAGGAAGCGGCCCACGGAAGGGCTCCGGCGCTTGCAACAGCCATCAAGCGGCTTATGCCCGACAGATTTGTATTCACCTACCAGGGCGACGGCGACCTGGCTGCCATCGGGGCCGCCGAAACAATACATGCCTGCAACCGCGGAGAGAATATCCTTATAATCTTTGTCAACAATGGTATTTACGGAATGACTGGCGGACAGATGGCTCCCACAACTATCCCGGGAATGAAATCATCAACCTCTCCTTTCGGCAGGGATGTTACGATAATGGGAAATCCGCTGAAGATGACAGATATAGTTGCCACACTGCCTGGAACATACTATGTTACAAGGCAAAGTGTTCACACTCCCGCCAATGTAAAAAAAACAAAAAAAGCCATGCGCAAGGCTGTACAGTATCAGTTTCTCAACAGGGGTACCTGTTTTGTGGAGATTGTCTCCAATTGTCCTTCAGGATGGAAAATGACCCCGGTTGAATCGATAAAATGGATGGAGGAGAACATGTTTCCCTATTATCCATTGGGCGATCTGAAAGTTCCTGATGAAAAATCCGGAAAATAAACCTAAATTACAGCAATGACGGAAGAAATATTAATTGCCGGATTCGGAGGTCAGGGTGTTTTATCCATGGGTAAGATCATGGCCTACGCCGGGGTTCTGGATGATATGGAAGTAAGCTGGATGCCCTCATACGGACCCGAGATGAGGGGTGGCACGGCGAATGTGATTGTCATTCTGAGTAACGAACGCATAAGCTCACCCATTATCAGGCGTTTTGATACAGGCATAATACTAAACCAGCAGTCGCTCGATAAGTTCGAGGGCTCAATCAAACCGGGGGGAGTCCTGGTGTATGACGGGAACGGTATCAGCCGGCATCCTGAGAGAGATGACATTTCAATATACAGGATTGATGCAACTGAAGAAGCTGCACGGATGAACAGCCCGAAAACATTTAACATGATAATCCTGGGAGGATTTCTTGAAATAAAACCTGTGCTGAGCATCGGGAATGTTGTGAATGGCCTGAAGAAATCACTTCCGGAGAGGCATCACCGACTGATACCGGAAAATGACAGGGCACTGCAGAGGGGAGGGGAGATGATGCGGGAGATGCTCAGAATCAGGGGGCAGGGTAAATAATCGCAGCGAAGGCAGGTCACGTTCAGACGAGAACAATGCCGCTTATATTTCGTATTCAATGGCCGGGCGGATTTTCTGCACGGCAGATTATTTTTCGTAGAAATGCATGTACACAATATATTTCCACACTGCAGGGTGAAGGTAGTATGACATGTTCTTGCCCCTGCGGATGCCGTTTCTTATAAAGCTGCCCGAAATATCCATCAGGGGTGCATTAACCCGCCTGATGGTTGCCCCTGACAGTATCTCATCGAGCAGAATGTTTTCTTTCCTGTAATTCCCCGGGCGGGGATATACCAGTATGGGATAACGTTTTACCAGCTCTCCGGCATTCTTCCATTTATGAAGGGAATAAAGATTATCCTCTCCCATTATCAGAACAAACCGGTGTTGCGGATATTTTTCAGACAGCAGGGCCATTGTATCAATTGTATATGACGGGCCGGGCCGGCGGAACTCGATATCAGAAGGTTTCAGTGCATCATTGTCACCGATGGCCAGCTCGGCGAGGTACAGGCGGTGATGGTCGGCCAGCAGTGTTCCTTTCCTTTTGAGGGGATTCCGGGGGCTTATAACGAGCCATACCTGGTCGATATCAGTAAATTCCTTTATGTAGCCTGCAATTGCAAGGTGTCCGATATGAACCGGATTGAATGATCCGAAAAACAAACCAATTTCAGACATAGCTGCCTATTTGCCCAGAAAACTCCGCACCATGGCACATACCTCCCGTTGCGCCGTATCCAGATTCATGTTAACCACAATATTATCGAATCTGTCGGCCAGACCGATTTCTTCAAGCGCTTTTTCAACACGGACCCTGATATTCGCTTTTTCATCCGTGCCCCTGGTGAGAAGCCTTTTTTCAAGCTCCGCAACAGAAGGCGGCATTATGAATATTGATATTGCGTTGGTACCGTAGATGTTCTTAAGGTTTATCCCTCCCCTTACATCAACGTCAAAAAGAACATGTTTCCCCTGCGACCAGATCCGTTCGATTTCACTTTTCAGGGTTCCGTAAAACCGGCCCTTGTATACTTCTTCCCACTCCAGGAATTCATCATTTTGTATCCGTGACCTGAATTCGTGCACCGGCATGAAATAATAATCCTTTCCGTGTTGTTCATTACCCCTTGGTTCTCTTGTTGTTGCTGATATTGAGAATCTCAGGTTAAGATCCGTTGAGAGGAGATGCTCCACTACGGATGTTTTTCCTGCCCCCGAGGGCGCTGAAATAATAACGATTTTCCCTTTCATAGGCTGTTATGGGGTAACTAGAGAATATTATTGGTATGTTCCTTAATCTTCTCGAGTTCATCTTTCATCATTACAACAAGTTTCTGAATGGATGCATCATTGGCCTTCGATCCGATGGTATTTATTTCACGTCCTATTTCCTGGGCAATGAAATTCAGCTTTCTTCCGTTGGGAGCATCTTCATCAATGGTTTGAACAAAATATTCGCAATGTTTCCTCAGCCTCACCTTCTCCTCATTGATATCAAATTTCTCCAGGTAAAAAATTAGCTCCTGTTCAAACCTGTTTTTGTCTATATTTTCAGTAAGAATGTTTCCCTCAAGAATTGAAAGCAGCCTTTCCCTGACCCTGTTTATCCTTTCGGGTTCGAAATCCCTGATCATGTCAAGCGATTTCATGATTCCTGCAAGGCATTCCCTGATGTCTTTTTCTATCGACTTTCCTTCCCCGGTTCTGTACAGGTCGACCATCTCCAGAGATTCAGCTATATGCTTCCTGGCCAGATCCCATTCTTCCTCACTGAGATCGGCCCTTTCAGCCTGAAGTACGTCCGGGAGCCGCATAATTACCGGCAATAATTGTTCTTCGGCTTTGATATCGAGTTCGGATGAGATCTCCCTCAGCTGGTTCCAGTAATTCTTAACTATTGATTTGCTGATAACCGGCAGGCTCTCGTCATCCAGAATATCGAGGTAGATTGAGCATTCAATTTTCCCCCTGTCGAGTTTCTGGCTGACAAGGTTCCTTATCTCGGGTTCCTTTTCCCTGTAAAGCAGAGGAAGCCTGGTGTTCAGGTCAAGCTGCCTGGAATTGAGTGATTTTATCTCTATGGTTATCTTTTTCCGGGGTGTTTCGGCTATGCTTTTGCCGAAGCCTGTCATTGATTTTATCATCTGGTGATCGGGTTGGTTTTGAAAGTTACAAATTCTGATCGTATTTAACAACAGCCTTTTTTTTCCATCTTCCTGTCTTATAATATGAATATGAGAGTGCCAGCCCGAAAATCCATCCGACGGGAGTGGCCCACCAGATACCTGTTACACCCGTTTTCCGCGAGAGGAAATATGCCAGCGGGATCCGGATCAGCCAAAGCGAGAAGAGGGAGAAAAGCATTGGTATCATTGTTTCCCCTGCACCTCTCATGACTCCCTGATATAGGAACATCAATGCAAATACCAGGTAGAAACTGCTTACTATTGTCAGATACTGGTTGCCGATTCTTATTACCTCCTGGTCATTTGTAAACAAATTCATCAGGAGGTTTCCAAAAACGATTATAAGAATGGTAGTTACAATGGTCACTGAACCTGACATTTTAATGGCTGATATCAGTCCGGTCCTTATCCTGTCGCTTTTGTTTGCGCCAATATTCTGGCCAACGAATGTGGAAAGGGCGGCTGCAAATGACATTGCCGGAATAATGGCAAGGCTGTCGACCCTGTAGGCCACTGAAAATGCGGCCACCACGTTTGTTCCAAACGTATTGACAATTCCCAGAACTGCGAGGTTCCCGAATGCTATAAGAGTTTGCTGCAGACCTGTGGGCAGGCCGATTCTGATGCTCTGTCTGAATACTTCCCGGTCAAAGTGCAGTCCCTTTATGGCTATCCGGATCAGTTTATGATTTTTGTTGAGCCAAATGATGGCCAGAAGGAAGGCCAGTCCGTTGGCCAGCAGTGTTGAATAGGCGGCACCTGCAACACCCCATCTGAAGACGCCCACAAACAGGATGACCAGGATTATGTTGGCAATTGTACCGATAATGAGAAAATAGAGCGGCGTTTTTGAATCACCCAGCCCGCGGAGAACTGCGCTTGTTCCGTTATAGCCGAAGAAAATCAGCATGCCGCAGAAATAAATTCTGAGATACTGTACGGCCTGGGGCATGATCTCTTCCGGAAGGCCAAGCAATCTGAGAACCGGTTCGGCAAGGGAGATCCCGGCAACTGTTGTAATGGTTCCGGCAATGAAACAATAGATGTACATGGTATCTATCGCCCTTTTTACTTTAACCAGGTCCCCGGCGCCATAATACTGGGATATAACGATGGTGGTGCCCATTACCAGTCCTATTATCATCGAAATCATCATAAAGATCACGGGGAAAGATGCTCCGATTGCGGCAAGGGCCGTTTTTCCGATATAATTGCCTACCACTATACTGTCTACAACGCTGAAGAGCTGCTGAAAAATGTTGCCGAGCAACATCGGTGCAGCAAATTGAAACAGCAGTTTACCCTCCTTACCTGTTGTCAGATCGTGCATATGAGGTAAATAACCGCCAAAGGAAATCATTTATCGCGTATATTCAAAGAGGAGGGATGAGGGGCCGATCCTGCAGCATAACGTGCCCCCTGAATTAAAATTTGTTAAAAAATTCTGTTGTTATAATATTAACAGTAAGATTATAAGTAATTTGCATTGTTTGTTAACAAAACGGAACCTTAATGTTGATTGTTTTTCTGATATTGGTATATGCAATATCGCAGATTCATCGTTATGTTATAATATGGTATTGAGAAAATAAATGACTGATTCTGGTTCAGCATTAAGTTAAGTTCAAAAAAGCAGAGGATTATGAGAGGTAAAAAACTACTCCCTTTACTTGTTCTGATTTGTTTAACCTGGATTCCTTCCGGCTTATCGCAGGTTAGTGTTATAAATGACAGGAGCGATCTGAGGATAATAGATTCACTGAATACCAGAGGGTTACTGATGGTTTCCGATACTGGCGGAAAAGAAATCAGCTTATCTCACGATCAGGCTCTCAGGTTTCTTCAAAAAAGCTACCAGCCCCATTTGTGGAAAAACATCAGGGATCCCTTCAGGTCTGCAATCGGACAGGTCATATTTGAGGCTTCCAGCCCCCCGTTCGATTCCGCCAGGAGTTATCTCATGAAATATCCCTATGACTCTATCCGTATAAACCGCAATGAGTTTTTCATATGGGAGCCTGTCAGATTCAGGATACCTGTAAAAGTAAGCTCCGGCACACCGGTTGATCAGACAGGTAACACTGATTCAGTGCGTGTTGCAGTTAGACCGGAAACGGTTGTAATAAAAGATACCACACTGATGGTTGTGGTCGATACCCTGGATCATGTGGCATCGTCTTACAGGGATTTCCCATTCCGCTACTATCGTTACCCTTTGCAGAGTGATTCCCTGAAAGCCGCGGTGTCGGTGCTGCTTGATGCGATTGAAGCCCGCGATTCGAGTGTCGTTTCCATTACGGGGATGTACAGCGGGAAGACAAACATATGGTTGAATTCGAGATCGGACATGATGGTCCGTTACTGGCTGAAGAATGATCTGAATGATTCGGTAACGGTGTGGATCGGCAGTGCCGGCAGAAACACCATAGGTCTCTATCTTGAGCAGGGTGTTATATTCAGGCGGCCTCCAATGCAGGGAAACATTTCCGGGGCCAGGGTGAATGTTGAACTGCAGGACAAGAC
Organism: uncultured Rikenellaceae bacterium; assembly: GCA_964435015.1. Lineage (GTDB taxonomy): Bacteria > Bacteroidota > Bacteroidia > Bacteroidales > VadinHA17 > LD21. The sequence goes on from CAYSXP010000001.1 coordinate 87,793, forward strand.
CAAGCTTCAGGATATCAGGAAGATAATTACCAAGGCTCAGTTGTGGAAATACCGTACGGAAGCAATCCTTGCACTGAATCAGGGCCTGCTTTCAAACTGGGTAAAGGGGGGGGAAAGCAATATTTCAACAGCTTTTGATGTTACCTGGTACGCTGATTATCTGAACAAGCCTTATCTGGTATCTTCCAATAATTTTGTCAGGCTGAAATACGGATTGATTGCATCGACCAGCAACGGAGTAAGGACCAACATCGATCTTTTTGAAACAAACTCCAAACTGAATCACAAGGCGTTCGGAAGATTCGACTTCAGTGCCACTGCCCTGTTCAAGACCCAGATCATGAAAGGTTATGATTATCCCAACGACTCGGTTCCGGTTTCGAAATTTATGAACCCGGCCATTCTGACACTTGGGCTGGGGCTCGATTACAAGCCCGACAAGCTTACGTCAATTAATATTTCGCCTTTGTCGTACAAAGGCACATTCGTTCCGGATATATCGATGATAGATCAGACCAAATACGGCGTTGCAAAAGACCGGAGATCAAAACACGAACCCGGTGCAAGCGTCCTCATTTCACATGAATTCAAGCCATTTAAAACGGTTTCCGTAAAAAACAGGCTGCAGCTGTTCACAAACTATATCCACAATCCCCAGAATATCGACGTGGATTGGGAGATGATTGTGGTTGCCAGCCTGAACTGGTTTACTGATGTCAGGCTGAATACTCATCTGATCTTTGATGATGACACCAGGACGCTTCTTTTTACCAGGGGCAAGGATCCGGTGCTTGGGCCGGACGGGCTTCAGAAGAAAACCGCCAGGATTCAGTTCAAGGAGCTCCTTGGGCTGTCACTGGCATTCAGGTTCTGATCAGCTTCCTGTAGATACGGAATCTCTTTATCAGCTTACCGTTGAAAATTTCATATTCAGCCCTCATTTTATGATTTGATTCAACAACGAGGTGGCTGTCAATGATTTTCATTTTATGCTTCAGTCCTGACTCAAACATTCTGACGGCCATGAGAATGTCAATCCCCGTACCGCGAAATGAATTGCTTATCCCACCAAGCAAAAATATCAGTTTCTTCGATCTCTTAAACGATCTCAATATCCGCACAAAGCCAAACGGAAACATGCGACCCCCGGATGCGATTATACCATCGCTGAAGTCAGGCAAACCGATAATGAATCCAACGAGTTTTCCTTCGTACTCAACAATCTTCACAAAATCAGGATCAATGACAGGCAGGAATTCCCGGGCGAGTTCATTTTTATCGTCATCCGTCATGCTGATATAACCGTAATGCTCCGAGTAAGTTTCATTCATCAGCCCGAGCCCCTGGATGATGTATGGTTTAATGTCGTTTCTGTTTCTGAATTCGAGGATCCTGACTTTACTGTTCCTTAAGATCCTTTCATATGCTTTCCTGTAAAAAGGGGGATATTCTTCCGGTATGTCAATCACGTAGTTAACCAGGTCAATGTCTTTTTCAAATCCCTCATTCTCAATCAGGCGGGGCATCCAGGGAGAGTTATTGGCAGTGGCGATGACAGGGGGGTGCGTGAAACCTTCAACCTGAAATCCGTGCGGATCCTTAATTGAAAACCCCAGGGGGCCGGTTATCCGGTCAGCACCTTTCTCCCTTGCCCACCTTTCAATATTCTCAACAAGAGCGCGGACGACAAAAGGATCGTCATAGGCATCCATGTAGCAAAAACGGCAGCTTCTGCCGGTTTCCGCCCCGGGGTCCTTTCTTATCAGGGCTACGACTCTCCCCACCGGTTTGCGGTCAATGTAAGCCAGCAGCATGAGTGAATGGTAGTGCCTGAAATATTTGTTTCTGCTTTTGCTGAACAGCTTCAGGTCGTCATTATACATGGTGGGGAGCCAGTTTTTTTCTGCCTTGTGTATTTCCCGGGGAAGTGAAACAAACAGTTTCAGCTCCCTGCGGTTGAGCACTTCTTTAACAATGATGTGGTCCATCAGGGTTAACGGATTAAGTAAAAATCATCAGTTTCCTATGATTGTGCATACTGCCTGATGATCAGATCGAGAATTGTGAAAATGGCAAAAAGAATGCTTGCATATCCATTGGTGGTCTGGAAAGCATGAGTTACCCTCGAAAGATCATCAGGCTTTACAATCAGATGCTGATAGGCAAGCAGGGCAGTGAAAATGACTGCGCCGGTCCAGAAAAGAATCCCTCCCTGGCTTTTCAGGCCCGCCAGTATCACGAGAATGAAAGTTGCAAAGTGAATCAGGGCTGAGATAGCAAGGGCATTCTTTTTTCCGGCCATGGCCGGTATCGAATACAGCCGGTTCTCCCTGTCAAACTCCTCATCGGGCAAAGCATAGATTATGTCGAACCCGCTCACCCAGGTTATGACAATGAATGAATATATAAGGGGTACAAGGCTGAATTGGCCTGTAACAGAAATATATGCCCCGGTTGGTGCAAGGCTCAGGCCAAGGCCCAGTATGAAATGGCACAACCATGTGATCCTTTTGGTAAGGCTGTAGCCCAGGATAATTGCCAGCGCCAGCGGAGCCAGAAAAAGAGTGAGCCTGTTGATAAAACCTGCAGTTACCATGAAAAGAATACTGTTTGCAACAACGAATACAGCTGCAGATGCCGGGCTCACTTTTCCCGCCGGGATTTCGCGGCCAAGCGTCCGGGGATTAAGGGAATCAAACCTTCTGTCGGCAAGCCTGTTAAATCCCATTGCCGCACTTCTCGCAAATACCATGCACAGGATGATCAGAAGCAGGAGCCTCAGACTGAAATCATGATTTTTTTCGCTCACTGCCAGGGCAAAGCCTATAAATGCAAAAGGCATTGCAAAAACCGTATGGCTGAATTTTACAAGTGAAAAATAAGTGCCGATCCGCTTAATAATGTTGTCCATAAAAAAGCAGGTCCTGTTGGGTTTGAGTCCGGGCCATGTTATCTGATCTTTGCATCCAGGTCTTTCTCATACGCTCTTATAAGACTATTCATCACTTTTTCAATGGCCCTGTCGGTAAGTGTCTGATGATCATCCCTGAGGGTAAAACTTACCGCATATGATTTTTTACTGGGGCCAAGACTCTCGTTTTCATACACGTCAAACAATCCGACTTCTTTAAGCAGGTGTTGCTCGGTCTTAAAGGCGAGCTCCCTTATCTGGCTGAACCTGATGTTCCTGTCAACTAAAAGGGCCAGGTCGCGTCTGACGGAGGGATATCTGGGCAGTTCCCTGAACAGGATTTTATTGTTCCTCATAAGCTCCATAATCATATTCCATTCAAAATGGCTGTAGTAAACGTCCTGTCCGATATCGAAACGCGTGAGGTAATCTCTTGCTACCATGCCCGTTTCTGCAACAAGGGTGTTATTGAAAGAATATGTTATGGATTCAGAGAAATACCTTTTTTCGCTGTTGCCCGGGGTAAGCAGTTCCGGTTTAATACCCAGTCTGATGAGGATCATCTCAGTTGCCGACTTGATGTGGAAAAAGTCGGAAGGATCTGCCTTCCGGTTCCAGTTTTCCTTTTGGAAATTGCCGGTTATGAACAGGTCAAGCGATGTTCTTTCAGTATAATCATCTGCACGGGGAACACCCTGGCCCATATCTTTCCGGAAGTAGCAGTTACCGAATTCGTACAGCTTCAGATCCGGGTTCTGCCTGTGGATATTCCAGATTACAGAATTGAGCCCTCCGAACAGGAGCGATTGCCTCATGGCATTCAGATCGGAACTTAGCGGATTGGCAAGCCTCACAAGAGTGTTGTTGTTAAAATCAGGATTGTTCTCGTACCAGGATGCCGGATTGAGGGAGTTGCACATTATTTCAGTAAATCCGTTGTCTGACAACAGATCCGAAACTGTATTCACAACTTTCTCCCTGTCAGGTTTGTCAATATATGTCAGGGTTGAATTGACATGGGAGCTGATCTGAACATTGTTATAGCCGTAAATACGCAGGAGCTCTTCGACCACGTCGGCTTCGCACCTGACATCGACCTTGTATGATGGTATCTCAAGCAGCAGGGAGTCGTTTTCCTCGTTCCTGATAATAATGCCGAGGAGTTCCAGTATTCTTTTTACAGTGTTCTTTTCAATTTTTTTCCCGATAAGCCTGTTGATATTGTTATAACTCACTTCGATGAGTGCATTCTGTATTTTATTGGGATAGATGTCCACTATTTCAGAAGATATGTTCCCTCCGGCAATATCCCTGATCATCATGGCGGCTCTTTTAAGGGCCCAGTCAGTAATATTCGGATCGGCGCCCCTTTCAAACCTGAATGATGCATCGGTCTGCAATCCGTGTCTTTTTGAGGTTTTTCTGATGGTAACAGGGTTGAAATAGGCACTTTCAAGAAATACATTCCTGGATGCGGGGGTGATCCCCGACTTGATGCCCCCGAATACTCCTGCAATGCACATTCCTTCAGCGGTGTCGCAGATCATAAGGTCGCGCGGGGAAAGGGTTCTTTCATTTTCGTCGAGTGTCAAGAATTTCGTTTTGTCGGGGAGGTTTTTTATTATCACCTTTTTCCCCCTGATCCGGTCGGCGTCGAAGGCATGCAGGGGCTGCCCTATTTCATTCTGTACGAAATTGGTGATGTCAACTATGTTATTTATTGGATTCAGGCCTATGGATTTCAGGCGGTTTTTCAGCCATTCGGGGGAATCCCCAACTTTGATATCGCTTATGGTGATACCGGTATACCTTGGGCAGTCAACCTGGTTTTCAACAATGATATCATAGGTATTGTTTGTGTTGTCGGGCCTGAAGTCATCAACAGAAGGTAACCGGGCTTTGCAGGGTTTACTGGTATTAAGGCTGAGATATGCAGCCAGATCGCGGGCCACCCCGAAATGGGAGCCGCTGTCGATCCTGTTCGGAGTGAGTCCGATCACAAAAACCGTATCACTGATCACATTGAAATATTCCGCTGCAGGCGTGCCTGGTTTTGCATTGTTGTCGAGAACCACTATTCCGGTATGATCATTTCCCAGGCCAAGTTCATCCTCGGCGCAGATCATCCCTTCTGACACTTCGCCTCTTATCTTCGACTTTTTTATTTCAATAATCTTTTCTCCCTGGTACAGAACGGCCCCTTCGGTTGCAACTGCGACCTTCTGCCCTGCTGCAACATTCGGTGCGCCGCACACGATGCGGAGCGGTTCACCCGCTCCGGTATCAACCTTTGTAAGGAAAAGCTTATCGGCACCGGGGTGTTTAATGCAGCTGAGGACCTCTCCAATCACAATACCCTTCATTCCCCCCTTAATGGATTCCCATTCTTCAAGGCTTTCAATCTCCAGTCCTATCTCAGTCAGAATTTCAGCTGCCTTTCGCGGCGAAAGGTCTGTTGCGAGGTAATCTTTTAACCAGTTGTAAGAAATCTTCATCAGGTGTTAAAATAAATTATCAGGAATGCAAAAGTAAGCATTTTGGAAAAAGTAACTTCAGATTTCATCAAACTTTGGCTGCGATATTATATCAGGCTGTAATTTTCAGCTTAATCTTTTTTTGCTGACAGGAATGGTATTTGCCTATATTTGTAACTTATATATTCTGGAATTATGGTGGTGGAAAAAGGCGACAGGCTGATTTTGCTTACAAATGACGATGGATTGTATGCTCCCGGATTAAGGGCGCTTCTCGAAGTCATGGAAGAGTTCGGGAAGGTTATACTGATTTCTACAGTTGAGGGCATGTCGGGAATGTCGCAGGCCCTGACTGTAAAAACACCTCTCAGGGTGAAGCTGCTTGAAGAAACCCGGACCAGGAAAGTTTACGCCTGCAACGGTACCCCTACAGACAGTATAAAATTAGCTGTCAACCAGCTCGCCGGCAGGAAACCCGACTGGGTTGTTTCAGGGATAAACCATGGTTCAAACGCCTCGGTAAGCGTACTTTATTCAGGTACCATGGCTGCTGCCCTGGAAGGCTGTCTTTATGGCATCCCTTCCGTGGGTTTTTCACTTTCCAGCTTTTCAAAAACAGCCGACTTCACTGCATCCAAAAGATTCATCAGGATCGTTATGGAGCATCTGGCACACGAATCGCTTCCCGAAGGAATATGTCTTAACGTAAATATTCCCGCCATACCAGCGGAGCAGATCAGGGGCATCAGGGTCTGCCGTCAGGCCAGGGGGAACTGGAAAGAGGAATTTGAAAAAAGGAGGGATCCGATGGGGAAAACCTATTACTGGCTCACGGGCTTGTTCAATAATCACGAACCGGAAGCCACGGATACCGACGAATGGAACCTTTCAAACGGTTATGTTTCGGTTGTGCCCGTTTCGGTTGATATGACTGCCCACAGTTATATTGACATCCTGAAGGAAAGATTCGGCAAATGACCACGACCGGGAAATACGACAAAATCGTTGTTGGCGCAGTTGCCGGATTTGTATTGCCTCTTGTTGCGGCATTCATGTTCTGGTTATTCTCCGCAGGCGACCTGAGCATCCCGTCTTACTTCAGGAAAATAGCCAGTGCCGACATCCTTACGCATGTCATGTCGCTGAGTGTAACCTGCAACCTGGTATTGTTCCTCATATTCAACCGGCTCGATATGCTTCTGGCCTCGAGAGGTGTACTTGGCATAACAATAGCCTGGGCGGTGCTGGTTTTTACGGTTAAATTTCTTTTATGAGATATTTTCTTATTGCCGGAGAGCAGTCGGGCGATCTTCATGGAGCCAACCTTGTCAGGGAACTCTTCAGGGCCGATCCGGAAGCTGAAGCAGAGTGCTGGGGCGGAGATCTTATGCAGGCTTCAGGTGCTAAGCTGTTAATGCATTACAGGAAAACAGCCTACATGGGCTTTGTTGAGGTATTGAAAAACCTCGGGAGCATAAAGAAGAACATCTCATTGTGCAAAAACCAGATCCTTTCAGCAAACCCCGATTTACTGATACTGATAGACTATCCGGGCTTTAATCTCAGGATAGCTGAATTCGCCAGGAAGAAGGGCTTCAGGGTTTTTTATTATATATCGCCCAAACTATGGGCATGGAATGAGAAGAGGGTTGAGAAAGTAAAAAAGTACGTTGACAGGATGTATATCATTTTCCCGTTCGAAGTGGCTTTTTACCGGAAGCATAATATCCGGGCCGTATACTGCGGGAATCCCCTGCTTGATGAGACCGAAGGCAAACAGGCCTCATTCCCTGACAAAGAGGAGTGTAAGAGATCGCTTGGCCTGGATGACAAGCCAGTCATTGCTCTGCTGGCCGGAAGCAGAAAAAGCGAGGTGAGGCAGATACTCCCCAGGATGACGGAAATAATTCCTGATTTCAGGGAGTATCAGTTTGTTGTTGCAGGAGTGAAGAACCTGCCCGATGCCTTGTATTCAGAGCTTACCGGCGGTTTGAAACTGAAAGTGATCAGGGACAGAACCTATGAGATTCTTCATGTTGCGGATGCCGCACTTGTGGCATCGGGCACTGCCACACTGGAAGCGGCGCTGTTTGATGTTCCGCAGGTAGTATGCTTCAGGGGCGACTTTTTTTCAATGCTCATTGCCTGGATGGTCATCAGGGTAAAATACATTTCGCTTGTAAATCTGATCGGCGGAGAGGAAATTGTAAGGGAGCTGGTCCAGTACTCACTTAACAGAAAGAAACTGGTATATGAGCTCAGATCAATTCTCCCCGGCGGAACGGGACGCAGCAGGATGCTTGATGGCTACCGCAAGGTGAAAAATATACTGGGTCCGTCCGGAGCATCGCGGCGGGCAGCAGAAGATATTGTGAAAACCCTTGCCGGAGTCATGGCCGGTATCGATGACCGGAATGAGGACTGACATTTTCATTCAATAAATTGCATGATCATTAAAAATACCCCAAGCCGGTAAAATTACGTCCGGGGACGCAATACTGAACTCAATGCACAGAGTGGTAATTTCAATACAGTTATTCCTGGTTTTGTTTGCATTTGAGGCAGCGGGGCAGGTTAAGGTGCGCCTGTTTGCTGCCAGGCCTCTTCAGTGGATAGTGGTTTTCGTCAATGAGGGGAGCTACCGGCTTGACGTTTATGACGATGATCCTCTTTTTCTTAAGAAGGGAGATAATGTGGTCGTTGCCTTTTATGACGGAAAAGTTGCAGTCAGGGCCAAAGGAAACAGGGGTTTTGCCTGCGATTCACTGGTATTTGCCGGCCTTACGGGAAATGACCTGTTTTCAGTAAGGATCAATAATGAGCCGGCAACGGGGCGGATGTACGACGGGGATCTGCAATGCATTCACGACCTGGGTTTCCTGGTTATGATAAATACCTGCAACATTGACAGGTACATCGCCGGTGTGGTACAGGCTGAAGGAGGGACAGGAAGGAATCCCGAGTACATCAAGAGCCAGGCTTTGCTGGCACGAACCTATATGTACAGGTATATGAACAGGCACATCATTGACAGGTATAATCTGTGTGATGATACGCATTGTCAGGCTTATATGGGTAATTCAACCGATTCCGCCATCAGTGGGGCCGTTCTTGCGACAACCGGGCTCGTGGTGCTGGGGCGCGACAGCCTGCCGATAATGTCGGCATTTCATTCCAATTGCGGCGGCGAAACAGAATCATCAGAAAATGTATGGCTCTCCGGCCAGCCCCACTTTAAAAAAGTGGTTGATCCGTATTGCACAGGATCGAGGAATGCGAAATGGACAAAAAGCATCGCCATCGATAAATGGATGGATTATCTGAGAAGCTCAGGATTCAATATGCCGGCGGCCGGCAACCCCGACTTTAATTTCACCCAGCTCACACGGCAGAAGAACTACCGCGTGGGGTCCTTCACTCTGCCGTTCACAAAAATACGGGATGACTTCATTTTAAAGTCATCTTTTTTCTCGGTGGTTCAGAGCGGAGATTCAATAATTTTCAGGGGAAAAGGTTACGGTCATGGTGTGGGCCTGTGCCAGGAAGGTGCAATGGTTATGGCCGCACGGGGAATTAATTACAGGCAGATTTTGCAGTTCTATTATTCAAATATAATAATCTCCGACATTAAGAATGCCAGGAGTTTAACTCAGTGAGGAACCTGCCCGGGCTTGTCATTGCGGGAAGCTTATTCCCGTTTTTTCATGCTTCCGTCATGTCATGGCGAAGGCTTCCTGTAAAAGAGATAAGCCTCCTGAAGATGTTTGTGCGGAGAGTAAAGTACAAAACAAGTGACTCCAGCCATATAATCATGATATTGAAGCAGTAGGTGTCGGCCTTCAGGCTGCCGGTCCGTTTATACGGTGCATAGAAATGAGCCCTTCCGTTTCGCGCAGAAGCAACCATATATCCCGGATCAGCTTTCTGCACAATTTTGCCGGGAAGCCTGAAAGTTCTGTCAAGGTTGTCGGCATCCAGCAATATTCTTTTTATCTGCTTGTTCTCATGGTTGTTGCGAATTTCCAGCAACTTCCCGTTTCCGATCTTGTTCAAAAGGGAAGCAGTGACGGCGTCCCTGGCCGATCTGGCTTCCTTCTGCCGGTCGGAAAAATGTTTCTTCAAAATGGCAAGGTATGCAGCAGTCTGCTTTTCAACACTGCCGCCGAACAACTCAAATGAAAGGGAATCGCGCCATTTGCCCGGACTGATTCCCGATAGCTCCGATAATTCGCCGACGTGGAACCTGAGCCGTTCAAAACTGTCAAGAACATCTTTCCTGAAGCCGGCACTGTCCCTGTACAGGGTGCATACATGCAGCTCCCTGTTCAGTTCGTCGGTAAGAAAGGATGAATAGTAGTTGTTCTGGCTCTCGGCCATGTTGTGCATGAAGAAGTTCCTTTCATAACCGTTATCCCTGAACTGTTTGACAGCCAGTGCTTCAAACGACCAGCGGGCCGTCATGACATCCCCGATGAACGGAACGTATTCACGAGCTGACCGGCTGCTGATATGCAGCTTGTCAAACTTAACCAGTACTCCGCTGAACAGCAGCTGTGGAATTATTATGAACGGAATGATTATGTAGACAGTGATCACGGAATTCAGTGCAGAAGAGAGGTTAAGGCCAAGGATGTTGCCAAAGCATGATGTGGTGAAAAGCACGAGCCAGTAGCTGAAGGTCATTCCTTTTATTCCGAGGACCGCATTGCCGATTATCACAAAGGAAAAGCTTTGTATGGCCGAAAGAATGAACATGATCATTATTTTGGAATTCAGGTAGCTGAACCAGCTCAGGTTGAGGAATGCTTCCCGTTTGAGGATTTTCCTGTCCTTGATGATCTCCTCCGAGCTGAGCATCAGCCCGAAAAACAATGAGGTGATTACAGCCATGAACAGGTATGCAGGTATGTTGTCATTCTCACTGAAGTAGTAAACGGCGCCCCGGGCCGATCTCGTAAAGTATGCAAGAAAGAATGCCAGTAACGGGGATCCCAGGAGACTGATCAGAATATATTGTTTATCTGCCAGTTTGGATAGAATGTCGCGCGAAAGGAAGATCATTGATTGTTTAAATAATCCCGGGGTGCTGAAATTGTTTTTCGGGATCTCCTGTTTTTTTACTTCTTCCCTTCTGACCGCACCTGCTCCCGACCGGGCGAATTTTTCAGCCCATTCAGCAGGTGCCACTCTTCTGGTGCGGGTCATTTTGCCGTGTTCGTCAACCACTTTAGCCTCAATGATCTGGAGGATCTGATCCGCATTTATATTACCGCATTTAATACACTGGTCCTCCTTGGGATTTGAATGGTTGGTCTGGGTTTTAAAATAGGTGATGGCTCTGGAAGGATTCCCGAAAAAAACCTGATACCCTCCCTTGTCAATGATCATTATCCTGTCGAACATTTTATAGATCTCTGAGGAAGGCTGATGTATGTTCACCACTACCAGCCTGCCCTTATGGGTCTGAGCCTTAAGCAGATTCATGACAACCTCGGAATCGACTGAAGACAATCCTGAGGTTGGTTCATCTACAAACAGAATGGTAGGCTCCCTGAGAAGCTCAAGTGCGATATTGATCCTTTTCCTCTGTCCGCCGCTGATCACTTTCTTAAGCGGATTTCCAACCTTGAGATCCTTTATTTCCAGGAGATCAAAATCGGCCAGAATGTTGTTGACGGCGTCAATTATTTCATTTTCCTTCAGATTGTTCAGGCAAAGCCTTGCATTATACCAGATATTCCGGAACACTGTCAGCTCCTCAATTAAAAGGTCATCCTGCGGAACATAACCTATCACTCCCTTCAGTGATTCCCTGTCGTTTTCGTTATAAATGTTGTACCCGTTAATCAGAACTTCACCGCTTTGCGGCTTCAATGTTCCGTTAAGTATGCTGAGAGTGGTGGATTTGCCTACTCCGCTTCCGCCGATGATCCCGATGAGGTTTCCTTCCTCACCGTGAAAATTCAGATTATGGAGCCCGTAATTGCTGTTGGTGAACCTGAATGATACGTTTAATGCATCGAGCGTCACCCTGAACTTGCGCGACGTTTCAGCAATCAGTCCGCTTATTTCGCTGTAATAGACGGTTCTAATACCTGCACCCCTTATCGATGAACCCTGATCGAATACATAGGTTTGTTTTGGAAAAATTACCTGTCCGTTCAGGTACAGATCCTCAAGCCCGTCATACCTCATTATGTAGGTAAGGGTGGTTGGAATCTGCAGAAATGAAATGTTCCCTTCCAGGTTCGCGTCGCAGAGATGCCTTATTTCAGGGTGAAGGGCATCTTGCCGGCTGTTTATGGTCAATATCCTGCTTTTGTCCCTGACTTTGTCAGCATCATTCAGAATAAATTCCCTTATGTTGGCATATTCATCATCAGGGATGTTGAAAGCACTTGCAACCGTATCGACAAATTCCGATTCGATCATGGTAACGTCATCGCCATAGGAAATAAAGTCAAGAAGCTGGATAAGAACATATATTTTCTGCTTCTGGTACAGTTCAGTGTTAATCTTTTCACAGATGGCCAGGATCTTTATTGAATTCAGTGCAACGCGCTTCCGCTCCCTGACGGTACCTCTTTCGATGCTTTCCGAGTAAAAATGTTCAAGATACAGCTCATACTGCTTCATATATCTTGTCAGCATCTCCTTGTTTAAATGCCGTTCAAGAAAGAGCCTCACCAGATCTTTTTTGCGGCTGACAACAGAGGTTTCATCATGAATATCGCTGATAAGGGCAAAAAGGCGCACCAATGCCTCAATAACCGTTTCGTTCATAGTTTAATAATAAATCAACAGATCAGGAATGAAATGCTCTTTTATATCTGAAAAAGGCCTATAGATTAAATCTTGTCTGAAACATTTGAAGTTAGCATTTTATCATTAAGAAAAAAATATTTTATTTCAGTCCGGGAATTCACAAAACACTGACAGTACGGCCGGATTTTTCAGGGAGTAAAAAGATTAAAACAATGAAGATCAGAGTGATAAAAAATGGTGCCAGGCTGAAGAATCTCAGGTTTATTGAAAGATTGTAATTTTGGTTAAGCTTAATTGTTTATTTTTACCGTTTGTTTAATTGTATGTTCGCAATTTTCAGAAAAGAGATCAGTGGTTTTTTCAGCAGTCTGACAGGCTATATCGTTATCATCGTGTTCCAGCTTGTCAATTCACTGTTCATGTGGGTTTTTCCGGGTGAGCTTAATGTACTTGACAGCGGCTATGCAGGCCTGGATACCTTGTTTCTGATCTCTCCGTGGGTGTTTCTCTTCCTGGTGCCTGCCATTACAATGAAAATGTTTGCCGAGGAAAAGAAGCTGGGCACAATAGAGCTTATCTATTCAAGGCCTGTAAGTGAAAGGGGAATTGTTTATGGTAAATACCTGGCTTCCGTGGCCCTGGTGCTGCTGGCATTACTGCCATGCATAATATTCTACCTCTCGGTTTCCCGGCTTGGAGAGACTCCCGGAAATCTCGATAAGGGCGCGGTACTTGGCGCCTCGGCCGGACTTCTTTGCCTGGCCGCGGTGTATGCATCGGCCGGGCTTCTGGCTTCGTCACTTACCGACAACCAGGTTATAGCATTTATCATTGCAGTTCTTATTGCCTTTTTCATGTTCATGGGATTTGATTCGTTCGCTTATCTGCCCGGGCTGAAAAAGGTTGATGAATTCGTCATAAGACTGGGAATAAATGAGCATTATAGATCTATGAGCAGGGGCGTTGTCGATTTAAGTGATTTGGTGTATTTCGCCGCTGTTGTTTTTATTTTCAATGAGGCAACAAGGCTTGTGCTTTTGTCGCGAAAATGGAGGGAAAAAAGCTGAATGGCTGGCATTGGTTCCAACATACGGGCAATCAGGAGGAAGAGCCGGACAGAGTTCATGTCGGCCGTGGCTCTCATCGTTTTCATTGCAGTAATATTATCTTATTTCAGAATAAGACTCGATCTGACAGAAGATAAGAGATATTCTCTTTCCGGTCCTGCGAAGAAAGTTCTTTCGGAGTTAAGAAATGATGTTTTCGTACAGGTGTATCTCGACGGCGAGATGCCGATACCCTTCAAGCGGCTGAAGCGTTCGGTGAGGGAAATGCTTGATGAGTTCAGGATAGCATCAGGCAGCAGGGTCGATTATGCTTTCCTGAATCCTTCTGAAGGGACCGACCGGAAACAGAGGGAAGCCAGGTACCAGGCGCTGATAAGCAAAGGGCTCAACCCGGTGAACATCCAGGCGGCTGACCAGGAAGGGGGATCGAGCCAGAAAATCATCTTTCCGGGTATGATCGTCAATTACAACGGGATCGAGGTCCCTGTCAATTTTCTGAAGAACAACCCCTCTGCACCACCTGAGGAGAATCTGCTGCATTCAGTCGAGGGTCTTGAGTATGAGATGATCCAGACAATTTCAACGCTGGCTTCCGATACCATATACAAAATTGCCTTTCTCGAGGGGCATGGTGAGCTTTCGGAGCCGCAGGTTGCTGATATAACCCTTAACCTGGCCAGGTTCTTCACCATCGACAGGGGAAAACTTGCGGGCGATCCGGACATTCTTGACCACTATGCTGCAGTTGTTATTGCCGGTCCTGAAAATGAGTTTCCGGAAAGCGACAAGTTCATTCTCGACCAGTATATCATGAACGGCGGAAAGGTGCTATGGCTCCTCGAAGAGGTCGCTGTAAACGCCGACAGCCTGGTTACCGGGGAAACTGAGGCCCTTATCCGGACATTGAATCTGGAGGATCAGCTTTTCAGGTATGGCGTCAGGATAAATCCGGCAGTTGTGCAGGATGCTGAATGTGTTATGATCAGGCTCGCCATGATGACAGGCGGCACCCGCCAGCAGTTTGTTCCGGCACCATGGTTTTATTTTCCCAGGCTTTACCCTTCACAGGACCATCCTGTTACAAGAAACCTTAACAGGGTGAAGGGAGAATATGTCAATTATATTGATACGGTGGGCCTCGACGGCCGGATAAAAAAAACCATACTGCTTTCAACATCCCGGTTGTCAAGAATTCTGTCGCCTCCTTTTAAGATTAGCCTGAGGGATGCCGAGACAACGCCGGATGAAAGAGAGTTCAACAGGTCAAAACTGCCGGCAGCGGTACTGCTCGAAGGAGTATTCCCTTCTGCATTCAGAAACAGGATGACCGGGGATCTTACAACCGATAAAGGCTTTAAACCCCGCACCGAAAGCGTTCCTTCAAAAATGATCGTCATAGCCGACGGTGACATAATCAGGAACGAGGTAAGGCAAACTGGCAGCAATATAACCCATTATCCGCTCGGACAGGATATTTATACGGGAGAAATGTACGGGAACAGGGATTTCATCATTAACTGCCTGAATTACCTGGTTGACGACAATGGGATCATGGAGCTTCGCTCACGTGAGCTGAAGCTCAGAATGCTTGACCGTGCAAAAATAAAAAACGGGAGGCTCAAATGGCAGCTGATTAATATTGCCCTCCCCCCGCTTCTGGTTATTGCTGCCGGGGTAATATTCAGCTATTTCAGGAAAAAGAGATACACAAAAGCTTAATGATGACAGGCAAAGGTTTAAAATACCTGTGGGTTATTGTGATCCTGGCTGCCATCTGCCTTTACCTGTTCAGCAGCAGGGTTCCTTTCGGCAGGAAGAACAGCGATTTTGCCTCGAAGCCAGAACATGAGATAACAGCGATAGAGTTGTCTGATGAAAGCGGCAGGATCAGATTAAGCAGGAAAAATGACACCTGGCTGCTGAATGATAAACAGGAGGTGAGAAAAAGCAGCATCTCCTTCATAAATGAGGTCCTTTCGGGAATAGAGATAAAATCACCCGTTTCACCTGAGTTGTTCAGGACCGGGATCATTGAGAAAGGGATCAGGCCGGTAAGGGTCAGTGTCTTCGGGAAGCGAAGAATGCTGAATTCTTTCCTCGTTTACAGGACCCCATCGAATATCTACGGAAACATCATGAAAAAACGGGAAGGATCAAAACCTTTTATTGCATACCTTCCCGGCTACGAGGCAAATATAGGCGAGGTTTTCACAGTCAGTGAACTTTACTGGAAACCATTTACGGTTTTTAATCTCCTTCCTTCGGAAATAGAATCGGTCAGTTTCATGAACATGGCTGATACGGGTTCTTCATTTGCAATCAGGAATTCAGGCGGCAGGTTTGTTCTTTCCGGAACCGGTAGGGAGCTTTCAGGCTGGGACACTTCACGGGTGATCAGGTACATTTCATATTTTGCCTATGTGCCGTTTGAATCGTGGGACCCTGACATGGACCCTGCTGAAAGAAAGCAGATCACAGAGTCTGATCCCCTTTGCATTATCTCACTGGCAGCAAATACGGGAGAAAAGATCCGGCTTACACTCTGGGAGCGGATTCTGCAAAATGACAGCGGACAGAAAAAAGATACCGACAGGCTGTGGGCAAAAACGGATTCAAATAATGCCCTTTTTGTAATCAGATATATGGATATTGATCCTCTCCTGAAAAAGAGGTCATATTTCTATCCATGAAAACTTTTTATTTGAGTTTTATAGTTTTTTTTGTAATATTGATAGTTTGTTGCCATAAATTGGTGTTCTTTTAATCCGTTTAATGACAGCGATATGCATTGATTCCTGATATGAAATTAAATTAAATCATCATATAAAATGAAATTTGTTGTATCCAGCACAGAGCTTCTTGGTCATTTGCAGGCGATAAGCAGGGTGATCAGTTCGAAGAACACCCTCCCCATTCTTGATAATTTTCTTTTCAATTTGTCCGGTAATGACCTGGAGATAACGGCATCTGATCTTGAATCAACACTAATTACAAGAATGAAGCTTGAAAATGCTTCGGGTGACGGGATCATTGCACTTCCTGCCAGAATTTTGCTTGATACCCTGAGGGAGTTTCCCGTTCAGCCGCTTTCATTTGATATAAACCCGGATACCTTGGCCGTTGAGATCACTTCCGAAAACGGCAAGTTCAATGTTATGGGTCAGAACGGGATTGATTTCCCGACACTTCCGGCAATAATGAAAGAAAAGAAATTTTCATTTCAGATCAATGCGGATGTTTTGCTGTCAGGCATAAACCGGACCTTATTTGCAACGGCAGATGATGAGTTGCGGCCCGTAATGGGAGGCATATTCATCGAGGCTTCTGCCGGCAGGCTGACCTTTGTTGCTTCTGATGCACACAAGCTCGTAAGATACCAGAGGACCGACGCCAGTGCAGACGACAATTCCTCCTTTATTCTGCCCAAAAAACCGGCTTCCCTCCTGAAAAATATCCTTCCGAAAGAAGAGGGCCCCGTAACAGTAGAATTCGATGACAAAAACGCATTCTTCAATCTGAATGATTATAAGGTGGTTTGCCGCCTGATTGAGGGAAATTATCCGAATTACAGCTCAGTCATACCAAAAAACAACCCCAGGAAAATAACCATCGACAGGGTGGAATTTCACAATACCCTCCGGAGAGTGTCGGTCTTTTCAAATCAGGCCAGTAACCTTGTCAAGCTTCAGCTGAAGGGAAATCAGGTCATGGTATCTGCACAGGATATTGATTTTTCAATCTCTGCCCACGAAAAGATCAAGTGCCAGTATGAAGGCGATGATATGGAAATAGGCTTCAAATCAGTTTTTCTGCTTGAGATCCTGGCAAATATTTCTTCTCAGGATGTTGTGATAGAGCTTGCGGACCCTGCGAGGGCCGGATTGTTCCTTCCCGGGGAGGCCGACAATCAATCGGAGGATCTCCTCATGCTTCTTATGCCAATGATGATAAATGCCTGACAGTTGGAACTGAACCTGAGGCGCCCCCTGGCTTTTATCGATATCGAAACAACGGGAACAAGTGTCTCGTCCGATCGTATTGTTGAAATTTCCATACTTAAAATCAATCCAAACGGGAAAGAGGAATGGATCAGCATGAGGATCAATCCTGAGATGCCCATTCCTCCGAATTCCACCAGCATACACGGGATCACCGATGCGGATGTAGCTGATTCTCCCGCCTTCAGGGAGGTGGCAAAAACACTTGCCTCCTTTCTTGAAGGATGCGATCTGGCAGGGTTCAATGCCATTAAGTTTGACATACCGCTGCTTGCTGAGGAGTTCCTGAGGGTTAATGCTGATTTCAGTTTCGGGAAAAGAAAATATATTGACGTTCAGGTGATCTTTCATAAAAAGGAGCAGAGAACCCTGGCTGCGGCATACAGGTTTTACTGCGGTCAGGAACTTCAGAATGCCCATAGTTCGAAGGCTGACAGCCAGGCCACCTATGAAGTTCTTAAGGCGCAGCTCGACAGGTATGATGACCTGGAAAACAATGTGGACAAGCTGGCTGAATTCAGTTCGTTCCACAATATTGCTGATTTTGCCGGAAGGATCGTCTACGACGATAACGGTGCCGAAACCTTTAATTTCGGCAAGCATAAAGGCAAGTCCGTCGAAAGTGTTTTCAGGGAAGACCCTTCATATTATTCATGGATGATGAACGGGGATTTTCCGCTTTATACCAAGAAGATTCTTACGGAGATCAAGCTCAGGTCGTTTGGTAAGGGAAATCAATAGAATGCCTGCTCCATGGATCCGTACGCCACTGTTGAACAGTATTCGTCAGGTGCAGGTTGCCGCACGTTGATGACCCGATATGTGAAACCAGGAACAGAAGCAGTTAGTTATGAAAATTATTTGCATAGGAGTCAATTACAGAAGTCACGCCATTGAGATGGGCCGGCCCTTTCCTGCTGAACCGGTGGTTTTTCTCAAGTCCGATTCATCTGTTCTGAAGAATAACAAGCCTTTCTTTCTCCCCGATTTTTCGGCCAGTATCCATTATGAGACGGAGGTTGTTGTCAGGATCTCCCGGCTCGGGAAAGGAATAGCGCCTGAATATGCCCATCGTTATTACAATGAGGTTACGGCTGGTATTGACATCACGGCGCGCGACCTTCAGGCCCGCTTGTCAGGGGACAGGCTGCCCTGGACCCTTTCCAAAGCCTTTGACGGCTCGGCTCCTGTTGGTGAATTCCTTCCGGCCGGCACCCTTGGTGACATTAATAATCTTGATTTCCGTCTTGAAATAAACAATATTACAGTGCAGAAGGGTAATACCGCGGATATGATTTTCAGGATAGATGAGATAATCTCATTTGTCTCCAGGTTCTTCACCCTCAAAACCGGGGATCTGATATTCACCGGCACGCCTTCAGGGGTTGGGCCGCTGAAAAAAAACGACAATCTTGTGGCATATATAGGCGAGCGGCCGGTCCTTGACTTTATGATCAGGTGAGCGGGAGTTTAAGGGGGAGGCATTTCACTGATAAAGTTCTTACCCGCACGATTTTTCTGATCCGTGGTGCTGATTTCAGTTGAACCAGTATGAAAGCTTGACAACAATGCCCCTGTTTTTAACAGTGTAATCTCCCGGGTATGAGTTCTCCGTATATACAATGAACAGATCGGAGACTGGCGCAAACCGCCACTGGAAGCGGAGATTCAGGTTAAGATTGTCTATCTGGTTGTTGTATTGGATGAAGCTTGTAAAGAAAAGCCTGTCAGTAAAAGTGAAGTCGAATCTCGGGCCGATCAGAAGCAGTTTTGCGCTGTTGTATGGTTCAGGCAGGATAATGTTGTTATAGGTGGTAACAATCGACAGGCTCCCATAAGGCTGGACGCGGTAGAATAACTTCCCGTCAAGAAACAGCCTTGTCCCGCTATAATAACCGCCGTACCTGCCTGAAATTTCAAAGTTCAGCAGCCTGCGGACATCTGAAATGAAACTTGCTCCGATCTCGTTCCATGTGAAATCCCCGCCGGCATCGAATTTGAGTCCGCCCGTGTTTGTGGGGTCGAACGGTTCAGCAAGCCTGATGTACGAGTTTTCAAACTCAATGGAAAAAATATTCCGGTTGAGCCATTCTATGGTGTAGGAGACCTCAGTCTCCCTGTCGGTAAGGGAAAATGATCCTGCCGGATTAAAAAACAGGTCAGATTCTATTCCCGGTCCGTGATTGGCAATGGTGCTGGAATGCGGAAAAAACTTATAGCCGATTTTCGGTGCGACTTCATAATAGCCCTTTCTTCTGACAAACCCCGTTTCAGCGTTGAAATCTTTGCCAACCACTGCCTGGTTAAGGGAGGCCGACAGGTACTGTGCCGAATACTTGATATTTGCAGCCACTGCAGCGTCGTCAAATGTAGTGCCCTCGTGAATATCATGATGATAAAATGCCTTGCCCGTCCATTTGTTGTCAGGGCTCGAAAGGTTGTATTCCAGGCCGCCGATCCTGTTGAACCTTTCCTGGCCGTTTTCCTCTTTCCCGGCTCCGGTTAACTGCTTGTTCACCAGAAAGGCAGAAATGCTTGAACGGCTGAAAACCTGTCTTTGCAATGCTGCCACCAGATAATTTGATGCCTGAACAGAATCCCTGGATCCGGTCTGGATATCCATCACTCCCAGCCTCCAGTTCCTCCCGAGTTTGCCGCTGAGCCTGGCGCCTGCCCTTACCGGATTATCCAGTCCGATCCTTCTTGAAAAGAATGGCCTGACGGTCTCGGTTCCCAGGCTGGCAAAAAGATCGCTGTTTTCGAGATAGAACTGACGCTTTTCGGGGAAGAAAAGTTCGTAACGGTCGAGGTTGGTTTGCTGGGCGTCCACCTCAACCTGTGAATAGTCGGGATTTATTGTAAGATCAAGGTTAAGCGAGGTTGAAAGTATTGCTTTAGCATCTATTCCGCCGGAAGGTTCGAATTTAAAATCCTTGCCGTTCAGTTTATCCTGGGTGCTTTTTACCGACAGATAGGGTATAAGCGAGAATCGTGGTCCCGATTTGGGCAGGGGTTTATCCCACACGAGCGTTCCGGTATATGCGAGTGTTGCAGTCGCAAATTGCCTTGGCATCGGGGCCCAGCTTGATTTCTCATTCGTTTTGAGATCCTGCCTGCTGAAATTTATTCCCCATTCAGGCGTACCGCCATGATATCGTAAACTCCTGAAAGGTATTGCAAACTCGGCAACCCAGCGGTCATCGTAGTTCTTTACAGCCGATCTCCACTTTATGTCCCAGTTGAGATTCACCGTTCCTCCGTCTGCCTGCACCCCGTCCCATTGTGCCCCGGCCGGTGAGATCCCGAATGCGAAACCATTTGTCTGGTCATTGAATGTATCAATAAAGACGATGAAATTATCGTTCTTCCCGAAACTGAAATCACGGCGGAGAGATTCCACCGGACGCTTGCCCGGCAGGGGATCAAAACAGGTAATCCCCATATACAGCGTGGTTGGAGTGTAGGTGAGTTTTACTTCTGTCTGGGCAATTGCAAAACCGGTGTCGGTGGGCAGAACCCTCTGCAGATGCCCGGCTTTTTCTGCATCGTGCCAGACATCCTCGTCCAGAAGACCGTCGACTGAAATTTGTTCGGCAGTTTCCTTTATCTTGATCCTGTATGCTTCACGGTTGATACCTTTTGTCTGGGAACAGATTTCCCCGCTGCTGAAGAAGAAATAAAAAATGGCAAAAGTAAAAACCAAATACCTGGTCATATGAAACATGAATTGAGGATTGCAATTTAGAATGATTCCCGGTAGCTGCTGTTACAGTTAATGTATTTTAACTTTTAACTAAAAGGCCGGAAAGTTAGTTTTATTTTTTATTTTTAGGCAAAAAAATGCAATGCAAATAAATATAAGCAGCGATTCGACGGAACTTGGAACAAGGGCAGCCAGGCATATTTCAGCAAAACTGAACGAACTGATATCAGAAAAGGGGGAAGCCCGGATGGTAGTGTCAACCGGAAGTTCTCAGTTCGAAATGTTCCGTACCCTCGTCACTGAGAATGTTGACTGGACAAAAGTGGAGATATTTCACCTTGATGAGTACATAGGGCTGCCTGTTACCCATATTGCCAGTTTCAGGAAGTACCTGTATGAGCGTTTTATAAATCATGTCAGTGTCAGGAAATTCCATAGCGTGGATGTTGAAGGGAACATCCGGGAAAAGATTGAAAGACTGTCGGGCGAAATAAGAAAAAAACCCGTTGACATTGGCATAATAGGCATTGGTGTGAACGGACATATTGCATTCAACGATCCTCCTGCCAACTTTGAGACGCGTGATCCTTATATTGTCGTTGAACTTGATGATCAGTGCAAGCTTCAACAGGTAAGTGAGGGATGGTTCAACACTGTTGAAGATGTGCCCGGGAAAGCTGTTTCAATGAGTGTGTGGCAGATAATGCAGTGTGATTCAATAATTTCGGTGGTTCCTCACGAGGTTAAGGCCGATGCGGTGTTCAGGACCTTCACAAGTAAGCTTACCAATCTCGTGCCCGCAACCATGCTCAAGGAGCACAGGGATCTCACTATCTTTCTTGACAGGAATTCTGCTTCAAGACTTATTGCCTTTTAATCATTATTTTGTGAATCCTTTATGACAGGCAACAGCTTTACAGAGGCTTTTCATTACCAGACTGGTGAATATGTGAGGATTGAATTCACCGATGGGTTGATCAGAAATATAATTCCCGTTGAAAGCCCTTACGAAAGCAGATCCGGCATTGTTGTTGCCCCCGGACTGATAGATAACCAGGTAAACGGTTACCTGGGCGTTGATTTTTCAGAAGACGGCCTCACTCAGGAACAGATGGAAAAGGTTGTTGAAGCTCTCCGCAGCAACGGAATCAGCTCCTTCATGCCAACCTTTATAACAAACAGCCATGAAAACCTGCTCAGGAATTTCAGGTTGGCCGGCAATACGCTGAAAAACAGAAATATTCGCGACTCAATACCCGGTTTTCATCTTGAAGGCCCCTATATCTCACCTGAACGAGGTTATTATGGAACTCATCCTCCGGAGTTTATCAGGAAGGCTGACTGGAATGAATTCATGAAATACCAGGAGGCGGCAGGGGGAAATATTATACAGGTAACCGTTGCTCCCGAAGCTGAGGGTGCCATCGGATTCATTGAAAAATGTACCGATAACGGAATAGTGGTTTCACTGGGGCATTCAAATGCTTCAGCAGAAATAATAAACCTGGCTGTTGAAAAAGGCGCAAGGATCTCCACTCATCTCGGGAACGGCCTTGCAAATATGATTGATCGGCACCGGAATCCCATTTGGCCCCAGCTGGCCAATGATCTTTTAATGCCCTCGATTATTGCGGACGGACATCATCTTCTCCGTGAAGAAATTGTTGTGTTCACAAGGGTAAAAGGGCCCGATAATATTTTCCTTACCTCTGATTTGAGCCCGCTGGGCGGAATGCCTCCGGGAACATACAGCTATATGGGCAGTGAAATAATCCATACATCTGACGGATTCCTGAGGAATTCCGGAATGAACTGCCTTGCCGGTGCCTCACGGACTATCAGAACGGGAGTGGAAAATATGATTGAATTTACCGGATGCTCATTGCCTGCCGCCATCGATATGGCATCTAGAAATGTGGCACGGGCCTGTCTGCTTAATGACAGGGGAGCTATTGAAGCCGGAAAACGGGCCGATCTTATACTGTTTGAACCTGCCGGGCGCAGAATAAATATAAGAAAAACCATTGTGAATGGAAGAATTGTGTTTGATAACGGAACCACACCAAACAGCTGAACCTTATGAGTGCACTTGATTATGTAGTATTGTTCGGATACTTTATCCTGATAACCACATTCGGAATATGGATATCGAGGAGAATAAAAACAAGTGACAGTTATTTCAGGGGGGGGCGGCAGTTTAAATGGTATATCATGATCGGCCAGGCATTCGGGGTGGGGACCCATGCTGAGATGCCTGTTGCACAGACCGGTGCAACTTTCAGCAATGGATTTGCAACAATCTGGTACCAGTGGAAAAACATGCTTATAACACCATTCTACTGGCTTATTGCTCCTTTTTACAGGAGAAGCGAGCGTACCACTGTGGGTGAAATAGTTGAGGACAGGTACGGAAGTTCAATGGGGCTCGTTTATACAATATTTGCAATATTGTTCTTTGTATTCAACATGGGAGTGATGTTGCAGGGTGCGGCCAAAGTCATTTCTGTTGCTTCCGGGAATCTTGTTTCTCCCAATTTTATTGTGCTTGCCATGACAGTGGCCTTCATACTCTACAGCTTTATAGGAGGCCTGGTCGCTTCTGCATATACCGATTTCATTCAGTCGTTTCTTATCATCATCCTCTCCATAATTCTTATTCCGCTGGGGTTGAAAGAGATTGGCGGATTCAGCTATATGAGGTCAGTATTGCCTGAACATCATTTCGATGTGTTCAATGCAGCCAGCGGCATCGATACCTTCACCATACTTATGCTTGCCATTAACGGTATAGTGGGAATAACTGCACAACCGCACATGATCTCCATGTGCGCCACCGGAAACACTGAAAGGGCAGGCAGGATCGGACAGACTTTCGGTTCAATGGTGAAAAGGCTTGTTACGATAGGTTGGGCCCTCACGGGCCTGGTTGTCGGAGCGCTTGCAATTAAGAACAGTGTAAGCCTGCCCGATCCTGAAATGGCTTTCGGATATGCCTGCAGTGAGCTCCTTGGCCCCGGCCTGGTGGGGCTGATGCTGTCGGCGATTGTTGCTGCAAATATGTCGGCCTGCTCGAATTTCATGGTTAACATAGGGGCCCTGTTTACCAAGAACCTGTTCCGCAAATATTTCAGGCCCGATGCATCCGATCGCGATCTGCTGTGGACCGGCCGTTATTCGGGCCTGGCCCTTGCTTTTCTTGCAGTTTTGTTTGCCCTCTCAATAAAAAACGTGCTCCATGCCTTTCTGTTTACCGAGACCCTGGCAGCATTCATGGGAATCATGTTTCTCGGCGGACTTGTCTGGAAAAGGGCCAACCGCTTCGGGGCCGGTGCAGCCGTACTGTCGTCACTGATCGTTTACTATATTGCAAATTATTATTATTCCGGGAGCCTGCAGCTCGTTTATGTATGGAAACCCGCCCCCTTTGGATTTGCGATGTTCACGGGTTTTCTGATGTTCTGGCTCGTCAGTGTCCTCACCCGCCCTGAAGAAGAAGAGAAAATTGAATCGTTCTTCGACAATATGAGAAGGAAATCCGACGCTGCTTCTGCAGATGTCCATGGCCGGAAACCTCTTGGTTCGGAAACCGGCGAGGATTTGTTGCTTCTTGATCTGCCGGGATGGAAAAGAAAGGAACGCCGGGAAAATTTCTTCAAAAGATACCGCGAGGATCTTGCCGGATTCCTCCTTTCCTGGATTGTTGTGGGCCTCCTTATTCTTCTCGCATGGTCAATCCTTCAGATATGAACTCACAAGCCGGCCCAGCTTCCTGCCGGTGATTTTTCAGGATAATTGCTTCATTATCCCCCGGGCATCACCGGATGATGATTTGAATTAATTTCTGTTTGTTGTATATTTACAATTAAATAAATCATTGACACATGGGAAATTTCGGAATCACGGAAATAATCCTTGTAATCCTGGTAATTGTTCTCCTTTTTGGCGGTCGAAAAATTCCTGAGCTGATGAAAGGTATAGGGCAGGGTATGAAGGAATTTAAAAAAGCATCAAAAGTTGAAGATGATCCTGAAAAAACCAAAGCCGGAACTTCAGAAGAGGGAAAGGAAAAGTAGATTATTATCGGGATATTTCATTCACTCAGTGCAGGGTTTTCCAAACGCTGTGCATTTCAATGCAGTGCCCTGAAGCCTGGCATGTTCTGAGAGGCTGGTGCTAAATTGCCGGAAATGAATGCCTGCGGTTGGACAGAAAAAAATAAGGCTGAACCAGGCGGGCTGACCATAAGGAAGATCCATGCAGAGAAGCTTTGGAAACCATAAATATAGGTCTGATGATCAGCAGAAGGAAATTCTTCAGAAATACCGCCCTTACTTCAGCCGGCCTGATTGTCGGGGCAGCCTCCCCCGGAATGGTATGCAGCGACAAACGCAGCCACGGCAATTATGACATAATGAAAGAGGCCATGAAGTTCAGGAAGATCAATGCACATGAACATGTTTACCTGAGCTCGGAACCTTCTTCCCTCATAAATGCTGCCGACCGTCTTGGGATGGACAAACTGGTGGTATCACTTCCGGTCACAGTCGAAGACAGGGTGCTTGTCACCCCCGATAAGTTCAGGGATTGTAATAATCTGGTATTAAAGGCAATGAAACTTTTTCCCGACAGGATCATGGGTCAGTTTTACATCAATCCCTATTATTCAAAAGAATCCCTGGAAGAAATCGACAGGTGTGTCTCTGTCGGTATGATCTCAATGAAAGGCTATTACCAGGTGAAGATTAATGATCCGTTGTATTATCCGGTCATTGAAAAGATGATCGGCCTGAATATGATCATACTGATGCATACTCATTGCGGAATAGGAGTAGGCGGGTACAGGACCAAATATGGCAATATACAGCCAAATGCCTCAACTCCTGATGATTTTGCCGAAGCAGCAAAAAGATACCCTGAAGCAGTGTTTCAGTATGCCCATACAGGCGGGGGAGGTGACTGGGAATATGCATGCAAGGCTTTGAGTGATCACCCGAATGTTTATGTTGATACATCCGGAAGCAATAACGAAAGCGGAA
Organism: uncultured Rikenellaceae bacterium; assembly: GCA_964435015.1. GTDB lineage: Bacteria > Bacteroidota > Bacteroidia > Bacteroidales > VadinHA17 > LD21. The sequence goes on from CAYSXP010000001.1 coordinate 113,747, forward strand.
TGATCGAATATGCCATGAGACATCTTGGCGGGGACAGGCTCTTTTTCGGAACCGACGGTTCATATTACCAGGGTGTGGGATCGATTCTGGCAGCAAACATAAATGATGACCAGAGGAAAAAGATTTTTTTTGACAATTATAATCTCATTCTGAAAAGATCCGGGAACCATGTTAATTGATGTAAGCGCGAATATCGGACACTGGCCATTCAGGCAGACAGGATTGAAAACATGCGGTGAGCTGCTTGGGAACATGGACCGGTACGGGGTTGAAATATCCGTTATATCCAATATGAACGGAATTTTCTATAAGGATTCACATGCTGCCAATGAAGAACTGCACCGGGAGCTTTTATCGGAAAAACGATTCGACGGACGTTTTGTTCCCTTCGCAGTTATTGATCCGCTCTATGCAGCATGGAAAAAAGATCTTATTGTCTGCAGCAGGGAGCTGAAATTCAAAGGACTCCGGCTGTATCCGCAGTATCACGATTATGAAATAACGGATCCGGCGTGCATCGACCTGGTCAGGTGTGCGAGGGATGAGGGAATGGTCATTGCGCTTACAATCCGCATGGTCGACAGCAGGCTCCGTTCATGGATGGATCTCAGTTCAGAGTGGGTTCTGAAGGATGTGATTCCGCTGATAAGGGAAGTGCCTGATGCAAAGTATCTTGTTCTGAATGTATCGGGTGGCGTCATGTTAAATGATGAAGATACGGCTCTGATTAGAGAGGCAGATATCATCTTCGATACTTCGGGAAGAAATATTTCTGACCTGGGGAGCCTGCTGAAAAAATACGGCAATGATAAGTTTGCATTCGGCACCCACTCTCCAATGCTCGATTATCTCAGCGGTTTGCTCAGAATCGGGGCCCTGGCTGCTGGTGAAGCTGATGAGGCAACCAGGGAAATGCTGAGATCGGGTAATGCGAAAAGACTTCTTGGAATCTGAAAATACGTTTATGGAGATTCAGGCTTACAGGTCAGTCAGAGCTTTATCACAATTGATGGTTTTTATCTCCGGATTGTTTTTCAGGTTTCCTGCCATGATAAATCAAAAATCCATTCAGATGAAACCCGCATGACCGACCAAAAACACAAACCCGAATGAGTATAATCGCGTTCAGATGTGTGGTTCCCTGCCCTCGGGGGTCAGACAGGCTTCCGGCTTTTAAAAAATAAATTATATCCTGATGAAAAAAAATCGAATTGTTACAGCAGCTTCGTTTATTTTGATCGCTTTCCTTGTCTGCCCATTACTGCTGACGGCACAGGAAGAAAACCTCAATGTGCTTGACCGGTGGACGGAGTGGTCGGATGCAGAAAATATGCTCATACGCCACCTTAATGACCATGCTTTCAAATACCTTGACAGCCGCGACCGGCAGATTGAGTCACTCCGCACCAGGGAAGACTGGATCAACCGTCAAAATGAAGTAAGAAACAAACTGTCGGAGGCAGTCGGACCATTTCCCCCGAAAACACCTTTGAATGCCCGGATCACCGGAGTGCTAAAAAAGGACGGTTACAGGATAGAAAAGCTTATATATGAATCAATGCCGGGGTTTTACGTAACCGGATGTCTTTTCATTCCTGACGGGATCAGGGGCAAAAGACCGGCAATACTGAATGTGATTGGGCACACTGATATTTCTTTCAGGGGTGCGGGCTATCAGACTCTTATCCTTCATCTTGTACAGAAAGGATTCATTGTGCTTGCCATTGATCCGATCGGACAGGGAGAAAGACTTCAGTATTTCGACGGGGAGAAGAATGTTCCCCTTATCGGCGCGGGAACTGCTGAACATTCATACTTCGGAAACCAGTGTTTCATTGCGGGGGTCTCACCTGCCAGGTACTTCATCTGGGACGGGATCAGGGGTATCGATTACCTCGTGTCAAGAAAGGAAGTGGATCCCGGCCGCATAGGCGTGACGGGACTGTCAGGCGGAGGAACCCTGACGGCTTATATTTCAGCGTTTGACGACAGGGTAAAGGCATCCGCGCCTTCATGCTACATAACCGGATTCAGGAGGCTCCTTGAATCAATAGGTGCACAGGATGCTGAACAGAATTTCTTTCATGGCATTAAGTCAGGGATCACTCATGCTGATCTTATTGAGGCCAGGGCCCCGAAGCCTGCCCTCATCGTATCCACCACAAGGGATTTTTTCAGTATTCAGGGCGCACGTGAATCCTTCAACGAAGCTAAAAAGGCTTTCATGGCCTTTGGAATGAGCGACAATCTTATGATGACAGAAGATCATTTCGGCCATGGATTTACACCGCGAAATAATGAGGCCACCTGTGCCTTCTTTCAGAAATACCTCGATATGCCGGGGAACCCGGCTCCGGGGGTAATTGCAACCCTGGATCCGGCTGAACTGAAGGTAACGGCTACCGGACAGGTCTCAACCTCATTTGATGCTGAAACGGTTTACAGCCTTAACGCAAAGGCCTCAGAAATACTGTTGTCAAATCTTGAGAAGTCGCGCATTGATACTGAAAACCACCTGGAACAGGTAAGAAAACAGGCAGAACTGCTTAACGGTTATAATCGCCGGCCTGGAAAGCCCGGATCTGTTTTCAGGGGAACCTGGCAGAGAAATGGATATTCGGTGGAAATGTATGCTGTCGGGGGAAACGGCAACTATGTAATTCCTTTGCTGCTCTTCGTTCCTGAAGGTAATGGGAAGTTTCCCGCGCTGATATATCTGAATCCGGAAGGTAAAGCGGCTGATTCGGGAGAAGGAGGCAGAATAGAACAAATCACCAGGAAAGGTTACATTGTTGCTGCTCCTGACCTGCTCGGTATCGGGGAAGTTGCACCTGACGAATCGTTTTTTAACGCTTCGTATTTTATTTCGGTATTGACAGGTAAGACTCTTACGGGGACCGGTACGGAGGATATCGATGCCGTTGTTAATTTTTTAACAGAACGGACCGATGTTGATCAGGAAAGAATTTCCTCAGTTGCATTTGATGAACTGTCACCGGTTCTTATGCATGCCGCCGTTTTCAATCACTCGATAGGTTCAATTGTGCTGGCAGGCTCCCAGGCCTCATTCAGGTCAATGGTCATGAACAGGTTTTACGACCGGAAGCTGGCACCATATACTGTTCCGGGGGCAATAAAGTATTACGATCTTCCCGATCTCCTTGCTTGCATTGCGCCCCGTAAAGTTGTTCTGGCTGGCATAAGGACCCAGATGAGCGACTATGCCGGAAAGGAATTGATTGAGACTGAACTGGCATATCCCAGGCAGGTCTATTCGGTGAAAGGGAAGTCAGATAATCTCAGGATTCTTACGCCGGATGATGATATCCTCCCAATGATTGACTGGTGCGTGACAAAATAATTTCCCTTACCTGAAGAGCAAAGGAGCTGATCCTTCCCTGCGTGCAGTTTCTTATGACAGGAATAAAAATTTAACCTGTCAGTCGGTTGCGAGGAAGCGGGGGGCCCTTCTGTGCTGTGTTCCCTGTTCCCTGTTCATAGCTGTATGCTATTTCAAGCAAAACCGGTTCGCTCCGGGCCCTTCCGAAGAATGTTATACCAACCGGCAGTTCGTCGATAAATCCCATTGGCACGGTAATGGCGGGGTATCCGGGAATTGCTGCGGGAGATGAACTGCCACCGGCAAAATGATCGCCCGGGATAAGGTCTGTTTTCCAGGCGGGTGAGCCTGTTGGCGCGACAAGAGCATCAAGCGTGGCAGAATTCATTACTTTATCTATTCCTTCATCACGCGCGGCACGGAGCATCTTTCTCAGTGATTCCCTGTATTCCGGGGAACTGAGGTCAACTTTCATGTCAGCCATCCCGGGTATTTTCTGATCTCCGAATCACGATTTAAATTTTCATTAATTTAACTAATGAAAATATGATCATTAATGTTTTCAAAGAAAAATAATACTTAGATTTGAAATTCCCGAACAGGTCATATTGTGCGTGGCAGACAAAGCCATCGATATGAAAGTGATCATGCAGGCGGGATTATCATTTCTGAAAAAAGATGAAGAGCATTTACCTTAAAATACCGGAAAACGCCGGGGATATTTCAGAATATGTCCTGGCCCAGGTAATTCATACCAGCGGCTCAACACCCCGCAAGTCCGGAAGCTCAGCTTTGTTCAACAGGTACGGCCTGGTTGCCGGGACCATCGGGGGAGGTGTTCTTGAGGGAAAGATCCAGGCTATAGCGGTGGATCCTTCGATCAGAAACAAGTCGGGGATTTATGAATTTAACCTCGACAACAGTGCCGGGGGTGAGGATGCCCTTTGCGGAGGAAAGGCCAGTATTTTGATTGATGCGGGGCTGCGTGACCATTCCGGTGTTTTTAACGCCCTGAAGGATTCATTCAGTTCCAGGGCGCCCGGGGTGCTTGTTACAAGAATGATGAAAAACAGAAGACAGGAAACAGTGATAGCGCGGTACTGGATGACAGAAAAAACTACCTCTGAGGTAATTGCACTGCTTCCGGGCCCGGTGGGAACCACTGCACTTGAAATGCTTTCATTGTTGAAACCTGATGATTTCAGGGAAATCAGTTTGCAGGCATCAGAAGAAAACCTGTCGGACATTGTTTATCTCGAATCTGTGGTGCCGCCGTCCAGGCTGCTGATAGCAGGAGCCGGACATATTGGGAAGGCACTTGCAAAGATTGGACAAATGATAGGATTTGAAGTTACCATTGCAGATGACAGGCCCGAGTTTGCGAATTCTGACAACATTCCATGGGCCGATCATATCATCACCGGCAATATTGGCCGGGTGGTGGCTGACACGGTTAAGGGAAAGGATCTGTATATCGTTATTGTTACAAGGGGACACAGGGATGATGCCGGGGCACTGGAAGCATGTATTGGTTCGGATGCAGCATATATCGGAATGATCGGAAGCAGAAACAAGGTGGAACTGATGCGGAGGGATTTCCTCGAAAGGAAGCTTGCGACGGATGAACAGTGGAAACGGATATATGCCCCGGTCGGGCTGGATATTAATTCAGAAACCGTTGAGGAGATCGCAGTAAGCATTGCCGCCCAGATCATTCAGATAAGGAATTGCCCGGAACTCTTAAATAATAAACCCTGAAACCCTGAAACTCAGAGACCGTGGCACTTTCAAATTCTGAAATATGGGCCATAATACTGGCAGCCGGAGAATCGAAAAGGATGAAGGAACCCAAAATGCTTCTTCCTTTTCATGGGAAAACAATGATTGAAAAAACAATTACCAATATCCTGAATTCAGAAGTTTTTAATACCCTGGTCGTACTTGGTTCCTTCGGTAATGAGATACATGATGCCATTTCCCATTTACCTGTATCCGTTTGCATGAATGATAAGTTTGAGGATGGGATGCTTTCATCCGTACAGTGCGGGCTCAGACATATTCCCGGATCGGCGGGTGCAGTATTGATCATTCCGGGCGACCAGCCGCTGATTGAGCCCGCTGTCATTAACAGTGTTATTGATGCTTACAGGCGATCGGAAAAGGGTATTGTGATGCCGGTTTTTGAAGGAAGAAGGGGGCATCCTTTGCTGGTTGACGGTAAGTATGTGGAGGAAATAAAGGGTTACAGAAAGAATGAATCACTTCGCTCGCTTGCATGCCGGCATGAAGATGATGTGCTGGAGGTAAATGTTGACACGCCGTCGGTTTTAAAGGATTTTGACACCAGGGAAGATTACCTGGCTGAAATAAACAGAATAAATAAAATGTAGCAAAAATGGAAGTAAAAATCAATTTTACCCTTAACGGTAAGAAAACGACAATCCTTACTGATCCCAACCAGACATTGCTCTGGGTACTGAGAAATCAGCTGGGGTTGACAGGGACCAAATACGGATGCGGCAACGGCTTCTGCGGCGCATGTACTGTTCTGATAAACAAGGAACCTGTCAGATCTTGCATCACCCCTGTCACCGATGTGTCGGGAAAAGACGTCATTACAATTGAAGGGCTGGCACGGAACGGGAAACTGAATCCTGTTCAGAAGGCCTTTGTGGAACACGATGCACTGCAATGCGGCTTCTGCACTCCCGGAATGATAATGACGGCAACAGGAATGCTGATGAAAAACCCGTCACTGAACCGTCAGGAGATAATTGAGGGGCTTGAGGATAACCTGTGTCGTTGCGGAGCACATGGAAGAATAATTGACGCAGTGGAATCAGCCGCCAGAGAAATGAAAGGAGGAAAGTAATCATGAAAAACAAAGAAACAAAAACTGCAGAAAGACAAGAGGCCGCCACGAAAAACGGTATCAAAAGGAGGAATTTTGTAAAACTTCTCGGGGGTGGTATTTTCATTTTCTTCCGGCCCTGGGAAAGATTCGGAGTTTCCGGCATGTCCCTTTCTCAACAGAGAAGAAGACTTACAGGGGATTATAATGCTTTCCTGCACATTGCTCCCACCGGCATTATCAATTGCTATACAGGCAAGATTGAGATGGGGCAGGGAGTTATTACGGCCCTGGTGCAGATGATGGCCGATGAATTGAATGTTCCGTTCGAAAAGGTCAATCTGATTATGGGTGATACGGAACTTTGCCCCTATGATGAAGGGACCTGGGGTTCATTGACCATCCGGCAATTCGGACCGGCAATGAGGGTTGCGCTGGCTGAGGCAAAAGCGGTCCTCGTTGAAATGGCTTCGTCTCAGCTCGGTGTTCCCGTTTCACAACTGGAAGTGAAGGACGGAATTGTATATGATACCCGGAACACATCGAAAAAGGTCAGTTATGCCCAGCTGGCCAAAGGGAAGAAGCTTGAAAAATACCTCGATGTCAAACCTCCGGTTGAGGACCATACGAAGTTCACCTATAATACAAAGCCCTTCAAGCGCACCGACTCTGTTCTGAAGGTTACCGGCCAGGCAAAATATACGGCAGACATAAAATTGCCCGGGATGGTTTTTGCCAGGATCCTCCGGCCCCCTTCCCATTCAGCAAAACTCAGATCGGTTGATGTTACAGGTGCTGAACAGGTTCCCGGAACACAGGTGGTTCGCGACGGGGATTTTATTGCCGTCCTTCATGCAAACAAGGAAAAGGCAGATGAGGCAATAGTGAAGATAAAGGCGGATTATACAATCAACGAACCGAATGTTAATGACAGGAACCTTTTTGACCGGATGGTCGGAGCGGATTCAACCGTCGACATAATTGATTCGGGAGGTGATCTTACCGAGGGCAGCAGGCTATCTGCCAGGTTGTTTGAATCGGAATTCCTCGATCCATATGATGCCCATGCATCGATTGAGACACATACTGCACTGGGCAGGCTGGAAGGAGACAAGATGACCGTGTGGGCTTCCGCCCAGAGTCCTTTCGGGCTCCAGGACGATATTGCCAGGGAACTGGGCATGCCGCTTGAAAAGGTCAGGGTTATATCGCCGTTCGTCGGAGGAGGATTCGGTGGGAAGATCGCGCACCAGCAGGGAGTTGAGGTTGCAAGGCTTGCAAAGCTGGCCGGGAAGCCGGTAATGCTTATCTGGCCGAGGGAGGAGGAGTTTTTCTATGATACATTCCATCCTGCCGGAGTTTACAGGGTCAGATCAGGTATGGACAAGGAGGGCAGGATCAGGATGTGGGACTATGGAGTATATTACGGAGGCACAAGAGGGGCCGACAGGATATACGACATACCTCATTTCAGGATAACTAACTACGAGCAGAAGGAGGGAGCACCGGTCATTCACCCCTTCCTCACAGGTGCGTGGAGGGCCCCGAACGCAAATTCAAATACTTTTGCCAGGGAATCCCAGATAGATATAATGGCAGCTGCTGCAGGTATTGACCCCCTTGAGTTCCGTCTCAAAAACCTGAAGGATGAAAAAATGACCGGCTGCCTCAGGGCTGTTGCAGATAAATTCGGATATAAGCCTGCAAAGCTTCCTTCGGGAAGAGGAATAGGAATTGCTTGCGGTACCGATGCCGGAACCTGGGTTGCACTCATGGCCGAAGTCAGGGTTGACAAGGATACCGGGCATGTTCAGGTGGTACGCGTCAGTTGTGCACAGGATATGGGATTGTGCGTCAATCCCCAGGGAGCGCTTCTTCAGATTGAGGGATGCATAATCATGGGAATGGGATATGCCCTTTCGGAAGAGGTTAAGTTCGATGGAGGAGTGGTCCACACTTCCGGATTCGATAACTTCAATATCCCAAGGTTCTCATGGGTGCCGAAAATTGATGCAGTGATACTTGACAGGAAAGACAAACCACCGCAGGGAGGAGGCGAACCGGCAATCATTGCAATAGGTGCCATAATTGCCAATGCAATATTTGATGCCACCGGGGCAAGGATGTACAGAATGCCCATGACACCGGAAAGAGTGCTCGAAGCGCTTAAGAAAGCCTGATAACTGCCCTTGTTACAGGCGGCTGTATCGGAAGTTGTAATTGCAATCCCGGGGAATTTTGCAATGAATTGCTTCTGATACAGCCGCTTTCTTTACAGTGATCGCAATGATCGTGGTCATTTGGTCCCGAGCATACCTCCCAGCAGCGATCCAAGGATTCCCTTGCCCTTGCCCTGTGATGCTGTCCCTTTGATTAAAAATCCCGCAACATCATCAATGATGCTGCCATCGCCATTGGCATCAAGAAGAGACCCTATGCCTGAAATACCTCCGCCCCCGGTGTCACGTTTGCGGGTCAGTGCCCCGAGTATCAGGGGGGCAAGTGCGGGGATCTTCTTCATTATCTTGGAGGCATCTATATTCATTGATTTGCCCAGAACCTGAGCTGCCTGTACTCCTCCCCCGCTTCCAAGCAATCCTCCAAGATTGGCATCAACCGATGAAGCTGACGCTTTGCCGGCCATCATACCCCTGATGTTGTCAAGAACCGACTGATCACCGTATTTATTGAGTATATGATCAATCCTGGCGTCACCGCCACGATCATCCTTCTGCCGCTTCAGGCCGCCAAGAATCAGTGGAGCCAGTTGCGGAATCAGCTTCTGAACCGTAGCCTGGTCGAGATCAAAATTTGCAGACATCTGCCTGGTCACCTCCGGACCATATGTCTTCATGAATTCATCAATAAAACCTGCCATAATTTTTTAGTATAGTTGTACAATGGAAAAATAACCATTGGATTTAAATCAGATAAGGTTAAAGGTATGCAGGATAAATTAATAATCAAAAAAAACCATCCATACGGGAACTGAAATGCTGTAATTTCCGTAACGGCATATGAAACGGAATGTTAACTGCAGGTCATCTTGCGGGAGATCCGCATTTGCCCGGCACTCTCTCTCAGGATGCGCTCAACATCCAATCCGTGTTCCAGGTCCGGAAGCATTGATTCGCCATCACCCGATGTGAAAAAAACATAATGGGCATGGACCAGGGCCCTCAGCCAGCCCGGAGGTACATGACCCGAAGGGAAACTGCTGACCGGCTTATAGCTGCTTCCGGTCTGAATTTTATGCCACATTCCGCTGTCCCCGGTGTAATGTTCAAAGAAGTCGGGGAAATGCGATGAATATCTAAGAGAACCTCTTTCCGCATAAAGCTCAAATGACAGCATATCCCCCGTGCCTGAGCTGATCCTGCTTGCCGAAAGAACGCCGGCTGCCCCCGATACCGGATCGTGAAGAGTGATCAGGCTGAAGAGATCGGAATCCGCCGGCACATCATCGAAACTTCCCGCCTGAACGGCACTTGTGACCTTCATTTTGTTCCCAATGAAAGCTATGGCCATGCTTATTGCATGAGAGCCCAGGTCTGCCATGGCTCCTCCTTCAGGAGAAGGTGTCAGCCTCGACCTCCTGCGGTTGCGGTATTCCCTTGCAAGATAGTCGCCGTGATAGTATCTGAAATCAAAGTGAAGGGGTTTGCCAAGAACTCCTGATCTCCAGAAATGAAGAGCCTCTCTGACGGCAGATGAGAAAAGGAACTGAAATCCGGTCTGGATTTTTATGCTCCTGCGCTCCTGTACAAGCCGGCGGATTCCTGATTCCTCATCTGAAGACACACATAACGGCTTTTCAATGTAAATCCGTTCCACCGACGGCATCATCATGGCTTTCCGGAAATGCTCAACATGGATGTTGTTGGGTCCCAGTATAAAAACTGAGTTTATCCTCCCGTTTCCAAAGAAATCATCCGGGCAAAGCGAATGTCTGAAACCATACCTGGTTGCAAAAGAATCTCTGCTTGAACATGTCGCCGAACTGACAGCCTCTTTTTCAATTTCCGGTGAATCATTGTAATAATAAATCATCGAATTGAGAGCATAGGCATGTGAATGTGCAATTCCGCCTGCTCCGATAAATCCTGCTACAGGTTTCCCGTTGGCCATCACTGAGGGATTTTTGTTTTAATACCAAAATTAGCAGAAATTGCTCTTGAAAAATGATCGTATTGCCGGTGAAAAAGGAAAAAGAAGATATATTTGAATATATTAATGGCAGCAAAATATTACGGATATGAATAAACTGCTCAGAACAAGTGCGTTGATCATAATTGTCACGGGGTTTTTCCATACAGCCTTGTCGCAGGCGGATCATCCTGAACCAAAAACCCTTGCAATTGGTTCCAAAGCACCTGATTTCAGCCTTCCCGGCACCGACGGCAAGACCTGGACCCTTAATGATTTCAGCAAGGCTCCGGCGCTGGTCATTATTTTCAGCGCCAATCATTGTCCTACCGCACAGGCCTATGAAGACAGAATCATTTCCATCGCAAATGATTACAAGTCCAGGGGTGTTGCTTTGGTGATGATCTCCTCAAACTCTGTCAGGACTCTGAGCTACTCGGAAATGGGTTATACCGATGTGGGGGATAGTTATGAGGATATGAAATACCGTGCCGGGGATAAGGGATTTAATTTTCCTTATCTGTACGACGGAGATGATCAGAAATGTGCGCTGGCTTACGGCCCTGTGGCTACCCCGCATTGTTTTGTCTTTGACAGGGACAGGATTCTGAGATACAACGGCCGCATCGACGGATCAGAAAAGCCGGGCACTGCCGGAGGCGAAGATCTCAGGAAGGCTATAGATGCTGTGCTGGCAGGCAGGCCGGTCAGCACACCGGTGACAAAAACCTTTGGCTGTTCGCTTAAATGGGCATGGAACGATGATTATACCAGGAGGCTGTATAAACAGTGGGCTGAGTTGCCGGTGACCCTTGAAGAAATTGATGTTGCGGGACTGAAGGAACTTGTGAAAAATTCAGGCTCCGGTAAGCTCAGACTGATAAATTTCTGGGCCACATGGTGCGGCCCCTGCATAACGGAGTTCCCGGATCTCGTCATTATCGACAGGATGTACAGGGGGAGGCAATTTGAATTTATAACAGTAAGTGCAGATAAAATCGCAAGGAAAGCGGATGCCCTGAGATTCCTTCAGAAAAATGAAGCATCCAACAGGAATTATATCTTCAACAACGATGATATATACAAGGCTATCGAAGCAGTGGACCCCGACTGGCAGGGTGCCCTGCCTTTTACCATGCTAATTGAACCGGGAGGGAAAATCGTTTTTAAGAAGCAGGATGTGGTTGATCCCTTAAAGCTGAAAAAGATGATAGTTGAGAATAAAAATATTGGCAGGTATTATTGATAATGCATATCTGATATGAAAAGTAAACCTGACAGACGTAATTTCATAAAAACCGGGGCCATGATAACGGCAGGGATGGCACTTAATCCCCGGCTGATAACGGCAGCCTCCGGGAATTCAGCTGACTACCCTGTCAGACTTGGCGGCCCGGTGGCCGGAGAGTTCAATGATCCCGCAGATTGGGCCGCGGCGGTGAAAAAGCTGAGATACTCTGCAGCATACTGCCCGGTGCAGCCAGGCGCTTCGGAAGAGGAGATAAGGGCTTACCGGGCCGAAGCGCGGAGAAATAATATCATTATTGCAGAGGTCGGGGTCTGGAACAACATGCTTCACGATGATGATAAGACAAGAAAGGAAAACCTGGAAAAGAACATGGATGCGCTCCATCTGGCCGACCGGGTCGGAGCTGCATGCTGCGTCAACATCTCCGGTGCCAGGGGTGAAATATGGGATGGCCCGTACCCGGGCAATTATGCGAAAGATACCTTTGACCTGATTGTTGAGAATATAAGGTCAATCATTGACCAGGTAAAGCCGGTAAGCGCCTTTTACACCCTTGAGCCGATGCCCTATATGCTTCCGGATTCACCCGATTCTTATCTTGACCTGATTAAAGCCATTGACAGGAAGCAATTTGCCGCACATCTCGATCCCGTGAACATGATCTCCGGTCCGCAGAGGTATTTTAACAACGCTGCCTTCCTGAAGGAATGCTTCCGGAAACTCGGACCCTATCTTAAGTCGATCCATGCAAAGGATATAATAATACTGCCCAGGCTCACTGTTCACCTGGAAGAGAGAAGGCCGGGACTGGGTGCGCTCGATTATTCGGTGTTCCTGAGCGAAGCAGCGAAATTCAGGGACCTTCCTTTTATGATGGAACACCTTGAAACCCAGGATGAATATCTGCTGGCTGCAGAATTTATACGAAACACCGGGGCAGAAAACGGAATCAGGTTTGCCGGATAAATACACGAATTAAATGAATAGGCCCGTATCACATGTTTTTAGATCAGCATTGGGTTTGTCTTTTGATATCAATGCACCAAAGGCTGAAAGGACTGATCCGGAAGGTGGCTCTCCCCTTATTGCCGGAATGAATGTTTCCGCAACCGGCAGATCATCCGGACTGAATGGAAGCAATGTTCGGTCGCTGTTGCTGATGTCGTTTCTCATAATGATCCCGGGATTTGTCATTGCAGGGGGCAAAACGAGCCAGGAACCCGATACTCTTGTTTCGCCCGCTCTGGCGGAAGTGGTTGTGTCGGCAAGCCGGTTCAGTTCCCGGGTAGTCAATACACCTGATGCTGTAAGAGTATTGAACAATACGGCAATTCAGGAGAATCAGTCAAGATCAGTTCCTGAAGCACTGTCACTTACTCCGGGTGTTTTTGTTCAGAAAACCAATCATGGCGGCGGATCGCCATTCATCCGGGGACTGACAGGCAACCAGACCTTACTTATGATGGATGGTATAAGAATGAGCAATTCTGTTATGAGATATGGCCCGAACCAGTATTTCAATACCATTGATGTTTTCAGCCTTGGGAAGATTGAAGTGCTGAGAGGCAGCGGATCGGTGCAGTACGGGTCCGATGCCCTTGGCGGCACAATACAGGCATTTACCCCTGAGCTGGAATTATCACCGGAGCCGGACTGGAATACCAGGCTTCTTGCAAGATTCGGCACCCACGGCATGGAAAAAAGCTTCAACCTGAATTCAGTTTACAGCAGTAAATCCTTTGCATTGAGAGGAGGTCTGACATACAGGGATTTCGGAGATCTGGTGGGCGGGGATACCACCGGGCGGCAGACTCCTTCCGGATACCGGGAGTTTGATTATGATGTCAAGGGAAAAATAATGATCTCCGGCAAATCATCGGTAACCTTTGCGTTCCAGAATGTTCATCAGAAAGATGTCCCTGTTTATCACAAGGTTGCCCTTGAAAACTATGCTGTGAACAAAATGAATCCTCAAATACGCAGGCTTGCCTATGCAAGGCTGAATCAGGATCTGAACAGGGGTATTCTCAAATCTGCGGTAATAACAGGTTCATATCAGTTTACTGATGAAGAAAGGGAGATGCGAAAAAACGGATCTGCTACTTTAAGAAAAGAATCTGACAAGGCAGGAACCTGTGGTTTTTCGGGAGAGCTGCTGTTTTCATCTTCAACGGCCTGGAACGGGAACATAGGTTTTGAAGCCTATTCTGACCGGGTGAGAAGCTCAAGGGCGGATATTGACCTTCAAACCAGCGGGACGGTTTTGAAAAGAGGCTTATATCCCGACGGATCGTCGATGACCAGTCTGGCTGTGTTTTCAACCCATGCTGTTGGCATAAAGAACTGGACCCTGTCGGGAGGAGCCAGGTTCAATGCTTTTTCAATAAAAGTAAGAGATGAAACAACAGGTTTGACAAAACTTACTCCGAACGCTGTTGTGGGTAATATAGGAATTCTGAGGAAACTGACTCCCGGCGACGGATTGTTCGTGTCGCTGAATAGCGGTTTCCGGGCCCCCAATATTGATGATCTTGGCACTTTAGGCATTGTTGACTTCAGGTATGAGACCCCGAATTTCGACCTGAAGCCCGAAAAGTCCCTGCAGTATCAGTTCGGTTACAGGCATAATGGCAAGATGCTGAAAGGCGAGTTTTTTGTCTACCGCAATGAACTTTACGACCTTATAACCCGTAAAAGAGTTGAGGGTCAGACAATAGAGGGATACCCTCTGTATCAGAAGGAGAACAGTGACCGGGCATATATTCAGGGCCTGGAAACATCATGGGAGGTATATGCAGGCTCTTCTGTTATCATTCAGGGTTCGCTGACTTATACCTACGGCCAGAACATTACAAATGATGAGCCGTTAAGGAGGATCCCTCCGCTTTTCGGGCGTCTTGCGGCTGATTACAGGCATAAGGAATACCTGTTTGGGCTTGAATGGCTGGCCGCATCAAAACAATCGCGGCTGGCCCGTGGAGATATTGATGACAACAGGATACCTGAAGGAGGAACCCCCGGCTGGAACATTTTTAACCTTAATACCGGCTATTCATTAAAATTCGCTGACATTGACCTGTCCCTCAGGAACCTGTTCAATAAGGACTACAGATACCATGGTTCCGGCATAAACGGGATCGGACGATCGGTTTTTCTTACAATCGGGATTAATCTTTGAAAGGTTCAGGCTGTGATTTCATCATGTGAATCCGGAAGAAAAATGATCCCTGGGACGGGAAGGATCTTCTGAAACAAAATGTAATTGAAGATGGAATGGTTAAGTGATCTCATACGGAATGATTCTGTCGCTCATACCGTATTGTTATACTGTGTAATAATAATACTGGGGGTATTTCTTGGAAAGAGGAAGATTTTCGGGGTTTCACTCGGGATAACCTTTGTTTTGTTTGCCGGGATCGCCATTGGCCATTTTGGCTTCTCAGCCAACCAACATGTTATTGATTTTTTACGTGACTTCGGACTGATCCTTTTTGTTTTTTTTATCGGGCTTCAGGTTGGACCCGGGTTCTTCTCCTCTTTCAGAAAAGGAGGATTGTCGCTGAATCTTATAGCGCTTGTCATTGTTCTTCTGGGCGCTGTTACAACAATAACAATACATTATGCAACTGGAACCTCTATGCCGATGCTTGCAGGGATCATGTCAGGAGCTGTTACAAATACTCCAGGGCTCGGGGCTGCCCAGACCGCGCTTTCCCAATTGATGGAAAAAAGCCCCGGCGCTGTGGTTCCGGAAATCAGCCTGGGATATGCCATAGCTTATCCCTTTGGCATACTGGGAGTTATTTTGTCAATGATTTTTATAAAAAGAATCTTTCGCATTGACCTTGCTGAAGAAATTGCTGCATTTGAAGAAGAGCTGCATCCATCGGATACGATACCTGAAAAAGCAAGTATTCTGGTCAGTAATCCGGATGTGTTCAACAGGTCCATTCTTGAAATATCAAAATCCCTTAAGCCGGGTGTTGTCATCTCACGAATTTTGCAGAACGGGAATCTGCATGCTGCAACTTCTGAAACGATCGTTCGTGAAAATGATATTGTACTTGTGGTGGCCCAGAGGATCCTTCTGGAGGAAGTTGTCGGCATTTTCGGCACACTGAGCAGTATGGATCTCGCCTCGGGACCCGGCCGGCTGGTATCGCGGCGAATCCTTGTCACCAATGGTGATGTTGTTGGCCGTTCACTTGGATCCCTGAAACTCAGGACCCTTTATAATATCAACATAACACGGGTTCACAGGTCGGACATCGAGTTTATTGCCTCTCCCGGGCTGAGAATACAGATGGGCGACAGGCTCACGGTTGTGGGTGAAGAGAAGTCGGTTATGATCGTGGCTGATCAGCTTGGGAACTCATTGAGGCGGCTGAAAGAACCAAATGTCATACCGTTGTTTACAGGCATACTGCTGGGGGTTGTCCTTGGCAGCATCCCCTTCAGTATTCCCGGTGTTTCACACCCCATTAAGCTTGGGCTTGCCGGGGGCCCGCTGATCGTTGCAATACTGATCAGCAGATTCGGGTACAAGATATCATTGATTTCCTACACCACTTCAAGTGTTAACCTGATGTTGCGTGAAATTGGCATCGTACTTTTCCTGGCCAGCGTAGGACTGAATTCCGGCGGGAAATTTGTGCC
This sequence comes from uncultured Rikenellaceae bacterium, assembly GCA_964435015.1. Classification (GTDB taxonomy): domain Bacteria; phylum Bacteroidota; class Bacteroidia; order Bacteroidales; family VadinHA17; genus LD21. Next base: position 129,989 of record CAYSXP010000001.1, read on the forward strand.
GGCCATTGTATCAGGAGAGGGATTTGTGTGGATGGGTTACGGGGCGCTGATCACTTTGTTACCCCTGCTTTTAACCGGTATTCTCACCCGGGCAGTGCTTAAAAAGAACTACCTTGAGTTATGCGGCCTTCTGTCCGGCAGCATGACCGATCCTCCCGCACTGGCATATGCAAACAGCATCGCGCAGTCGGAGGCTCCCTCCATTGCCTACGCAACAGTTTACCCGCTTACAATGTTCCTGCGGATTTTCATTGCACAGATACTGATATTGGCTTTTTAAAGAACCTATATTTAATAAAACTTAAACCCACAGAGCAGGTCTTCTGACAATTAAATTTTAAATTATCCCAGTATGAAAAATCTATCAGCTTTCTTCATGGCTTTGTTCCTTGGAGTGATTTCCGGCCCTGCCGGAGGTCAGAACGCAAAAACCGGGGAAAATACCACCGCATCGGCAATAATAGAATCAATAATTGCAAAAACGGGAAGCCGGATCATTCCCAACACCGTCGATGTGATTAAGACAGGAGATCCTCAAACAAAGGTTACAGGAATTGTCACCACCATGTTCGCCACCATGGATGTTCTGAAAAAGGCGGTGGAAATGAATTGTAACCTGATTATTCCCCACGAACCGCTTTTTTATAATCATCTTGACGAGACCGTCAGTTTGCAGGATGATCCCGTTTACCTTGAGAAGAAAAAGTTTATTGATGATCATAAACTGGTGATATGGAGATTTCACGACTATATTCACCGCATGCAGCCTGACGGTATCTTATCGGGTATGGCAAACAGGCTCGGATGGAAGAATTACACTGTGAACGGGCGTCTTGACGATTATTCAGTTCCGGAAACCACTATTGAGGGGTTGCTCGGGTATCTTAAAAAGATTTTTCCGGAGAATGCATTTTATGTGGTTGGGAAGCCTGACCTGAAAGTATCGCGCATAAGGTTCCTGTGCGGATCACCGGGAAGCAGTGCCCATTTAAGGGCTTTGGCCGACAACAGTGTTGACGCGGTTATTGCAGGTGAGGTTCCCCAGTGGGAGACCTATGAATATGTGCGCGATGCTGTTCAGCAGGGCCGGCCGAAGGCAATAGTATTTATCGGCCATGTTTATTCCGAGGAGTCGGGAATGGATTTCTGTGCCGACTGGCTCAGGGGATTTATAAAAGAAATCCCTGTCAGTTTCGTGGCCAGCGGACCTTCTTACTGGTCGTATTAGATCAGGCCGATGACAGAACGAGGGTATCCGGGCCCCTGGCTCGCTGCTTATGGCTGGTGGTACTGATGATTGCGGACTGGAGGAAGCTGGAACGATGTTTTTGTTTTATTGAAAAATCGAAAATGACAAAACAAGCTTATACATTGCTGTTTGTTGTGAACGCTATTCTGGTAATGGTTTTTTGCTGTTCCTGCCATCAGTCAGCTATTCATTCGGAGTTCAGGGTCCTGTCGCTGCATGACGGGGAGCATGATCAGGCTCACATCAGCTTTGTTGCGGAAGCTGACAGATGGTTCACTGGAAGGGCTGCTGAATATGGATTCAGGTATGTATCGTCCAACAACTGGAACATGCTTAATCATGACACCCTTTCACGTTACGATATTATTGTTTTTCTCGATTCCAGGCCTGATTCGGTTCACCAGCGGGAAGCTTTCCGGGAGTACATGGATAATGGCGGTGCATGGATGGGATTTCATTTTGCAGCTTTCGCCCTCAGCCCCAGCGCTTATCCCCAGAACTGGGACTGGTACCACAATCTTTTCCTGGGGTCAGGCCAGTATGCAAGCAATACCTGGCGGCCGACATCAGCGGTGCTTCGTGTCGAAAACCAATCTCACCCCGTCACCCGGAATATGCCGGAAACCTTCACTGCTTCGCCAAACGAATGGTACAGGTGGGAAAAAGACCTGAGACTGAATCAGGATATCGACATCCTTTTGTCGATCGACTCTTCAAGCTTTCCATTGGGCACGGGACCAAAACCCCATGAAATATGGCACCGCGGATATTACCCGGTGGTATGGACCAACCGGAAATACAGGATGATCTATCTCAATATGGGTCATAATGACATTGATTACGAGAATGGGACAAACAAAGAACTGTCATTTACCTTCAGTAATGACACACAGAATAAACTTGTACTCGATGCGCTTTTCTGGCTGGGAAATAATAAGGTTCAGAAGCCTGAATGAACACCGCCTGCTTTTCTGATGGAGTCAATCATGCTAAAAACCAACAGATTTTTCACAGCCCCTTCTGGAGGGAGGTCAGTGCCCTAATCTCCCCTATGTCCCGCTGAGATCAATATCATCAAACATAAGCGACGGTATTCTGAGAGTACTGTTTTCCTGCAGGTCGCTTCCGGACTCAGCGAGTCTTAACCAGAAATTGTTCATGTTTCCTGAGATATTCATTTCATTTACAGGATGAACAAGCTCTCCGTCCTCTATAAGGAATCCTTCAAATCCATATGAGAAATCTCCGGTCGATCCGTTGCAGTTACCTCCGATAAAACCGGTAATGAAAACGCCTTTTTTAAGCGACCTGATCATTTCCTCCGCATTCCGTTCCCCCGCATTGAAAACAACATTTGACATGCTCCCCGAGGTTGGCCTCATGCCGAGTTTTCTGCCATAGTAATTGTCAATGTAATAATTCATGAGAATACCTTTTTCGATAACCGGCCTTTTTACCGCTGCCAGACCCTCATTGTCATAAAGCCTTGAGCCGGGAGCTGATGCTATCAGGGGATCATCATTTATCGTAAGGACAGGTGATGCTATCTGCTTGTTTTGCCTGCCTATGAGAAATGACTGCTTTTGGTAAATGCTTGAGCCTGTAAGGGCATCATACAGGGGACTTGCAATCCTCTCTGCAGTCCTGTTCTCAATGATCACCGTATATTTGCCGGAGACTATCTTTTTCGGATCAATCTTTTTCAGTGTCCTGTCAAGCGCCTTTTGGCCGATCCCATTAGTTTTCAGCCTGTCAAAAAATACTGAGTTTTCAAACCAGTAGTCCGACGGGCGCCCTGTGTCGCTTTTCACTGACACAGAAACATACATACTCAGGTTTGTCCCCATAGAATCGCCCCTGAAACCATTGCTTGCAACTTTTATCCTGCTATGGATGCTGTCATAATAATTGGAGATGACCGCAATGATCCGTTCATCCTTCTTGTATGCCTCATTCAGGGCCCGGGTTGCCAGATCGATTTTTTTCTTTGCATCAAGGGTGTCAACCGCCGGATCATATATATTCAGGTCAGGACCTCCGCCTTTATAGTAGAGATCAGGATCGGGAAGTAATCTGTATTCATCTTCTGCAAGAAACCTTGTTGAAGCAATTGCCTCTTCAACAAACCTGAGCAGCTCTTCCTTTTTCAACCTGTTGGTTGAATGTGATGAATATTTCTTATCAACATAAAGGTCGATGGACAAACCGTTCTGATTCGATTCCTTGAGGGTATCAATCTTCTGATCACGGATTTCAATATTTGTGCTCCGGTTTTCATATAGGGAAACTGATATCTGGTCGGCACCTTTTTTCAGACCATGTTCAACCACAAGGTCAGCAATATTGTATTTTTCCTTTGTATTCATAATTCAGATATTACATGTTAATCATGAGTTGACTCCGCCAACATTGAGTTTTTTGATTTTTACGGTTGGTATTCCCATTGAATTCGGCGCTCCCTGTCCGTCTTTTCCGCATGTCCACAATCCGTTGTCAATTACAAGGTCATCTGCCGCCATCACAATATCGGAAAGAGCCTGAGGGCCGTTGCCTATGATGTTGAAATCCTTGATTGGCCTGGTTAGTTTTCCGTTCTCGATAAGATAACCGGATTTGACATAAAATGTAAAATCTCCCTGTCCTATGTTGACCTCACCGTTACTGAAACTTTCCACGTAAACTCCGTTTTTGACGGATGCTATGATCTCATCCCTTTTGTGCGGTCCGTTCTCCATATAGGTGCACCTCATTCTTGGAATGGGAATATTCCTGAAGTCCTGCCTCCTTCCATTACCGGTCGGCTTTACTTTATAATAAGCCGAACTGATCCTGTCATGAAGATAACTTGTAAGGATCCCGTTTTCAACAATCACTGTTTTTTCTGAGGGATTCCCCTCATCGTCGACATTCAGCGCGCCCCTCCTTCCCTGCAAGGTCCCGTCATCAACTATTTTTACGAAGTCTTCTGCGATCCTGGCACCCATCTTGTCTGAGAATATTGAAAGATTCTTTCGGTTGAAATCTGCCTCGAAGGCATGACCTATGGCCTCATGAAGCAAAATTCCCGATTCTCCGGCACCCATCACTACTTCCATCTCACCTGCTTTTGGTTTTCCTGCAGTAAACAGAAGGGAGGTTTTGTCTACAACTGATTTTGAGAGCTCATCAACAAGGTCGTTTGTAAGGAATTCATACCCCATTCTGTGTGACCTGCCTGTAAAGAAGTTCTCGATCCGGCCATTCTGCTCCATAATGCAAACTCCGTACAACAGAACCATGGGCCTGTAATCCCATGTTATCAGCCCTTCCGAATTACAGAAGAGAACATGGGAGGCGGAATCGCCAAGTACTGCATTGACCTTTGTTACACGTTTGTCAGAGGCGAATATGTTGTCGTTCATCCGCTGTATGAATGGTATTTTATCTTTTACCGATATTTCTTCCCATGATGTTTTTACCGGGTAATAATTCGGGGGCGCATATTCATTTATGCTCACCGGCGTGTATTTGCCCGGGCTGTCTGCAATATTTGCTGCGGTACGCGCAGCTTTTATCATGGCATCAGGCAACAGATTCTCCGAATAGGCATAGCCTGTCTGTTCCCCTTTCAATACCCTTATTCCCACACCAAAACCAATATTGGAGTAGGAACTGTTCACTTTGCCATCTTCCAGAGCACTGTAGTTTGCAAGAGTGTGTTCAAAGAAAAGATCCGCATAATCAGCTCCTTTCTCCATGGCAGCAGATATCACTTTCTGCATAAGCTCCGGGGTAACCTCGAAGTGATTGAAATAACTCTCCGCACTGTCAGAAAGCCTTACCCTTTTACAGGAATTAATGAATGGAGGTACAACCAGAGAACCGGCAGCCGTAATACCGCTTACCCTTAAAAATTCGCGGCGGTTAAAACTCATAGTTTATAGATTTAAGAGATTGTTGTGATGTGAAATGATATGTGTTGGTCTGAAGAAGCCGCATGGACAGGTTATTCTCGGAATATGTTACAAAGACTTGCATACCACGAAAATGTTGCAGTATCTTCAGTAAAATTATTAAAATTTCACGGTAAATGGTTAATCCATTTATTCCGTTACAACATTTGGAATCAATATGCTGAAAGCATCGAACCTTTTAACTGGCTGATCTTTGCTGTTTAAATACTGTTTGACGGGAAAGAGGACTCTAAAACAGACTCTTTTTTATACATTTGGCAGATCCTGTATTAATTGATCTTTTCTTATGAAGAAGTTCCTTACTGCTGTTGCTTTCTTTCTGATATCATCAGTTTGTCTGAATTCGCAGTTCATTCCCCCGTCATTCAGATCTTTTACCCGGCAGGATACCCTTCGCGGATCAATAACTCCCGAAAGATCATGGTGGGATCTTAAATATTATCATCTTGATATCAGTGTAAATCCGGCTGACAGCACCCTAACCGGGACCAACACGGTGGTTTACAGGGTTCTTCGACCCTCAGGGGTAATGCAGGTCGATTTGCAGGAACCAATGGTGATAACCGGTGCCAGGCAGAATGACAGGCCGCTGAATTTCTGCCGGGAAGGTAATGTTTACCTGATCAGGCTTGCTGAAGAACCGACTGTGGGGGCAACATGCTCGGTTGTGCTTGATTTTGGCGGAAAGCCGCGGGTTGCGGAACGTCCTCCCTGGGAAGGAGGCATCACCTGGTCGAAGGACAGCAAAGGACGGTCATTTATCGCTTCTTCCTGCCAGGGCGACGGCGCGAGCCTCTGGTGGCCATGCAAGGACCATCTGTATGATGAGCCCGACAGCATGCTGATAAGCATTACTGTCCCCCGGGAACTGACAGCCGTATCCAACGGACGGCTCCGGTCCAGGACACAGAACAGTAACAGGACCGCCACATTCCACTGGTTTGTTGCCAATCCGATCAACAACTATGGGGTCAGTATCAACATAGCCGGATATTCACATTTCTCTGAGGTCTGTCAGGGCGAGAATGGCAGGCTCGATTGTGATTATTATGTCCTAAGTGAGAATCTTGAAAAGGCAAAATCCCAGTTTAAACAGGTTGCAAGGATGCTGGAGGCATTTGAACACTGGTTCGGACCCTATCCCTTCTATGAGGATGGTTACAAACTGGTTGAGGTACCTTACCTGGGCATGGAGCACCAGAGTTCGGTGACATACGGGAACGGCTACAGGAATGGCTATATGGGCGAAGATCTTAGCGGCACGGGCTGGGGCGGCAGATTCGACTTCATCATAATCCATGAATCAGGCCATGAGTGGTTCGGGAACAGCATAACAAATGAAGATGCGGCCGATATGTGGGTCCATGAAAGCTTTACAAACTATGCCGAGAGCCTGTATCTGGAATATTATTACGGGAAGGAAGCCGCGAGCGAATATATACTGGGATGCCGGAAAAGAATACTCAACAAAAGGACAATAACAGGTATCTACAACGTCAATTTCACCGGATCGGGCGATATGTACTACAAGGGTGGCAGCATGCTTCATACCCTCCGCCAGGTTATAGATGATGATGAAAAGTGGAGGAGCATCCTGAGGGGACTGAACAGGGAATTTTACCATCAGGTTGTGAAGGGATCGCAGGTGGAAGACTACATCAGCTCCCGTTCAGGTCTGGATCTGAAACCTTTTTTTGACCAGTACCTCAGGGACATTCGTATTCCGGTTCTTGAGTATTACATCGCCGGCAGTAAATTGAAATTCAGATGGACCAACTGCGTGCCCGGTTTCAATATGCCTGTCAGGATATTTGTATCGGGCAGGGCAATGAAGATTTATCCCTCGGAAGACTATAATGAACTGGACCTCGGAACCTTCAATGCTGAAATTGCCGTTGATCCCCGATATTATGCGGCATCAATGAACATCACGGGAAAATGATGTTCAGCGCATTATTTTACTGATGCCGGCTTTTCTATTTCAGATCCATTAGTTCGACCTTCGCATAAAGGTTGCCGGCGGAAAGCTCCAGCGCCTTCTCCAGGTTCTCCCTTGCAGGGCCGGGGTTGCCCAGGCCTTTACTGGCAAGTCCTTTCAGCAGGTACGCCCCCGACAATATTATGTTTTTAGCTTCCCTTTCACCAAACTTGGCAAAAAAATCGGTATCGCTGCCAGAGCTGCTGATCTGTTTTTCCCCGGCATCCATCATTGAATTGAATATTTCCGCAGCCTTTGATTTGTTGCCGAGCTTTGCCTGGCTCAATGCCTGATAGTATCTGATATAGTTCCCATCCCTGATTTCAGGTTTTGCCGCCATGGTAAAACAGCTTCTGGCTTTTGACTTGTTTCCCAGCGCCTCGTATGCCAGGCCGATATGATAATCGACCTGCACCTCACGGGCTCCGGTCCTTGCACTTCCTCCTTCTTCGTCGGGAACACGCGCAAGCATGAATTCCTCCAGTGCTTTTTTGAAATTCCCTTGTTCCATGTACTTCCTTCCCATCATCAGGTGAGCATCAATCAGTACTTCACGTACCCTGGAGCTTCCTTCACGGTAACTGAAGTTTCTTCCAGCCAGATACTCCACTGCCTTTTCCGGCTGCCCGGCAAGGGTAAGCACAACGATCTGACGGATAAATGAATCATCACGTTTTCTTACAGTTTCATTGCTTCCCTCAAACAGTTTGAGTCTCTTTTCAACAGGAGCATTGCTCATTTCGTAAAGCGCATCCAGTTCGGTGTAGTAAACAGGCTCGTTCTTTTCAAGTGCGATCGCTTTTTCATATGCTTCAATTGCCCTGCCGCCATTGTCCATGGCATAGTAATATCCCCATCCCAGGTTTCTCCAGGCGATTGCAAGCTGCGGATCAAGGCTGACGGCCTTTTCCCAGCATTCAACAGCCACTCCAGGTTGCTTGTCGTAAAGCAGATTGCCGAGATAGTACCAGGGTTTAGCATCGTCAGGCAGACAGGATGATACCAGCCTGAGTACATTTACAGTCTCAAGCCTGAAAGGGAAAACGTAGTCGACAGGCAGTGCGGATCCTGATCTGAATAACTTCAATGCTTCGGGCCTGTTCCCGTTTTTGTCGAGAATATATCCCAGGTAATAGTTAACCAGCGGATTGCTGCCCCTGAATCTCTTCAATACATCTTCCGCTTCCTGTAAAAATCCATCGTTAAGGTAGCTTATTGCGAGTTCAAGATAGTTCTGATCGAAATCCCTCATTTTACCTGCCAGGTCCGCAAGCACTGCATCGGCTTTTTGCCTGTCGCCTGATGATTTCAGAATCAGATAATACTCATTTACTGCCCTGAAATCCAGCGGATCGTGTTTTACGATGCCTTCCAGAAGTTCAGCAGCACCTTTGAGATCCCCTGTCTTTCTCAGCAGTGCCGATTTAAGCGCAATTGCCGGATTGTTCCTCGCATTTGTTGACAATGACTCATCAATTTCAACAAGTGCTTTCAGTAAATCGCCCCGCAGGGAGGAGATTCTTGCAAGTTCGAGATATGCAGCCGAATGCCAGGCATGATCCCATGTTGCACGATACAATGTGTCAGCGGCTTCGTCATAAAGTCCCATTGCCTTGAGGGTTATCCCCTGAAGATACAGGGGCTCGCAGTCCTGCGGACGGGTGTAATCCCTTGTAAGTCTTTTTATGGCCCTCGAAAAACAGGCTCTTGCCCTTATATAGTCACCGTTTTTGAGAAAATTATTACCGACGGCTGTGTTGGTTCTTATGTCTCCCGGATCCCTTTTAAGGGCTTCCGTATAATAGTCCATTGGATCAAGGGTCGGATTGTGGAATTGCTGAATGCGGCTGCCGGCGAGATACAGCTCCTCAACAGTCGGAATATCCTTCGGATCATCGGGTCTTTTAACGATTTCCGGAAGCTTATCCTCACGCTTTGATGCAACCGGCTTATATGAAACAAGCACCTCACCTGTTTCCTGGTCAGACATTTGTGTGTAAAGGTCCTCCATTATGAACGGAACCTCCGGCCTGATTATCCGTGTGAAAGCCTTTTCAGGCGATATTCCGGTTGTGGTTTCAAAAATCGTTCTGTCACCCTGTTTCAGTACGATAGTGGCTTTTGCCACTTTCCTGGTGGAATAATAACCGAGGAACACCTGATTTTTCTCCCTTGCCTCCAGGTTAACCGCACCATTCAGGTTGGCATTTTTAAAACCCTGAATGTCTTTTACAGGATACCAGTATTGTTTGAATGTCTTAACCTCGTAAGGTCTTATCCAGCTGTAATCGGGCTGGTTGTCGGAGAAAGCCCCGACCATTATTTCAACATACGGACCGCTTTTCTCCGTGAGCCTGGCCTCGGTAGCCTGACCCCTTGCACCCGATCCCCATTCCCAGAGTTTTGCCCCTTTGACAATGTTGTGGTCGCCGATATGAACGGTCCCTGCCTGCCTTCCATGATCATATCCGCCCATGAAATCCTCCTTAAGATCGTGAGCAAAAAATGAATTTGAATTCTCCGCGTTTTTCCACCAGCTTATGTCCACACCTCTTGTAAAATCCTGGCCGCTGTAGACCTCTGTTGAAAACGGCCACCGGGTAAAACTGTTTTTTGCATGAAAAGTTGCAAACCGGACACTGGGCGGGAAGATGACCTGGTAATCCCGGTTGGTATGTGCTGCCACATTGGCCCAGTAAAGGAATGTGTGTGTGTAGGGTGTCGGATTGGTGATCTTAACTTCAGCCTGATAATATGACCTGTCCGGGAACACTGTTATTCCGATCGTCCATCTCATGCGGTGGCGGGGTTCTGTTTCCCCTACCCATACAGTTTTGCTGCCGTCGCTGTTTTCAGATGAGCTCCAGTCGACCGGCAGAAATGTAGAGGCCCTGTGATGATGCAGCACGCACCATTCAATGCCGCCCGAAACCCATGCACCAAGCATCCCGATGTTGGACGGGCGCACTACATCGTTCTTGTAGATGAAATTGTAATTGTTTGTTTTGTCGGTTGCATAATAAAGCTTACCTCCTATTTCGGGAGTAACCGCAAGCCTGATGTATTCATTTTCAAGGATAAGGGTTTTCCATGCCTTGTCGGCCCTTACATCCGAAATCATGTCATTCAGGCCATAAGGGTAAATGACTTTTGATGCTCCCTGGTATGATTCTCCCTTGAAGAACATCGGATTCCTGTCTGCCGGAAGAACGGACCAGGTGGGAATCACCCAATCCTCTTCAGTAAGTCTGACCTGGGAGTATATTCCCCGGAAGGAAAACAATATCACCAAAATGACCATGGCATATCTCATCTGTGTGATTGAAAGGTTCTTTTTCATCCTGATATGATTTTATTTTTAAATTACTGATAATGACATGATTTGCATGTATTGATACAGCTCCGTGTTTTGTCCGGATGTCTTTTCCGGGTGCTGGTTACAGAATACTCCCGGATTCTGATTCCGGAATGTTCCCCAAAAATATAAAGTTACCCGTGAAAAGCCAGTAATCTTCTGTGTAAAATGATCATTTTTCCCTATGTGGCCGTTTATCATGCAATAAACAGGTCCTCTGTCGCTGTTTGTATCTGCCGGCTCGTGCAGCCGGAAAGACCGGTCTGCCTGAACCGCGTTGATGGCGTCAGGCAGTTTTTCCGTCCGGATCAGTTGTCTGCAGCGGAAAGTACCGGATTAAACCTGTTCATGCGGCGCAGTGAATTTTTTACACCTGGCATGAGAGATTTGAAGGAACACAGGCTGATTTTTGCTGACCGGAACCGGAAAAACCGGCTTTTTCCGGTTTTTTAATCATTGAAAACAGTTGCCTGGTCAAAATATGTTTTCAGGTCAGGATTTATTTAAATTAAGTTCTTGTTTTATATGCCGCTGAATATCAATGATTATATATTGACGAATTGCAGGCTCCGGCCGGCCTGCTCAAAACAGCCGGTAAATTACCGGCTGTTTTTGACGAAATGACCGAATCGTATCATTAACGTCGTTATATCGTCATTGCATAGCCGTATTTGACTGACAAAGTTCCCCGGTTTTTATCCTGTTTTCCCATTTGTCCGGCATTTGCGTATTGACGGACTTATTTCCCGGAACTATTTTTATGAGCAGCAAACGGCACTTTGAACACGCAGGTTATAAAGATGTTATTTCCGGCAAATGAAAAGCAATGACATGAACAAGGAAAATAGTCCGCAGCCAAAGCCCGACCTGAAGCAGGCGATTTTGCACATGACAGCTGAAGGGAGAGATAATTTCCTCCGGTATCTTAAGAATAAGGGTCTGTTGTCGGAGCCTCATATGCTTGTGCTTTCTCCAGGGCAGCATTACTATTACGATGAGAGCGACCTGAGAAACGTCAGGACGCTGGTGAACATGAAGAAACTCAATCTTGTCAGGCATCTTGACAGATTTCTGCATAATCTCTACCGTATCCTTCCGCCGGAAGCCAGTTTTATCGGATGTTTCTCCGATTCAGGAACGGAAAGACCGGTAAATGTAAAACATGGTCATTCATCAGGGCGGCTCTTACTCAGCATCAGGAACCTGTTTGGCTCGGTTACGGAACAAAAAATGTCAAGGAATGAGGTATCCGGGGTTCTGAAAACTCACGGGTTCAGGATTATTGACATGACGGAAATGAACGGTGTCACATTCTTCTGGTCCCGAAATGTTCGCCGTTCCGGTCAGAGAGAAATGGATTGATTAAACTGATAATTAAGATAAAATGAGGCTGTATCAGCAATACTGGTCGTCAGCCGGCATAGGTTCCCGCATTTCGCCGGCGATTTGACAATACTCTGAACAAAACTCAACTGATCCCCGGACCCCCCGGGTGTATATCCTTCAATTAACCGGTTGATGCAGCCTCAAAATTTATTTCGGTGCAATTCAGGCAGATATTTGTTTTTATGGTTAAATTTGAAATGACAATGATCAGTTGATCATTCCTTTAAGCTAATGATACAGTGAGGAGAGGCAGGCTGAAAGGGTGTTGTTCAGGCTTTACTGAATCTCCGGGTGAATTTGTTTATACCGGTTGACGGTATTGCCGTTACCTTTTGGAGCAACTGTGAGAAGCATTGATTAACCGGCACTATTAAACAGAATCGGCATGGCCGGCGGTATGGGAGGCAGAATGATGAACAGGAGGGATTTTTCGCGGACAGGTCTGATAGTTGCGGCCGTGGTCGGAACTGCAGGACCGGGTATTTATGTTTTGCTTACTTCAGGAAAAGGCAGGACCCTGAAAAATTATTACCGGATGGGTCATTGTGCCCCGTCCGTTATGCAGACGCTTCTCGACATCAACAGAACTGATCATTCCTCTCTGGTATTATACACCGGAGCAATGTCGGGCGGCATTGCGGGCCCTGCCATGGAATGCGGAGCCCTTACAGCGCCGTTGATTTACATGGGATATGAGAAGAAATGGCCTGCCGGATTATCTGAAAAGCTTGAACTGATAAGCAGGGGGCAGACTTATGCAAAACGTTTTGAGGAGTTCAATGGAACCTGTATCTGCGGAAATATCAGGCAGGGAGGGATGCCGGCATGCAGGAAGGCCGCAGGTAATTTTTACAGGTTGTATTCAGCCTCAGTGAAAAGGCCCGACCTAATCCCCGATGTGGCTCGCGAATCATATACCATGTTGCTTGCCGGATTTGAATCTCAAAACTTCCATTGCGCCGGCAATGTGCTGAAAGGTCTCGATAAAAGGTTCAGGGCGGTAGGGGAGCTGTATGAAGTATCGTGGCTGCTGATAGGGGGGCTCGCGATGCTGAACAGAACCTGCGGCGCCCTTGCGGTCGGTGTGATGGCTCTGAGTTCCGAAACGGCGGAGATGGAAAAAGATTTCATCAGGGTTGCAAGAATGAACCGGTTGTTCAGGGCGAACAGCAATGAAGCAATGGATGAGGGGATAAACAATTTCAACCGTTCAATCCATTTCAGTGAGAGGCTGGGAAGCTGGTTCCGCAGGGAATTCGGATCAACTGCCTGCTATGATATCTGCGGCGCGAACTTTTCCGTTCCGGGTGATGCAGAGTACTATCTTTCAGGCAATTATATCGGACGATGTTCGGATATCGCAAAAGGAGTTGCTGAAAAAGTCAATTCAATGGTTTAACATGTCTTGGGGACGCCGGGCAGCCTGCTGCCACTGCAGTCTGGCACTTCCGTGGATATTCGGGCAATATTGGTTTTCGTCAACAGTTTTGTGAACTGGCGTCAGTTGTTTTTTACGCATCGTACGGAGAAACCATGTTTTTTGCTCAGATACCCCGATAATACTTCCGTTACGAAATTATCGAGCTCTCTTAAGTAAGCCTGATCCTCATTGAACGACGTTGATGTCCACCAGACTCCCGATTCTTCGATTAAAACGAAAGTGCCGTCGATACGGCCTCCTCCGGGCAGGGCCGTGAATCCGCTTGCATTGGTGGCCTTGTCATTGAAATGTTTCCAGTGTTCAGCGCCTTCCTCCTTGAGCTTGTCACCGGCAAGGTACTCACCTCCAAGATAAGTCGTCAGTGTTTTCCACTGCTCATCTGAGGGAATGCGCCAGCCGGCAGGACATAATTTGCCTGAGGCCACCGCATACCAGTTGTACAAGGCCCCATAGGTTGATTTATTGGCGGCTTCGTCGTTATCATACCAGCAGTATCCGGGAGTACTGAGGCTTTTCCACTCAATATTGCCCGGAACAGGAGGGATGCCGGTGCCATCAGTAAACCTGGTGGTTTTAAGATTCTCGGCCATCCATACCTGATTTCCGATGGTAACGGTTTTGTAGGTGTTTCCTTCAATGTCATCAACAGTACCGGTAATGAGTTCAGATGTTGTAAAACCGACCTCATTTCCGTAGGCTGTTCCTGCCTTGTTGGCGGCATATGCCCTTACATAGTAATAGGTGTGGGGAGCAAGCAGTGAAAGATCGCTTGTGAACAAACCTGAGCCGGCCCCGTCGATGGTTCTGGTATTGGCGATTGTCGGATTCCCCGTTGTGTTGTAGCAAACTCCCCGGGCAGTGACCGCACTGCCGCCGTCGCTGGTTATGTTTCCTCCGGTTGAAGCTGAAGTGGTTGTAATTTTGGTTATACCGGCTGTAGTTAATACCGGAATTTCACCTTTTTTGCAGGAGACACTGATTAACAACAGTAAAAGACAGGTGATGCTGCCAATTCCGACAATGCTTTTCATAACAGGTTGATTAAACGAAAATTTTAACAAACAAGAGGGTCTTCATCAGGCTCCCAGATCCCATCTCCTGAAGAAGAGGGCCTGTCGTACAACAGGCAGGGTCTTGAACTCGATCTCCTCCATTTGCTGCTGGCTCAGGGGGGAGAATTCGGAAGCAATTCTTACGTTCTCTTCAATCTGTGCCACATTGTCAACTCCGATTATTGTTGTGCTGACCGGCAGGCTCATATTGTACGTCAGTGCTTCCCTGATGGATATTGTTCCCGGTTTGGAGGTACGGAGCTGTTCATGCTGCTGTTCGGGCGGGGGCGGGGTCCATGAAGACAGCAAGCGGCTTCTGGTTGTAACTTTCATTCCGACGATTGCAATGCCTTTTTCCTGTGCTGCAGGCAGCAGATAGTTCTTGAAGCTCAGGTAATGGACGTCGGCAGCATTGACAGCAAGGAGAATTGCGTCGAAAGGATAGCGTTTTATTGCCTCAAGCAGCACCAGTGGTTCGTAGTGCCCGGTAATACCAACAAACTTTACAATACCCTCCGATTTGGCTTTTTCCAGTGCTTTTATCGCTCCGTTGGGTGCAAAGATCTGGTCGACCTGATCCTGGCGCTGGACATTATGCAGCTGCCAGAGGTTGATGTGGTCGGTCTGAAGGTTCTTAAGGCTCTCTTCAAGAAGGCGCATTGATCCGTCGTAGGTGCGGTCGTGGGTTTTGGTTGAGAGCCACACTTCATTTCTGCGGGTCTTCATTACCCTGCCAATATTTAGCTGGCTCACTCCCTGGCCGTAAGAAGCCGCTGTATCAATATAGTTGACACCCAGGTCAATGGCCCGGTTGATAATCTTTTCAGATTCATCTTCCCTGCCTTTTATTTCGATGGTTGCCTGCCCCCCGAGACTCAGTATTCCCGCCTTGTAGCCTGTCTTGCCAAATGACCGTGTGGGCATTGCATTGAATGTTACCGGGTTGAAAGGTTCCGCATTGTTTTTCCTGAGCGGGGCCGTCGTGTCTCCTTCTTCCGGGGGCAGGGATTTTCCGGCAGTCACCATGGCTGCTGCAGCTACCCCGTTCCCAAGGAATGTCCGGCGATTCATTTTTTTCATTGGTGTCAGTTTTTTACGTTAATAACTATCAATAGATCATGCTCAAATTTACTGAAATTTTCATGGTATTTCTGAAAAAAGCATTAAGATCACCGGGGCAGGATAAATTTAAGCCTGATTTCCCCGTGCTGCAGGGTTCTGTTAAAGGTTTAACAACAGTTCAGATTATTGCATGGTCCGTTTTAGGATGAGGTTCGGAGGCCGGGAAAGTCGTATTTTGTTATTACAGCCTTATTGACCGGGGCCGGGCGTTAATAAAATCCCGGTATGACGGGATTCAGGAAGCAGCATGTCTGCGGGGTGGGGCGTGACAGATTCGAACTGTCGACCTCTTGCGTGTGAAGCAAGCGCTCTGAACCGGCTGAGCTAACGTCCCGGATCCGTAAAAGTACGGAATTCCTGATAATGTTCAGGCATAAATATCATAATCTGCATATTTATGCCGGGTCTGAGAAAGGCATAATGCAATGGTTCCCGGGACCGCTTAAACTTTCCGGAAAGATCCGGATCACTGGTAATGCCTGTTTTTCAGCTTTTCGCCGCTCCTATTGCCGTCGCAAATTCGGCGCTTGCAGGGAACTCAAACCGGATGTTGTACATGTTCGAGATGGCTGCAAGTATTTTTTGGCCGATAACATTGTTACTGCCGTTTCCGGTTACCACCACGGTGTTGTTGTTCTTGCTCCTGGCAGCGAACACCGAAACCATGCCAATGACCTGGTATGTCAGATTCAGGATCCCCGCTGCTATGTCTTCCCTGGTGGCTGTATCGAGCATCTTTCCGAAGTTGGAGGCGGTAAACTCACTGTTAAGGAAGCCGATATTGCCTTCAGCAATGTCGCCTATCTGAAGATCGATATTGTTGATGTTGCCCTTTGCGGCATAGCTCATGATGGTATCAAAATCGGAGATATTAAGCAGCTGCCGGGCCAGTCCGGTTATTGTGCCGCCTCCCACGCCTGTGCCTCCAAGATGGGTGATTGCTGAGCCGTCGACTTCAATGACCGCTGTGCCCGTCCCGATGTTCGAAATGATGATCCTGTCCTTTTTTGCCAGGTATTTTCCGCCTGTTCCGATGGCAGTCATCTCATCTATCCTGCTGGTGCTGATACCGAACAGGTTTCCCGGTATCCTGGAAGCTCCGGCCCCGGTGATGTTTATCTTCTCTATGTTGACGAGGTTCAGGTTATTCTCGACAAGCAGCTTCCCGAATGCCCCTGTCGCCGATGTGATGGCGTCGACAGCCCTTGTCCTGACCATGATGATACCTTCTTTTCCTGAATCCACCGCTGCCACCTTTGTGGTTGTGCTTCCGATGTCTATTCCTATTACCATGGCACTGTATATTTATGAAAAAAGCGGCTTTTATCCTGCCTTTGGTTCCATGACAAATTTAATCATTAAAAAATAATGGTTAAAGCTGATATTTACGGGCTGATCATGGAAGAGCTGCTTTGAAGGAAACTGAAGCCATTTACCGGGATGCTGTTACTGTTTCCTGATGCATCTTACGGATTCTCCCACCTGTTTCGGGTTGTTGCTTCTTTCCAGTGAGCCCCGCTGTCCGATGTAAAAGTCAATCGCTGACCCCGGCCTGCCTTCCGTAATGGTCCACCAGGTGGCAATGCTTCCGATGTTGAGGAAGCTGCCGTTTTCGACGCGGTATCCTCCGGGCAGTCCGCTGAATCCCGATTCATTTGTGCCTATATACCCGTCGGCCCATCCGCTGCTGCTTTTCAGCCTGTTTCCTGCAGTGCCGGCTCCGCCGAGGAATCCTGCAAGCTGAGCCCAGTCGGAGGCATCGGGCAATGACCAGCCGGCAGGGGCAAGGCCGCGGGGATCGTTCACTGCATACCAGTTATACAACTTTCCGTATTTGGAAGCGTTTTTCGGATCATTGTTATAGTGGCACCATGCAGGCTTTTCAGACTTTCCTGCTGAAACCCATTCCTCATTTGTCCCTGCTTCGGGAATGGTGTCACCGTTCCTGAAGGTTACCACGTTGAGGTTTGATGCCGTCCAAACCTGCGTGCCTATCTTAATTGTTCCCGTTTCCGGGGCCTTGCCGGCAGTCTTTGTTCCGGGAACCGCAGAGGAGGGTTTCTTCTGAGCGGGAGTGCTTTGCTTCTGTGCCGGGCTCGCCTGTTTTTTTGCCGGAGCTGCCTGCTTCTGTGCCGGAGCTGCCTGCTTCTGTGCCGGAGCTGCCTGCTTCTGTGCGGGAACTGACTGCTTAGGTGCAGGAGTTGCCGGTTTCTGAGCCGGAGCAGTTTTGGTTTGTGTCGTTTTCGGCGCTGTCTTTTCGGTTCCTGTCTGGGCAGCCAGTTCCTGATCCGGCATGAGACCGGAGCAAACCAGTAACATCATGACGGCCCCTGTCAAAAAAATGATCCGTGCCTTTGTCATCATTTCATCATTTAATCCTGTCATCAGATATAAAACGTCCGGAGGAAATGTTTATTACTATGTTCCATCCATGTTCAATCTTCATGGCAATGATTTGGAACATATGTTAATCAGGGCAAAGGATGGTGCGAATCGGGATATTTAAAAACAGAATTACCAGGCTTCGCACCAGGCCGGCGTTATTTATTGACAACATTTTCAGGTGATCCTGCAATGAAGGCCCGGATATTCTGAACTGCAGTTTCCATAAGTCTTGTCCTGGCTTCAAGTGTTGCCCAGGCAATATGGGGTGTTATGATACAGTTTTTTGCCTTCAGCAGGGGATTGCCGGGCGGGGGAGGTTCCACGGCCAGGACATCGAGTCCTGCACCTGCAATAATGCCTGCATTGAGGGCGCCGGCAAGATCTTCCTCAACGATCAGGGGTCCCCGTGAGGTGTTGATCAGGAATGCACTTTTTTTCATCAGTTTCAGTCTGTTTTTATTGATCATCCCTGCCGTTTCAGGGGTGAGCGGACAGTGGATGGTTACAATGTCGGAACGTGAAAGCAGGCCGTGGGGATCATCCCATTCAAAATCGTCTGATCCCGGCGCATTGCTGCGCGAAGGGGAATATGCAATCACTTTCATTCCGAATGCAAGGGCAATTTCGCATACTTTTCTTCCAATGTTTCCGAATCCGATGATGCCGAGTGTTTTGCCGGCAAGTTCCTTCAGGGGCAGGTCGCGGAATGTGAAATCCTTTGATTCAGACCATTTTCCTGCGAAAACAGAGTCGCTGTACCGCTGTATGTGAAGATTCAGTTCGAGGATGAGGGCGAATGTATGCTGAGCCACGGAGCTGGTACTGTAGGCGGGAATATTTGTCACAGTTATTCCCAGCCTGCGGGCTTCATCAATATCGATGACATTGTATCCGGTTGCAAGCACTCCGACATACCTGAGCCCCGGGAGCGACCTGAGGATTCCGGCATCCAGCACGGTTTTGTTGGTGAGCAGGGCTTCAGCACCTGCCGACCGCTCCAATACCAGCTCAGCCGGAGTACGGTCATAAACACATACATTGCCAAGGCTGCGGAGGTTTTCCCAGCTCAGGTCGCCCGGATTCAGGGCAAATCCGTCAAGAACTATTATTTTCATGGTGTCACTTGTGTTTTATGTAATGCGGAGCGTATCCGGTCGCCCGTATACGGGTGGCTGAATTTAATCCTGATTTTACAGAAATGAAAATATGAATGATAATTATTTAACAATCTATATGGCAGGGGTTATACAAAAATTCCGGCCCGGATGTTCACTGAAAAGCAAAATTAATGATCTTTGCCGGCATGTTTTTCCGGACTGCCGGATATAACGGATGATTGGATGAAGATCATAAGGCTTGTTGAAACGCACTTCTGGGTTGTAATGATTGCCGGGATCATTTTCGGACTCTTCCCGCCCGTTGAAGTGAACGCATCTCCGGTTGTGCCGAAGGTTCTCCTTTCCATGATGCTTTTCGTGGCTTTCATAAAGATAGATGCCATCGAAGTCATAGAGAACATGAAAAATCTGCGGCTGATGTCGTGGCTCACCTTTGTCTACATGATTGCCGTTCCGCTGGGTTTTTATTTCGTAGCCTCGATATTTGACCGTGAGTTTGCCATAGGGGTGCTTCTGCTCACAGCGATGCCTGCAGGTGTTTCATCGCCGGTGCTGACCGATATCGCCAGGGGTAATATAGCGCTTTCCATGAGCCTGGCAATATTGACACAGCTTGTTGCTCCCTTATCCGTCCCCCTGCTGTTCCGGCTGGTGAATGTGCACCCGGTGGATATTAATGAATTGCTGATGCTCAGGGATATAATTATCCTGGTTTTTGTTCCCATGATTCTTTCACAGGTGACAAAAAAACTCCTGCCCAATGTG
This sequence comes from uncultured Rikenellaceae bacterium, assembly GCA_964435015.1. GTDB lineage: Bacteria > Bacteroidota > Bacteroidia > Bacteroidales > VadinHA17 > LD21. The sequence continues at coordinate 149,793 of CAYSXP010000001.1, forward strand.
GTGGCACGTTTGCATGATCTTTTAACTTCTTTCAATGTACTGATTATTTTTTCATTTGTGTTTGTCACCATCTCATCTCAAAGGGAAATCATTCTTGCAAATCCGCCTGGGCTTGCCTGGAAGCTGGCAGCGTTATATTTGATCTTCATTCTTCTGCATATTATTGGTTACATGACAATTCCCCGTGAAAGCAGGGAAAGCAGGATTGCCGCTGCGGTAGGATCAGCCTATATGAACAACGGGCTTGCGATAGTTCTTGCGGTGTCATATTTTTCGCCTGCCACACTTGTACTGATGGTTCTGTCGCAGGTTCCCTGGAACACGCTACTGGCGCCCTTTAAAAAAGTGATGGAGAGGATCTGACAGCAGGCAGGAGTGATTAATATCAGAATGAATCCGGATTCATTTGGCCTCTGATTAAACCGGGTATCCCCTGTGCAGCTTCGTGAACTTTGCCGGGTCAGATACGAGGCAGCCTGTAAAGCACAGAAGGTTGCATTCAGGTTGAACATAAATGATGCAGTGGTGTTTAATCAGTCAGGAACAAAACAGAATTATCAAATCATTAAATGTTGCTTTTTATGAAATTTCCTGAAAAATACCATAATGAGATTTTTGCCCTCCTGAGAATAGTCACAGGACTGCTGTTTATACCGCACGGTATTCAGAAAATCAGCGGATTTCTGAGCGGCAGTATTCCCCCTGACAACGTCATGATGATCATTGCTGCTGTTATTGAGGCAGTTGGCGGACTGCTGATCCTGATAGGATGGCAGACAAGAATAACGGCGTTTATCGCCAGTGGCGAGATGGCCGCGGCATATTTCATAGGACATTCCCCGGCCGGATTGCTGCCGATCAATAATCATGGAGAGCTGACGGTGCTTTTCAGTTTTCTGTTCCTTTTCATTGCTTCATACGGCGCCGGTAAATGGAGCGTCGACAACTGCCGGAAGCCGGCCTGACATGCCGCAATCCATGGCAATGTTCAGTAAATTGTACTGTCCGGCCTGAAGCGGTGGAACCGGGAAAGAAAGAATAGAAATCCTCTTTTACAGGATCCATTAGCTTATTAAAGATCCTTCAATTCAGTTTAAGAAGGTGTTTTCCTTCAACATGACTTCATGCCGGGTTGTGCAGGAATTAACCATACGAAGCCATATTTACCGGGTGGCATTTGACTTTGTTTTGATTACTGTTTAATTCCCTTAAAAGGAACCTTTAATCTATCTTCAATCCATGTTTTATTGATGGCAATATTCCAGTTATCATGTTGTACCGGAAATCCCGGATATGCAGCAAGGGCTTTTTGATAAAGAAGAACAGCTTCTTTCCGGCTGTTCATAAGGTCTTTTAGATGTCCCATCCAAACCAGTGATGCAAAATACAGAATAAAAGTGCTGTCTGCCGCTTTGGAAAATGAGTTATAGGCTTCAGCATTGAAGTTGTCAGCAAAAAGCTTTAATCCCAGGGTAAACCAGATATCAGCATTTGTCACATTGATTTCGGCAGCTTTCTTATAACATTTTATAATTTCATCCGGATGGCCGCCTTCATAGGGAATGGCAGATATTTCATCATTTAATTTTTTCTCATCTGCGAATTTTTCAATTATCAAAGAATCGGATTTCTGCAGGATGAAAGATGTGGATTGAAATTTGCTGTTCAGCCATGTGTCAATAACAGGAAAAACATCATATTTATTATATTGGTGCACTTCATTTTCTATGTATCTGAAGGTAACGGATAATCCATTGTTCATTAGTCTTTCACAGACTTTTCTTGCAGATGTCATGGGCATGGAAACATCATTCTCGCCAACACATATCAAAACAGGGATATTGGCATATAAAAGATTGGGCACAGGATCATAAAAAGCTCCTTCTCTGTCGATATAAAAGGATTCCCAGGGAGCAAATCCGAATCCGAAAGGATTGGAGTTTTTATATTCATTTTCAAATTCTTCTTCAGTCATATACAGCAAGGCATTTTGGATCTGGCAAAGCTGATTGAACTCTGTTTGGATCTGCCCGTCGTCCCAGTGTTTTAACCGGCGCAGAACATCTGTCATAGGAAAATTTTCTATTGAAGTATTGCTACAATCGTTCCCAAGCGTGGCTGAACCTAACAGGATACATGCATAGGGCTGATTTTTAAGAATACCAAGAACTTTTGAAGCAATAACGCTCCCTTCACTATATCCTGATATAACTAAGTCTTTTTCATTTTTCAATAATCCGGTTCTTTTCAATTCGTCAATAAGAAACTTTATATCCAGGGCTAAATCTGTAATATTGGGCCTGGGTATTTTTGTCGGATAAACAAAACTGCGTTTAGCCATTGTTGCAATGGAATAACCTTTATTCGACATTATGTCAAGAAAGCGTACGTAGAAATCGTGTCTTTCCCTGACTATTTTACCTTCACCGGTCCAAAATGCCCCTAAATAACCCTTCTCATCGTAAGGAGTACTTCCGTTTATAAAAAGAATCATTTTCTTGTCCTGATTATTGCTTTTTATTACTTGTGCAGGCAACTCGAGACCGTCATAAGTTTTTACCGTTAAGGTCAGTGTATCTGATTGTTCGCAAAGTACTTTATTTGCAGTCACAGAACTTACTATTATGACTAATGTAAATAATCTGTATGTTTTCAGGGGTTTCATAAATTCGTAGATCATTTATAGATGCCATATAACGTCTTTGTATTATAAAGACTCCTGCTGATAATGCATAGTTGCATGCAATCAATTTTATATTTTAAGACATGAAGGTTGTTTCGATTGATGGAGGTACCCCCGGTTCCGCGGGATTACCTCCTCACTTCGTTCGTTGGTGATCCCTGGGAGATGCTTCAAAATCAACATCTCAGACGCCCTGCGGGCTTGTTTTTCGTTTCACACGAATTTCTCGCTCATGCCGGGCATGGCTCGTAATCCGTATGCACCAAAAAATCCCGCCGCTTTTGCTGCGGGATTGATCTGATGAGTCTGGCGGAGAGAGAGGGATTACAGTCGAACACTTGTTGCCCATACTAACTTTTTTGAATGAAGTTAAATAATTGATAAGCAGGAGTTTATTAGCTTTAAAGCATCAATTAAGTTTCTTATGTTATCCCGACTCCGTTAACTCCACATTTTGACTCACTAATACCCGCAGTTCATGGCTCTTCATTCAATTTAATCTCAATCGAAAAGTTATGGCTGAAAATAATTTCATTATTCGCAGCCACAACTTGATATTTTTGTGTAATTTTGGCTGCAAATAATTTTATTATTTGCAGCCAAAACTGTAAAATATTGCCATATTCTGACTGTCAATATTAGATGGAGAAGCTGATAGGCCGGCATAACGAAAAAAAACTCATTCAGGAAGCCTTGAATTCTGGTGCACCTGAGCTTGTCGCTCTTTTTGGCAGACGTCGTGTTGGAAAAACATTTTTGATTAAGCAATCATTACAGGAGAAAATAGTTTTTGAGTTTGTAGCTACAAGAGAAGCTAAATTAGCAGCACAGCTCAAAAACTTCGCGAAAGCACTAGGCAAGGCAGCTGGTAATCCGAAATTATATAGGACGCCGGACAATTGGTCCGATGCTTTCGACCAACTGAGCAATTTTTTAATTCCGAAATTGTATGCTCAAAGAGCGGTTGTATTCTTAGATGAATTTCCTTGGCTAAATACACATAAATCCGGCTTCCTGGCAGCGTTTGATCACTGGTGGAATAGCTGGGGAAATAACCAGCCTGATTTGGTAGTAATAATTTGCGGTTCGGCAGCATCCTGGATGATTCAGAACATTGTTAACAACAAAGGTGGACTTCATAATCGGATAACAAGAAAAATACGACTACTTCCTTTCAACTTAAAAGAAACTGAAGAATTTTTGCAAGCAAGAAATGTCAATCTTGAACGGTATCAAATCCTCCAGCTTTATTTGGTTATGGGGGGAATACCTCATTACCTTAAAGAAATAAAGAAGGGAGAAAGCGTTACGCAGGCAATAAATAGGATTTGCTTTACAAAAGATGGGTTACTACATGGAGAATTTAAAAATATGTATCATTCTCTTTTTGACGATGCAGCCAGGCATCTTGCTGTAGTAAGGACATTAGCCAACATTAATTCAGGGCTAACGCGTAAGAACATCATAAGTAAGGCAGGATTAACTTCCGGAGGAACTATAACCAATTTATTAGAGGAATTGGTTGAATCAGGATTTGTAACAGCCTGGCATCCCTATGACAAAAAATCGAGAGATACCGTATTTAAACTTTCCGACGAGTTTACGCACTTCTATTTTAAATTCATAGAGAATAATCGGGCATCAGGCGACAATATCTGGCAAACTTTTTCGTCAGGTCAATCCTGGAAAAGTTGGAGTGATGTAGCATTCGAACGGGTCTGCTTGAAACATATCCCGCAAATAAAAAAAGAACTTGGTATTTCAACCATTTACACTGAAGACGCAACATGGCGGCATGACCCAGTAAACGGTAAAGGTGCACAAATAGATCTATTATTTGACCGAAAAGATTTCATCATCAATATTTGTGAAATAAAATACTCCGAGTCTGAATTTGTTATTGATAAGGGATATGCATTGGAACTAGAAAATAAACGTGATGTATTTAAGAAAATAACCAAAACAAAAAAATCTCTGTTCATCACTTTCATAACAACATTCGGAATAAAGAACAACGAATACGCAAAACGGTTAGTGCAAAATTCGATGGACGCAAATTCACTATTTGAATAGTCGCTCATGCAAGCGTGTTTTACTTTTCAGGGATTACCTCCTCACTTGGTTCGTCGGTGATCCCTGGGAGGGGCTTCAAAATCAACATCTCAGACGCCCTGCGGGCTTGTTTTTCGTTTCACACGACTTCCTCGCTCATGCCGGGCATGGCTCGTAATCCGTATGAAACAAAAAATCCCGCAGCTTTTGCTGCGGGATTGAGATGATGATTTTGGCGGAGAAAGAGGGATTCGAACCCCCGGTTCCGCGGTAGCGGAACAACGGTTTTCAAGACCGCCGCATTCGACCGCTCTGCCATTTCTCCATTCACCTCCGGCGGGTCTCCGGAAAGAAGGACGCTTCGCCAACCGGTACTGTTGCTGCAACCAGTCAGCAGTCAGATCCCGGGACCAGCCATTGTAATCCGCCGCAAATATAACATATTTTTGACTTTTGCGAAGCCTCGTGAAAAATATGCCAATTACCAGGAGCTCAGCGGAATGAACTATTTATTAACAGGATTTTAACAGTCGGGAAGTCAGAAAAATCGCAAAGTACCGTGGAATGCGAATTTTCGCCTTGTATTCCGGAAATTTCAAAAGCTCCGCAAAAGCGGTATTTTTGTTCTAAAAGCGCCATTATTTGCGGAAAATGGGATTAAATTATTTGCACATCATATAAATTGGAATATATTTGCAATCAATTAGAACCTTTGGTCTAACCTTTAAATCATTCATCATGACAAAAAAAGAATTAGTAAATGCAATTGCTAATGATGCCGGCCTCTCAATAAAAGACTCAGGCAAAGCTTTAAACGCATTCGTCGCAGCTTTTGGGAAAGCTATGAAAAAAGGCGAGAGGATCCAGCTTCCGGGCATGGGTACCTTTACCGTTAACAAAAGAAGCGCCAGGGTGGTACGCAATCCCCGTACCGGTGCAAAATTAAATGTTCCTGCAAAGAAAGTCGTAAAATTCAAAGCAGCTCCGGCACTTAACAAAGGTCTTTAATCTTAACACCAAGAGATTGCCTGAGGGGTGTTTCAGATTACACCCCTCTTTTTTTTTGAAATTCCCGGTACCTTTGTTAACCCGTGCAATTCCGGCGGTCATTTAATGAATCGTATACTTGATTATTCTTGATGAAACGATGATGAACGATTCAGGTTCGGGGAAAGATCGTCGGTGTTCTTCAGGGTATTGGCGGATGAATGAGCTTAAGAAAAATTCATGGACCGGGCCATGGCTGACCTGACGGGAATTAATTCTGAATCTTGAATTTGATTCAAATATTTTTACTATTTTTGAAAAAGTTAATCTCGGTTCAAATAATGGCATAATGAACTGCATTATTGTTGATGACGACAAGCTGAGCTGCAAAGTTCTGGAGGGATATGTAAACAAGTACTCTTCCCTTAATCTTATCGGTGTATTTTATGATGCCGTTTCTGCAAGGAACGAAATAATCAGACTTAAGAATATTGACCTTATTCTGCTTGACATAAAAATGCCGGAGATGGATGGTTTCGATTTTATCGGCAGTCTCGATCATCCTCCGAACATTATCATCGTTTCGGGTGAAAGTGAGTTTGCTCTCAGGGCATTCGACTTCAATGTTATTGACTTTCTTTTGAAGCCGGTTACCTATTCAAGGTTCTGCAAGGCCATTGACAAGACGGTAAGATATTTTTCACCCAGGGAATACAATCCGGGAGAGGACGAGGAGATCTTTATAAAAAAGGGGTCCACCCTGGTAAAGCTGAAGCTCAAGGATATCGTGTATGTTGAAGCCCTTGAGAACTATGTGACACTCAACACCAGCGCCGACAAGTATACAATTCATTTCACAATGAAGGCAATTGAGAGCCAGTTGCCTTCAACCGTATTCCTGCGGGTGCACAGATCATTTATCATCAATAAAAGCATGATAAAGACCATCAAGGAAAACTCGCTTGATATTACCATTGGCAATACCATTAAAAATATACCGGTCGGGAAATCATTCAAGGATTCCCTTCTTAACGACATTAACGTGATGGCAAAATAGTGCCTTCCTGCAGCATGCTTTCAAACCGCCGGCTTTTTCTTGAATTTTTGGGTAAGACCTCGGAAATGCCGATGCTTCTTGAGATTGAAACGGCATCGGGTATTTACATGTATGCGCCCGACGGCACAAGGTACACCGATCTTATATCAGGGGTTTCCGTAAGCAATACAGGGCATTGCAATCCGAAAGTCGTAAATGCTGTAAAGGAACAGGCTGAAAGGTACATGCACCTGATGGTCTACGGCGAGTTCATTCAGAGCCCGCAGGTGAAGTATGCCGGAAAACTTGCAGCATTGCTCCCCGAACCGCTTGACTGCTGCTATTTTGTCAATTCGGGCAGTGAAGCGGTTGAAGGAAGCATCAAGCTGGCAAGAAAACGGACCCGAAAAAGCAGGATAGTCACTTTCAGGAATTCCTATCACGGAAGCACACTGGGCGCATTGTCGGTGCAGGGAAACGAGAAATTCAGAAATCCTTTCCGGCCGCTTGTTCCTGATGTCTTCATTGCAGATTTCAATGACGAAGACTCCCTTGAAATAATCGACTGTCAGACTGCCTGCGTCATTGTTGAGCCTGTTCAGGGTGAAGCAGGAATAATTGTTCCTGAGAATGGTTTCCTGGAAAAACTGAGACGAAAGTGCGATACTACCGGCGCATTGCTGATCTTTGATGAGATTCAGACAGGTTTTGGCAGGACCGGCGCAATGTTCGCCTTCGAGAGATATGATGTGGTTCCTGATATCCTGGTGCTGGCAAAAGCACTCGGAGGGGGAATGCCGTTGGGGGCATTCATTTCCTCCAGGGAAATAATGTCATCCCTTGCGTCCGATCCGCCACTGTCACATATCACCACCTTCGGGGGCCATCCTGTCTGTTGCGCAGCAGGGCTGGCTTCCCTTGATGTCATAATCGGAGAGAAGCTTGCCGAATCATGTGCCGCCAAGTCTGAACTGTTCAGAAAACTCCTTGTTCATCCCCTGATCAGGGAAGTAAGAGGGGAGGGGCTCATGCTTGCGGTTCAGCTTGAATCCCCCGGGCATGTCAGTTATGCAGTGGCCAATGCCCCGTTGTTCGGACTGATCCTTGATTATTTCCTTTTTTGCGACTCAGCCTTCAGGATCGCACCCCCGCTGATCATCTCCGGGGAAGAAATATCACAGGCATGCAGGCAGATACTGGATCTTCTCGATGACACAATGGCAAATGCCGGACAGGGATGAAAACTCTTACAGCAATACTTGTGTTCTTAGGTACGGTTGTTTTCAACCTTGCAGCTGCACGTGAAAATAAGCCGGCAGATGATCTTTACAGGCTTTTTGCCAGGCTTTCCTCAGGTATTTCCGACCAGGAGAAGATCCTTGCCAACGATTCAATAAGATTGATAATTGACAGCTACGTTTACTCTGACTCCATATTCAGCCATGAATTTTCAAACCTGAAATACCTCGGACAGATAACTTCAAAGGATTCAAGGATGAAAATCATTACCTGGAACCTGCCGTTAAGGGATAAGCCGGGCGGATATTTCTGTTATTTCATTAACAGGAGAAAGGGAGGCAACAGGATCCTTAAGCTCAGCTCAGGGTACAAGGCTGACAATATCAGGACCGATACTTCATACTGTCAGGAGGACTGGTACGGGGCGCTGTATTATGACCTGAGACCGGTCAGGAAGGGAAGCGAAGTCGCCTGGATGCTTCTCGGGATTGATTATGGCAATCAGGCCATAACAAGGAAAGTAATTGATGTTCTCAGCTTTGATGACAATGACAGGCCGGTTTTCGGCAGGAAATGGTTCGACGACGGCACCGTAATGAAATACAGGGAGGTACTTGAATACAGCTTTACGGCCGTGATCTCGCTCAGATTCATTTCTGACAAAATGATCGTCTTTGACCACCTGGTGCCCATATCTCCCGAATACCCGGACAACAGGGAATTCTACGGACCTGACTATTCCTATGATGCATATCGTTTTGACAAGGGAACCTGGCATCTGATGCTCAACGTTGACGCAAGAAACGTTGAATAGGTGACTATTTGTCAGTTTACCGGCCCCGGCATATCTTTTGAATGGGAAGCGGCGTGAATATTGTTTAATAAATAAATCAATCCGTATGCAAACAGGAAAAATTGGAGTAACCACAGAGAACATATTTCCGATAATCAAGAAGTTTCTGTATTCAGACCACGAGATTTTTCTCAGGGAGCTGATATCAAATGCAGTCGATGCCACCCAGAAGCTCAGAACAATGGCATCAGCCGGTGATTTTAAGGGAGACATCGGGGATTTAACCATTCGCGTGACGGTTGATAAGAAGAAGAAGACCATCAGAGTTTCTGACCGCGGCGTGGGAATGACGGCGGATGAGGCAGACAAATACCTGAATCAGATTGCATTCTCGAGCGCAAATGATTTCCTGGATAAATACAAGGACCAGTCCAATGCCATTATCGGGCACTTTGGCCTGGGATTCTATTCATCTTTCATGGTTTCCGACAGGGTGGAAGTGATCTCCAGATCATGGGATGAATCGGCGCCGGCCGTGAAATGGAGCTGCGACGGGAGTCCTGAATATCAGATCACGGAGACAGAAAAGGAAAGCAGGGGCACAGATGTGATCCTTCATATTGACAAGGACTCGAAGGATTTCCTTGAAGAAGACAAGATTGAGCAGCTACTGAAGAAATACTGCAAGTTTCTTCCGGTTGAAATTGCATTCGGCAAGGAAAAGGAATGGAAGGATGGGAAATACGTGGAAACGGAAAAGGACAAAATTATCAACAATACCCGTCCGGCATGGACCCTTAAGCCTGCCGACCTCAGGGATGAGGATTACAGCAGCTTCTACAGGGAGCTGTATCCCATGGGAGACGAGCCTCTTTTCAATATACACCTGAATGTTGACTATCCTTTCAAGCTGACGGGCATCCTTTATTTCCCCAGAATAAAAAGCAATATTGAGATCCAGAAGAACAAGATCCAGCTGTACAGCAACCAGGTTTTCGTAACCGACTCGGTTGAAGGAATAGTTCCCGAGTTCCTCACACTGCTTCACGGGGTACTGGATTCGCCTGATATCCCGCTGAATGTTTCAAGGAGCTATCTGCAAAGCGACACGAATGTCAAAAAGATCTCGGCCCATATTACCAGGAAAGTGGCTGACAGGCTGAATGAGATATTCAGGAAAAACCGGGAAGAGTTTGAAAAGAAATGGGACAGCCTCAAGCTTTTTATCGACTATGGCATGATCACCGAGGAGAAATTCTATGAGAAGGCGTCGAAATTTGCCCTCTTTAAAAATACTGATGATAAATTCTTCACTTTCGAAGAGTATGAAAAGCTTGTAAAGGAAAATCAGACTGACAGGAACAAGACACTTGTTTACCTTTATTCAACCAACAAGACCGATCAGTACACCTATATTGAAAAGGCTAAAAACAGGGGATATGATGTTCTTCACCTCGATGGCCAGCTGGATGTGCATCTCATCAATCACCTTGAGGCAAAATTCAGGGATTCGAGATTTGTAAGGGTGGATTCGGATGTGATTGATAAGCTTATTCAGAAGGAAGATCAGAAAGAATCAAAACTGAGTAAGGAGCAGCAGGATGACCTAAGGGGTGTGTTTAATCTGAAAATGGCGTCAAGGGAAATGTTTAATGTGGTGACTGAAGCACTTGATGAGAACGATGCTCCGGTCATCATAACCCAGTCAGAGTTCATGCGGAGAATGAAGGAGATGTCGCAAATGGGCGGAGGCATGAACTTTTATGGCGAATTGCCCGACAGTTACAATATCGTGGTTAATCTTAACCATCCGCTTATCCTCAAAATAGCGGATGATCTGCAGGAAAAGGCGGGAGAAAGGCTCACGGGGAATAATTCTGAAAGAAACAGGCTTAAAGATGAGATCTCGTTCATGGAGAATGAGCACAAAAAGAAAAAGGAGGATGAAATAAGCCAGTTTGAAAAGGATGATCTGGAAAAGCTCCGGAAGGAACTGGAAGCCCGCGACAATGCAAGGAAGGATATATTAAGCTCGTACGGAACAGAGAATAAAGTTGTCAAGCAGCTGATAGATCTGGCGCTGCTGGCCAACAGTATGCTAAGGGGAGAGGAGCTTGGCACATTTGTCAAAAGAAGCGTGGAGCTTCTGTAAACACGGTAATTCTGCACGCCGGGGCCCGGGGTTAAAGACGTCCATCGTGAGAAACACGGAGGATGCGGGGGAGGCTTTTCTTAACCTTCAGGATTTCAGATAATCCCTGACACTTCGTTTTTGATGTAATCTATAGCGGCCCTTGTTGGCTCCTTTTCAAGTTCCATTACCTTTTCAAGGAGCCTTCTGCTAAGCTCTATTCCGGGTGTGTTTGATTTCAGTTTTTCAGCCTCGCTGTTGATGATCTTTATGGTGTTTGACCTTGCGGTTTTCACAATTTCCCATGCCTGAGGGCTCATATAGATCTGCTGTGACAGATTGTGTTCGAATTCATTCCGGATGGCAGACAGAAGGGCCGTCTGGAGTTGTCCTGTCGTCATGTCAGGGCTGCTGACACGGATGAGCAAGGAATCCATTGAGATCCTTTCCAGAAACAACACTATCCTTTCGTAGGCCTGAAGCCTTATGGGCGTTACGGTACGGGCACCCTGGAGTATCAGTTCATGCCGCCTCTTGTTCTGATCGTTGCGGATCATGTTCCTTAATATGATCCAGGCGGTCAACAAGACTATCGCTGAGGGCAAAACAATTTTCAGAATCTCGTATATGGTCTCCATGGCATTCATATTTACCTGCAAACGTAGAATTTTTTCCGGTAATATTTTCATGTCTGTCTGACTTGTTTTAGAACCTGCACCGGGAGCCAATACCTGGATCCATGGAGAAGTAACTGTATGTCATAAGGATATATGCATGGCCGTGTGGGTGTTCCGTCGATTTTCCGGTGCTGCCTTTCATGACAGGATATTACATGGCTTGATGTTACATGGGTTTTGGCAGGGGGGAGCCTTTGCAGTCTTGTTTCCGGAAATCTGATCTGCGCGAAACAAATATTTTGCATCTTCATTTTTCTTTATACATTTGATTCCGTCATTAACAAACCATTACAATATAATTATACCTATGGAATACCTGTCTGAAAGAATCAAGGCGCTGTCAGATTCACAAACTCTTGCAATGGCTCAGAAGAGCCGTGAGCTTAAGGCAAAGGGACTTGATGTAATAAGTCTCAGCCTGGGGGAACCTGATTTCAATACTCCTGATTATATTAAAGAAGCGGCAAAAAAGGCGATAGACGACAACTACACAAAATATCCTCCGGTGCCGGGATATGATGATCTCAGGAAAGCGATCTCGGTGAAATTCCGGGAAGAGAACGGGCTGGAATATACTCCCGATCAGATAATAGTATCAGCAGGAGGGAAACATTCACTGGCCAATGTCATGCTGTGCGTCATCAATCCGGGTGATGAGGTTGTAATACCCGCGCCCTACTGGGTAAGCTATTATGATCAGGTGGTCCTTGCCGGCGGAAAGCCGGTTATTGTGGAGGCTGAAATTGAAAATGATTTCAAGGTCAGTCCCGGTCAGATTGAGAAGGCTGTTACTGAAAAGACCCGTCTCCTGTTATTCAATTCCCCTTCCAATCCAACCGGGATGGTATACACCGGGGAAGAGATGGAAGCCATAGCCAGGGTTGTTGAGAAGCATGAGGGGCTTTTTGTAATGTCGGATGAGATCTATGAACATATCATTTTTGAGGGCAAGCATGTGAGCATGGCTTCTTTTGACTTTATTTACGACAGGGTGATCACGGTAAACGGGGTTTCAAAGGGATATGCAATGACCGGCTGGAGGATAGGGTACCTGGGTGCTCCGCTGTGGATCGCAAAGGCGTGCAATAAGCTGCAGGGGCAGATTACATCGGGAGTCTGTTCAATTGCACAGCGGGCAGCGCTGGCTGCACTTGAGGGCCGCGATGACTCACGCAGGACGATGAAGGAGGCATTTCACCGCCGGCGGGATCTTATCTGCGGACTGCTTGAAGAGATACCCGGACTGAAGGTGAGGGTGCCCCAGGGTGCGTTTTATGTGATGCCTGACATTTCCTTTTTCCTTGGAAGATCAGATGGCAGTGTAAAAATCAACACATCTGACGACCTTGCATTGTTCCTGCTTGATAAAGCCCGGATCGCTGTTGTCGGAGGCGACGCATTCGGCGCCCCCTCATGCATAAGAATCTCGTATGCTGTTTCGGACGAACTGCTGGCTGAGGCAGTCAGGCGGATGAAGACAGCCCTGGCACTGTTAAAATAATAACAGAACGGTATTCCGGCCGCTTACCGGGTCGGCGTCAGCATCAATACCTGTTAAATGACACGGTCATTTCCCCTGGTTTGCGCTTTTTATCCCTGCTTTCACCTGCGGGATACCCGAGGGTGATCATCAGGTCGACCCTTTTTGAAGAAGGGATTCCAAGGATCTTTTTTACACTTTTTTCATCGAACCAGCCTATGATGCACGAACCGATGCCTTCAGCGGCAGCCTGAAGGACCATGCTGTGAACGGCAATTCCAATGTCGAAGCTGGAATAATCCTTGTTTTTGACCGTTCCACCCACCCGTGAAGTAATGTTGGGCCTTTCCCGTACAATGACAACAATGGCATTGGCCTGGCCGACGAAGCCGTTCATGCCAAGCAGTTTTGCGGATGCTGCTTTTGCAAGACCGGAGATCACTTCAGGTTCCGTGGCCACAACGAATTTCCATGGCTGGGCGTTGCAGGCTGAAGGCGACATCCTTCCTGCTTCAATTATCCTCCCGAGCCTGTCGGGTTCAATCGGTCTGCTGCCGTATTTCCTTTCACTCTGACGCCTGATTATAAGCCCGAGCAGTTCTTTTCCGTCAGGCATCTCCTAGTAGTTGTCGGCTTTCAGTTCGAAGTAGCTTTCCGGGTGCAGGCATGCCGGACAGTTCTTCAGTGGTTTAGTGCCGAAATGAATGTATCCGCATTTCCTGCAATACCAGAATACTTTCTCATCACGTTCAAAGACCTTGTTTTTCATAATATTCTCAAGCAGTTTCCTGTACCGGTCCTCATGTCCTTTTTCTGCTGCTGCAATTGCCCTGAAAGCAGTGGCAATATTCTTAAAGCCCTCTTCTTCGGCAACCTTTGCAAATGCGGGATACAGCTCGCTCCATTCCTCATGCTCGCCTTCTGCCGCTGCATTTAAATTCTCCCTTGTTGTCCCTGTTTTGCCTGCAGGGTAGCTGGCCGTTATTTCAACCATTCCTCCTTCAAGGAAATTGAAAAACCTTTTTGCGTGCTGCTGCTCCTGGAGGGCGGTCTCCAGAAAGATGGCGGCCATCTGCTCATATCCTTCTTCCTTTGCAACCCTGGCTGCAAATTCATATCTGTTTTTTGCCTGTGATTCCCCGGCAAATGCTTTCAACAGATTCTGTTCCGTCTTTGTTCCTTTTAAGCTCTTTTCCATATTATTCAGAATGAATTGATTTAAAACTATCTTTTTTCAGTTTATTGATTTTTTCCTGTGTGAGAATTTCAGGGTTTATTTATAATTTTATCTGAACTAAATATAATTATTAATCTAATAAAAACAACAATGGGAGTATTACTGGTTATTCTTGCAATCATTGCCGCTTTCATTCTGATGGCGATCTCTCTTTACAACAGGCTTGTCAAACTGAGGAATAACAGGGAACAGGCTTTCGCCGATGTTGATGTTCAGCTGCGGCAGCGGCACGATCTCATCCCGCAGCTCGTTGAAGCCGTAAAAGGGTATATGGTCCATGAGAGGAGTGTACTTACGGAGATTACGGAGGCCAGGGCAAATGCAATGAAAGCATCCACGATAAATGAAAAGATAACTGCCGAGGCCCGTCTTTCGACTGCACTCGATGGTTTAAGGGTATCGGTGGAAGCCTATCCCGACCTGAAAGCCAGTCAGAATTTCATGGATCTGCAGAACGAGATTTCCGATGTTGAAAACAAGATTGCGGCAGCCCGGAGGTTCTTTAACTCAGCCACAAAAGAGCTCAATGTGGCAACCGAGGTCTTTCCGTCAAACATTATCGCTACAATGTTCAGCTTCAGGCGTGAGCCGATGTTTGATCTTGGAGAAAAGCGCGCCGTGATTGAGGAGCCTCCCCAGATAAAGTTCCAGTAAATGAAGTATTTCGGCCTTCAGAGTCAGATCAGGAAAAACAACGTGAACTCCGTTTTGCTTTTGGTGATGTTCCCGCTGGTGTTTTATGCGCTGACATGGCTGTTTTTCTTCATGATGTCGGCGGTTGCTGAAGATGAACAGGTCAGCCTGTTCAGCATAAACCGCTCCTTTATGGGAACGGTGCCGTGGATTACTGCAGGGGTTGCAATCTGGTTTGTCATTGCATGGTTCTCCCATACAGCCATTATCAATTCAGCCACGAATTCGAGGCCCCTGGAAAGAAAGCAAAACAAGAGGGTCTACAACCTGGTAGAGAATCTATGCATTGCATCAGGAATGAAAATGCCGAAAGTGAACATTATAGAGGATGACTCCCTCAATGCCTTTGCAAGCGGGATCAGTCCGTCGACATTTTCGGTGTCACTTTCGCGCGGGATCATCGATAAGCTTGAGGATGATGAACTTGAGGCCGTAATTGCACATGAGCTTACCCATATCAGGAACCGTGATGTGAGGCTGCTTATTATTTCAATTGTATTTGTGGGGATATTCGGGTTCATTGCTGAAATGCTTTTCCGCTCACTGCGTTTCGGAAGATCGGGAAGAGGCAGGAAGGAAGGTGCGGGAATATTGATTGCACTGGTTCTTGCACTTTTAGGCTATCTGCTTGCCATGCTGTTCAGGTTTGCACTTTCAAGGAAAAGGGAATACCTTGCCGATGCCGGTTCGGCAGAGCTCACCAGGCGACCCCTGTCGCTGGCTTCGGCATTGAGAAAGATATCTGCTGATCCTGTAATTGAGGCGGTAGAAAGGAAGGATGTGGCACAGATGTTCATTGAAAACCCCGGGTTAAGAGAAAAAGAAAGCACCTTTTCATTTGCCGGTCTGTTCGCTACTCACCCTCCGATCAAAAAGAGAATAGAACTGCTTGAGCAGTACTGAAATGATTTAACTCTCTTTCCTGCCGGAGCTTTTTCTGATGAGCCTTGACTCTTCGCCTTTTAAGAGCCTTGAGATATTTTTACGGTGGGTAATAATCAGCATTACGGCTGTAACAACTGAAAATATCCTGAAAAGCACGGAAGGGGTGTCGAAAAGGAGGAAAAGGAAGACAGGGAAGGCCAGGCCCGCACTCATTGAGCCCAGCGACACATATCCGGTTGCAAGAAATATCAGGAGAAAAACCCCGATACACGACAGGGTGAGCAGGGGATGAAGGGCAAGAAGGACCCCGAAAATAGCTGCGACTCCCTTGCCGCCCCTGAATCCGGTATAAACAGGATAAATATGGCCGCCTACTGCAAGCAGGCCTGCAAATATCTGCAGGTTGATCAACTGGGCCGACCCGGGTTCGGCAAGTTTAAAGAAAACGGGCAGGGATGCTGCCAGATATCCCTTGAAAACATCAATCAGAAGTACAGGGATCCCGGTTTTCCATCCAAGGACCCTTATAACGTTTGTAGCACCGGCATTGCCGCTTCCATGCTCCCTTACATCAGTTTTGTGGAATATGCGGCCGGTCCAGACGGCAGTTGCAATTGAACCAACAAGATAGGCAAGGATAAAAACAATGGTATATTTCAGAGCATGCATTCCGTGAGGATTCAAATGACTCTGGGGCCATGCGGGACCAGGCTCATTGTTTCGTCATTTCCTGTGAACTTATTGAAATTGTTTATGAATTTCAGGGCCAGGTCGGTTGCGGCAATCCTCCATTTAACCTCTGAATCCCAGGCCTTACGGGGGTCCAGCAGGTTTGAATCGATACCCTCGATACGCGAAGGTATGATGAGATTGAACACGGGAAGAACATTAAAGGGGTGCTTGTTGATTGAATTGTCCAGTATGGAGTTGATTATTTTCCTTGTGACGGGTATGTCAATTCTTGAAGCCGTATTGTATGAACCGCTGATCCATCCTGTGTTTACCAGCCAGGCTTCGGCTTCGTGTTCTTTCATCTTCTTTGTAAGTTCCTTTGCATATATTATCGGGTCGAGCATTAAAAAAGCCGCTCCAAAACATGCCGAGAAGGAGGGCACAGGTTCCAGTATACCTCTTTCTGTTCCTGCCACCTTTGCAGTATACCCGCTTAAAAAGTAGTATTCGGTCTGTTCTTCGGTAAGACGGCTCACAGCCGGCAATACCCCAAAAGTGTCGGCGGTGAGAAAGATCACCCTGCCTGCATGGCCGGCCCTTGATACCGGTTTTACTATGTTCTGTATATGATAAATGGGGTAGGATACCCTGGTGTTCTCCGTTTTGGAATCGTCGTTGAAATCAATTGACCCGTCGGGAAGCACCACAAGGTTCTCAAGAAGGGCGTCGCGCTTAATGGCATTGTAGATATCGGGTTCATTTTTTTTGCTTAGCCTGATGCACTTGGCATAGCAGCCTCCTTCAAGGTTAAATATTCCTTCCTCATCCCAGCCGTGTTCATCATCACCAACCAATGCGCGGTCAGGATCGGCCGACAGGGTGGTTTTCCCGGTACCGGAAAGCCCGAAAAATATTGCCACATCACCTTTTTTACCAACGTTTGCTGAACAATGCATTGAGGCTATCCCTTTGAGAGGCAGGTAATAGTTCATTACCGAAAAGATACCTTTTTTCATTTCGCCGCCGTACCAGGTTCCACCGATAACTGCCATTCGGGAAGTGAGATTGAAAAAAACGAAGTTCTCTGAGTTTAAACCCTGCTTTTTCCAGTCCGGATTGATTACCCTGGATGCATTCAATACAACAAATTCAGGCACAAAGTCAATCAGCTCCCCGGCGTCGGGGCGGATGAACATATTCCTTACAAAGTGTGCCTGCCAGGCTATCTCCATAATAAATCTGACACTCAGTTGCGTGTCAGGGTTGGTTCCGCAAAAGCAGTCAACCACGAACACTCTTTTTCCTGACAATTGTCTGGCAGCCAGATTGCGACAATGCTCCCATATTTCCTGCGTGATGGGCTTGTTGTCAGAGATCTTGTTTATTTCTGATTTCCACCATACTGTGTTCCTGGTTGTTTCATCCATAACCACGTACTTGTCACCTGGCGACCGGCCCGTGAAAACACCGGTATCAACTGCCACGGCACCTGTATTCGTAATCGTTCCTTTTTCATAGCCTTTCAGATCCGGATGTGTCTCTTCCTCGAAAAGTATGTCGTAAGTAGGATTGTGAATAATCTCAAGCGGGTTCTCAATGCCGTATTCAGCCAGTTCTTTTTCAGTGATCATGATTTGATTTGTTAGTGAAAGTCAATTAACCCCAAAGATATTATTAAATAAATTAAAAATCTGTACCGGGCAGGTTCTTATCAGGTCATTGCAGAAATTAAATGAATACATTAAAACACCGGCTGGTAATTGCTTGCTTTTAGATTGCTGTTTTCCAGGCCGTAAGAAAAAACATAAGAGGATGTCTCAAAGAAGGATTGTTTAAGCCCAACCATGGTTGTTTTATTAAGGGAACCCGTCAGGGTCTCCCTGCGACACAAAAGGATCGGAAAAATTACCGGTCAGGTATTTGTTCTTATCCGTTCCTTTGTCACACAACTGGTATCCACGGTTAAAACTGATCTTTGAGACAGCCTCTTTTTCAGTTAAGGGAAGCTGTTTTCTTATTTCCCGTACCTGATCGATGCCTGTGCTGCTGCGAGCCTTGCAATTGGAACCCTGAAAGGCGAGCAGCTTACATATGTCAGTCCTGTTCTGAAGCAGAACTCAACGGATGCGGGATCACCTCCCTGTTCTCCGCAGATACCCACTTTCAGGTCGGGCCTTGTGGCGCGACCCTTTTCGACCGACATTTTAATCAGCTGTCCGACTCCATCCAGGTCAATAGTCTGGAACGGGTCGGCGCTGAGCATCCCCTTGTCGAGGTAATCATGAAGGAAGCCTCCGATATCATCACGGCTGAATCCGTAAGTCATTTGGGTAAGATCGTTGGTTCCGAATGAGAAAAACTCTGCGTTTTTAGCCATGCGGTCCGACAGAAGAGTTGCCCTCGGAATTTCGATCATCGTTCCGTATTTGTAATCTATCTTTTCAAGCCCCGATTTTTTAAGTACCTCAGCGTATACAGCGTCAACTATTTTTTTGGTGACATCAAGTTCCGACACATCGCATGTAACAGGGACCATCAGTTCCGGCATGGGGTGTTTTTTTGCCTTCAGCAGCTCTGCCGAGGCTTCAAACATTGCGCGGACCTGTGTTTCAGTAATTTCAGGATAGGTTATGCCCAGTCTGACACCACGGTGCCCCATCATGGGATTTGATTCATGAAGAGCCTCGCCTCTTTTTGCCACTTCTGACTCTTTAATACCAAGGGCTTTTGCCAGTTCAGCCTGCTTGTCGGCGCCCTGCGGAACAA
Organism: uncultured Rikenellaceae bacterium; assembly: GCA_964435015.1. GTDB lineage: Bacteria > Bacteroidota > Bacteroidia > Bacteroidales > VadinHA17 > LD21. The sequence goes on from CAYSXP010000001.1 coordinate 169,124, forward strand.
ACTCATGCAGGGGGGGATCAAGCAGCCGGAAAGTTACAGGCAGTCCATCCATTGCTTCAAGGGTTTCCTTCATGTCTTCCTTTATATATGGGAAGAGATCATTAAGGGCACTGCGCCTTTCAGTTTCATTGGCGCTAAGGATCATTTTGCGAAGGAGGAACAGGGGCTGTTCGGAATTCTTGCCATAGAACATGTGTTCCGTACGGAAAAGTCCTATTCCCTCGGCTCCGAAGTCGCGTGCAATTCGGGCATCTTCAACAGTTTCGGCATTGGTGCGGACTCCCATTTTACGGTATTTGTCAACAATCTGCATGTAACTTTTGAAACGGGGGTTTTCTGAGGCATCCATCAGATCGATGGCACCAAGGTATACGTTTCCTTTCGTCCCGTTAAGGGTTATTAAATCACCCTCCTTAAGAACAATGTCGGTTCCGCTGACCCTGGCTTTTTTCGCGGTTGTGTCAACGTGCAGGCTGCCTGCTCCCACAATGCAGCATTTTCCCCATCCTCGTGCGACAAGTGCCGCATGCGATGTCATGCCGCCGCGTGCGGTAAGGATGCCTTCTGCGGCTCTCATTCCCTCAACATCTTCGGGATTTGTTTCCTCGCGGACGAGTATGACCTTATTTCCCTTGCGGACCCATGCAACGGCATCTTCGGCGGTGAATACGATTTTTCCCACAGCGGCACCCGGTCCGGCAGGAAGGCCTTTCGCCACAGGCTTTACTTTCTTCTCAGCGTTCGGATCGCAGATGGGGTGGAGAAGTTCATCAAGCTGGACAGGGTCAACACGCAATACTGCTGTTTTCTCGTCTATAAGCTTTTCCCCGAGCATGTCCATCGCCATGTTCAGGGCAGCGGTACCGGTTCTCTTGCCGGCACGGCATTGCAGCATGTAAAGTGTGCCCTCCTGAATGGTGAACTCAATGTCGAGCATGTCGTGGAATGATTTTTCAAGTATCTCCCTGATATGATACAGCTCCCGGTATGTTTCGGGCATGGCCTCTTCCATGCTTTGCAGGTGCTTGTTCTGCTCATTCTTGGTCTCATTGTTCAGCGGACTTGGAGTGCGGATGCCTGCAACAACGTCTTCTCCCTGGGCATTCACCAGCCATTCGCCATAAAACAGGTTCTCACCTGTAGCCGGGTTACGGGTAAATGCAACGCCTGTGGCGGAGTGGTCGCCCATGTTTCCGAATACCATGGCCTGGACGTTCACAGCGGTACCCCAGCTGTCGGGAATCCCCTCAATACGACGGTATGAAACGGCTTTCTTTCCGTTCCAGCTCTTAAAGACAGCCTTTATGCTTCCTTCAAGCTGTTCGCCGGCATTATCAGGGAAGGGCTTGCCGAGCACTTGTTTAACTCTTTCCCTGAATTTCTCGGAAAGGTCCTTAAGTTCATCAGCAGTTATATCGGTATCGGAACTATATCCTTTTTTATGTTTAAATTCATCAAGCATTTCGTCGAGCTGCTTACGGATGCCTTTGCCCTCTCCGGTTTCGATCCCTTCGGCCTTTTCCATAACAACATCGGCATACATCATTATCAGACGCCGGTAGGAATCCCATACAAAACGCGGATTGTTTGTCTTTTTCAGGAACCCCGGAATGGTAGAGGTGCAAAGACCGATATTGAGCACTGTATCCATCATCCCCGGCATTGAACTGCGGGCGCCTGAGCGGCATGATACCAGCAATGCATTCTCAGGATCACCATACTTCATCCCCATTGTCTCTTCCGTAACTTTCATGGCTTCCCAGACCTCAGCCATCAGACCTTCGGGAAGGGTACAGTTGTTGCTGTAATATTCATTACAGGCTTCTGTTGTGATCGTAAAACCGGCAGGAACCGGCAGACCAAGCAGACACATCTCGGCAAGATTGGCCCCCTTGCCCCCAAGAAGGTTTTTCATGTCAGCTTTGCCTTCCGCGGTCTTCCTGCCAAAGGAATAAACTCTTTTTATTTTCGACATACTTTTATGAATTTGAGATTAATGTAAATAATGGATTTTCGAAATAAGTTGCAAAGATAAAATTAAAATTGGATTTAAGAAAAGATAAAAACAATCAGGCTCTTGGATGGAACATTATAAGTGTGTCGCGAAGAAAACTCCTGTCAATGTGTGTATATATTTCCGTGGTGAGGATCGACTCGTGGCCCAGCATTTCCTGCACCGCCCTGAGATCTGCACCAGCCTCTATCATGTGTGTTGCAAATGAATGCCGGAGTGTATGGGGGCCGACGTTCTTCCTTATTCCCGCCTTCCCGGCCAGGTCCCTGATAATTGCAAATATCATTGACCTTGTAAGCTTTCGGCCCCTTCTGTTGAGAAAAACAATGTTTTCGTCGTGTATAACAGGCAGCCGGCTCCTGTCGGTTCTGTAAAGATCTATTTCCCCGAGGGTCTTGCTTCCAATCGGTACCAGCCTCTGTTTATTGCCCTTACCGGTAATCCTGACAAAACCCTCCTTGCGGTGAATATCGGTAAGCCTGAGGTTTACAAGCTCCGAAACCCTCAGCCCGCACCCGTAGATTGTCTCAATAATGGCCTTGTTCCTGTGTCCGTCAGGCCTGCTTAAATCAATGACCCCGGCCATTCTGTCGATCTCGCCGACGGTCAGCACTTCGGGCAGCCTTAACCCTGTCCCGGGCGATTCCAGCAATGACGATGGATTATCAGTGATCTCTGCATCGATCAGAAGAAACCTGTAAAAGGCCCTGATACCCGATATAAGCCTGGCCTGCGACCGCGGACTGATATTTTCCGCGGAGATATGGTTCAGGAAATTCCTCAGATCATTGTGAGTAACATTGGCAGGTCCGATGGCGCCGACTTCATCATCAATGAATTTCCCAAGCTTGCGGATGTCGCCCAGGTATGCCTCTATGCTATTCTCCGCCATGGACCTCTCGAGCCTGAGGTAGATCCCGAAATTCCTTAATGCCTCTTTCCATCCGAGACTCATCTTGTTTCTTTTTTGACCGGATCAGCTGTTGCGAAGCTAACGATTTTTCCGGAATTATATGTCCCGGGCTCAGTATGAAACAGACTGCCGGCATCTTATGACATTGGAATCGGAGCGCGGTTTATTCCGGTTTTTTCTTATATTGATACGTTTTTAAAAATACTGAATGACCGGCCCCTTCCTTGTCGGGCAAATTGCAGGAGAATACTATCAACCTCAGGAAAACACGGAGAAATGAAACAAACACTGATCGATTGTCTGAAAATGTCAGGAGAGTTGCTGTTGAAAAAGCTGGGCCATGAGCTGCAGGTCAGCGTAAAGGAAAACCAGAGCAGCATAGTCACACAGGCTGATTTAAACAGTGAGGAGCTGATTATTGCCAGCATAAGAAAGAGATATCCCGGCCATAATATAATCTCCGAGGAGAGCGGATTCATTGACTCCGGATCTGCTTTCACATGGGTTGTCGATCCGCTTGACGGGACCTCAAATTATGCCTCTGCACTTCCATGGTTCGGGGTACTTATCACTTTGTTTGAATATGATTCTCCGGTAATGGGCGGGGCCTATCTTCCGGTAACGGATACCCTTTACCTGGCAGAGAAGGGGAAGGGACTTACCAGGAACGGGAAGCAGCTGTTAATGAAAAAACAGCATGAACTGAAAAATGCCCTGTTCGCTTTTTCTGTCGATTATACGGATGATGAAGTGCTACTCAACAACTGTATCGGCATATACAGGAAAGTATTAAAAACCTCCAGGAGCATTCGTTCCACCAATTCACTCGTTGATTTCCTGAGTGTTGCTGAAGGGAAATTCGGGGGCTGCATAAACCTGTTCACCAGGATCTGGGATATTTCAGGCCTGGGGCTGATAATTTCGGAGGCCGGGGGTGTTGTTCAGGGCATTGACGGCAACGACCTGCAGTTTAAACCTGATTCAGGCAGCACTGAAAGGAACTATGCTGTAATGGCCGGCTCGCCCGCGATAGTTGACGAGATAAAAAAATATATACTCAACGGAAACCATTCAACCTGAAGCTGCATTCCTCCCTCTGGATTTGCATGGTAAAAGGGAAGTGCAGAATTACTTTGCCTGCCTGCCCTTCGGCAATTGCCGGTCAGTCAGAAGTCAATCCAAACTCCCTGAATTTTCCTGATAGAAAGTCAGCATATCGCATGAATCCCAGGTCGGTAAGATGGACACCGTCCACGGTTGCTTCATGATCAAGGCCCAACGACCTGCTTTTGTCAATAAAATAGAGGTTCTTGTTTCCGGCCTCGGTCAGCTTTCTGAAAACATTTCCAATCATTTCATTCTTTGCAATAATGCCTTTCATGCTCATTTCATCGAGAGATGAGTTTTCATAGGTCATGTTGTTAACGAAAACAACCGGGGTATGGGGATGCTGCTGCCTGATAACGGACAGAAGAGGAGCAGAATTTTCATTGATCTCTTCAGGTGTCATGTTCTCTGAACATTCAATAACGTAGAACAGGGCATCGATCGCGGCGATCAGGTCAACGACCGGCTTTTCCATTCTGCCATTGCCGCTGAATCCGAAGTTCATGCACTCCAGTCCAAGTTTCCTTGAGATTATGCTTGTATGAACCATTCCCGGGCGTGAGGCACATCCTCCCTGGGTTATGCTTGTTCCATAAAATACTATGGGTCTGCCCTTGTGTTTTTCGGGTTTTGAAATGTATGCAAGGCTGTCGATTCCCACTTCCAGCCTGGTTACGCCATCATACAGCGGAAGGTACATCCTGTATTCCCTCCTTTCCGGCGACATGTTGCCGACAAGGAGAAAATCGTTCGTTTTACCTTCGGGCCGGGCAGTATTGACATACTGCCATCCGTCCCTTCCCTTAAAGTACAGGTCGATCCCCTTGATGCCTGTCTCGGCCATATGGTTCATTCTCAGATCACTTAAAAGTTCCCATTTCACCCGTATCGTGGTTGAATTCGAGAAGAATCTTATGCTGACCCCTGCAGAATTCCTGGATAACGACCAGACGGGTTCCCTGACCTTGTTTTTGACTGAAATCGGAAACCTGTCGTACAGCGATTCCCTGGCCGAGTCTGCAAAGGCAGTTCCTTCAATCAGAAAATGACTGTGATCATAATACCTGGCGTTGTTCACGCTTTTATCTTCCTGACCCAGACAATAGGCTGACAGGCCGGTGATCGTCATTATAACAGTGATAATCAGTATTTTCATATTTGATTTTTTTGGATTCTCGAAGCTCGGAGCTGTATTAGAGTTTGTTTTGACCCCTAAGGACGGAATCCCGCGGGGTGCGGCCATTATTTGCTTATATCAAGGCACTTTGCGGTCTGTGGTAAAAAGCCTGGCGGCCCTTAAGGCCAGGGGAATTATGATCTTGGTACAGTCTGTTGGCATACTCGTATCATATCTGATTATGTTCAAATTACATGCGGGTTTCATGTGAGAGGGATCGCTTGTGCCTGATATCCCCGGAGTTTACCCTTTATTGCATAAAAGTAGAAAAAGTATAATAAAAATCAACATTCTGTAAAAATCAACATTCTGGTAATTTCATGCTTACTGCAGGTTTTGGTTATTGTTGAAAGGCGCTCCCGTAAATGATGGTGCGCATTGCTTTTTTTTACCTATTTTTACCTCCTGAACAGATTTTGTCTGAGCAGAATGAAAATAACAATCATCAATGGTCCGAATCTGAATCTTCTCGGGAAGCGGGAGCCTGATAAATATGGCTCCGTCACATTTGAAAGCTTCCTGCTGTTGCTGAAAGAGAACTACCCCCGGATCAGCTTCGATTATTTCCAGTCGAACATTGAAGGCGAACTTGTCGGCAGGATCCAGGAAGCGGGATTTGCTTCCGACGGGATCATTCTCAATCCGGGAGGCTATACACACACGTCGGTGGCAATTGGTGACGCAGTATCATCGGTGGCTGCTCCTGTTGTCGAAGTGCATATAACGAATGTTCAGGCACGCGAGGAATTCCGTCATAACAGCCTTGTCGGCCGGTTTTGTTCGGGAAGCATCATTGGTTTCGGGCTTGACGGGTACAGGCTCGCAGTCGAGGCTCTTACATGGAAGGTAAAAGAAAAAAGGGATCTATGAACAAGAGGACGAAGATCGTTGCAACCATTTCCGACAAGCGTTGCGACCCGGAATTTATTGCCGACCTGTTCAGGGAAGGAGTCAATGTTGTAAGGATAAATTCTGCTCACCTGAATCTTGAGGGAGCAATGAAAATCATCACCAACGTAAAAAAAGTCTCCGACAGAATAGGAATCCTCATCGACACCAAGGGACCTGAGATACGGACCACTCATTGTGATTCACCGGTCGAACTGATGAAAGGCGGGATCATTCTCATGATGGGCGATCCGGACAAGAACAGTTCGGAGAGGGCAATATATGTAAATCATAACAAGATTGCTGAAGATGTCCCGGCAGGATCTTCAATACTGATAGATGACGGGGAAATAGAGCTTAAGGTGATAAAAAAGAATGATGGTTACCTTGAATGCCGTATTGAGAATGACGGTCTGCTTGGTTCGAGAAAGAGCGTCAATATTCCGGGAGTGAAAATATGCCTGCCGTCATTAACATCGAAAGACAGGCTTTTTATCAGGATGGCCGTTGAACAGGGGCTCGATTTCATCGCCCATTCATTTGTGCGGTCTGCCCGCGATGTACTTGATGTTCAGGCGGTGTTGGATGAATATGAAAGCAACATCAAGATAATCGCGAAGATAGAGAACCATGAAGGAGTTGAGAACTTTGACGAGATACTGAAGCATGCCTACGGAATAATGGTTGCAAGGGGTGACCTTGCCATTGAAATTCCCTATGAAAAGGTGCCGGCCATTCAGCGCATGATGATTTCAAAATGCATTCAGCAGCGGAAACCGGTGATTGTGGCCACCCAGATGCTGCATTCGATGATCTCCAATCCAAGGCCGACCAGGGCCGAAGTGAGTGATATAGCCAGTGCCATTTATTCTCAGACCGATGCGGTCATGCTGAGCGGCGAGACCGCTGCCGGGAAGTTCCCCGTTGAAGCAGTAAGGACCATGACCAGGGTAGCCATTGAGGCAGAGAATGATAAGGAGAAATTCATTGACCACCCTGCATTGAATGTGCCGGGCGATATATCCCATTATCTGGCAAAGGTAGCTGTTAAAACATCGGTCAGGATCGATGCCAGGGTAATAATTGCCGATACCGTTAGGGGAAGGTCCATCCGGGATATGGCGGGATACAGGGGATTCAAGCTCATCCTGGCCCAGTGTTATCTCACAAGTACCATGAGGCAGCTTGCCCTTTCCTACGGAGTTTATGCAAGTTACCAGGAAAGGAAGAAATCAATAGATGACTTCCTCAAGATAGCCCTCACTGAGCTGACCGGCCGTCATGATCTTAAGGGCGATGATGTGATCGTTGTGCTTGCAGGGAATTTTTCAGGCAGCTCCGGATTCTCATTCATTGAGGTTGGAACCGTTGATTATTTAAAAGACAGGGTGGATATTACGGACTGAATTTGCTTGCTTGGTCTGATTTTTGAGGAGGAGATATTGTTAATGCCAGTGGAGTTTTCCTGCCAAAGCAGGAGCTGGTTCGGACCGGCAAATCAGGAAACTTAAAATAATTATCCGGGTGAAGAATCTTATCAGGGGAATTTTTATTGCAGCCGTTTTGTATTTCATGTGCGGCCAGAAGATCAGTGCCACACACAACAGGGCGGGTGAGATCACTTATGTTCAGCTTTCTGATCTTACCTTCGAGATAACCATAACCACTTTCACATACACGCTCAGCTTTGCTGACCGTCAGCAGCTTGAGGTGAACTGGGGCGACAATTCAACTTCCATTGCCGAGCGCAACAACATACTTTATCTTCCCAACTTCTACAAGCGCAACATATATACAACCACGCATACTTATCCCGGCCCCGGGGTTTACAAAATTGTAGTTCAGGATCCGAACAGGAATGCTGATGTAAGGAATATCCCGAATTCAGTGAATGTTGTCTTCTCAATTTCAACAACCCTCAATATTAATCCTGCAATAGGACGGAACAATACGCCGGTTCTTTTCAATCCTCCCTACGACAAAGCCGCCCGGGGCTATGTGTTCATTCATAATCCGGGCGCATATGATTCTGACGGCGACAGTCTTTCGTACAAGCTTACCGTGTGTACGCGGGAGGACGGCAAGCCTATCGAAAACTATACGCTGCCGCCCGCTACAAGATTCATCAGGGTTGATTCGATCAGCGGCGATCTTATCTGGAACACGCCGGCTGATACAGGAAAATACAATGTTGCAATGGAAATCCAGGAATGGCGGCGCGGCAAGAAGATAGGCATTGTTGTGAGGGACATGCAGATTGAAGTGTACGATACGAAGAACAAACCGCCGGTGAACGGTCCGCTTGGAAATATGTGCATCGAGGCAGGAAAGACTGTTGATTTTCTTGTGACATCGACAGATGAAGACAAGGATATGATCTCACTTAAAGCCACTTCAGGTATTTTCAGCCTGGTGAAATGCCCTGCAAGCTTTGTTAAGGTTGATTCAATTGCAGGGTTTGCATCGGCAAGGTTCCGGTGGACTCCATGCTTTGAAGCAGTGAGAAACCAGCCGTATGATGTTCTGATTAAATCGGATGATTACAGTGACGAGCTTAAGCTTTCGGACATTGATAATTTTCAGATAAAGGTACTGGGGCCATCGCCTGCACTGATAAACGGCCTGCCCGAGGGTAAGTTTATCCGCCTGAGATGGAGCAATTATGGAAGTGATTATATATCCGGATTCAATATCTACCGGCGCGAGGGGCCTTCACAATTCAGTCCTGACTCGTGCACTGCCGGAATTCCTGCTTCTGCCGGCTTTGTCAGGATCGGATATGCTGCCGGAAGTTCCACAACATCATTTGCCGATACTGATGACGGCCACGGCCTTCAGTATGGAAAGGAATACACCTACAGAATTGTTGCGGTGTTCCCCAACGGGGCAGAGAGCAAGGCCTCCAATGAGATCTCATCATCGCTTGTTTCGGGTATACCTGTTATCACAAATGTCAGTGTCAGAACCACTTCTGTAACAAACGGATCTGTCTACATAAGCTGGATGAAGCCAGGCAGGCTTGATACGATCCCTGCAAACGGACCATACGAATACCTCATTTACAGAGCCGAAGGCATTACAGGCACGGATTACCGGCAGATCAGATCCATCCGGACGGCAACCCTGAACGAAACATCAATCATTGACACACTCATCAACACCAGGGACGAAGGATACATTTACAAAATCGAGCTTTACAACAATGCACCGGGAAGCAGGTTCCTGATCGGCGAACCGGGTTATGCCTCATCGTTGTTCCTTACCGCCAGTCCCGGTGATGAGAAGGTGAGGTTTGTTATAAGCCGCAATGTCCCGTGGCTGAACTCGCAATACGATTTCTTCAGGCTTAACAGGTCAACCATGGTGTATGATTTCATAGGGAGCACCAATCAGCTTGTTTATATTGATCAGGGACTTGAAAACGGAACAGAGTACTGTTACAGGATAAGGTCGGTTGGAGGATATGTACCAGATGATTTGCCAAAGAACCTTGTTAACTATTCGCAGACCGCATGTGCAACACCCGTTGACAATGAGCCCCCGTGCCAGCCTCTGATCGGGGTCACAAGCCAGTGCGACAGCCTTTACAATACGATCAGATGGCGGTTCACTGAAACGGAATGCCTGGATGACGTGGCCGGGTATTACATTTACTATAAACCGTATTATGAGGGAGGCCTTGCGAAAATCAACACCATTGAAAATAGCAATACTTTTGTTTACAAGCACTATCCGGGTGATGTCGTTTCCGGCTGCTATGCGGTGTCTGCCTTTGACAGGGCAGGGAACGAGGGAGACAAATCATTCATGGTCTGTATCGACACATGCGATTTTTATGAAATACCCAACGTGTTCACCCCCAATGGCGATAATATTAATGACAAACTGATGGCAAGAACCTCCGGGCAGGTTGAGAAGGTTGACATGAAGATCTTTAACCGGTATGGAATAATGGTTTTCCAGACTGATGAACCGCGCATTAACTGGGACGGGACCTATAAGGGAAAGATCGTATCACCCGGCGTCTATTTTTATCAGTGCGAGGTTTTTACACGACGGATTACCGGCCTTGAACGAACTCATCTCCATGGCTTTGTCCATGTGATCACTGAAAAAGGGGCCAGGAAGAATGTTGAAATACAAAAATGAAAATCCGAGGTAAAGCATAATGAAGAAGTTATTGATACTTTTTATACTATTCTGCCCGCTGTTTCTCCTGGGTCAGGAAAAAGCCTATCTCCTGATGAAAGCCAGGGCTCTGGTTGAATCAGGAAAACCGGATGATGCAATAACCCTCCTTGCCGGTGCGGGAACTGACGGGACGGATGCCTCTGTTCTTCTTCAGCGTGCGGAAGCATATATTGCGGCCCGCAATTATTCCGGGGCGGCGGATGATTTTAATTCGGCCGATAAGCTGATGCCCGGATCAGGAGAGTATGGACTTGCAAGAATATACGGAATCAAGGGTGACGCCCCGACGGCAGTGTATCATCTTGAACGATGCCTGAGGTCATCATTCAAACCGAGCGAGAAGGAAATTATGCTTGACCCCTCATTCACTGCGCTTGAGAACAAGACTGAATGGAGGCAGCTCTGGAAAAAGGAGTGGTACACTCAGCTCGAAAAAGGGATATCGGAAATTGAATATTATGTTTCAACCGGGAACACAGACGAAGCGAAGAATATCTTTTCCCGGCTTTCCGGGCAGTATGCAGGCAAACCTGGCATCCTTTACGGGAGCGCATTGATAAATGTTGCCTCGTCGAGGTACGGCGAAGCTGTCAAAACCCTTACCTCCCTCCTTGGGGAGGACAGTCAGAATGAAAAGTATCTCAGGCTTCTTGTGAGAGCCCAGGAAGCAGCGGGTAATTACGCCGGGGCTTCGGATACATATACCAGGCTCCTGTATTCCGGGAGTTCCGATCCCGAACTCCTTATTTCGAGATCGGAATGCTACAGAAAAACCGGAGAAACAGGCAAAGCTGCTGACGATATCGGGAAGTATCTCGGGTTTTATCCTGAGAATGCCAGGGCATTGAGTATTGCCGGACGACTTGAATCAGCCAGGGGTGACAATCTGAAGGCACTGGAATACTTCAACAGGAACATCAGGCTCCATCCGGCTGATCCTCAGTGTTATATTGACAGGGCGGATTCGTATTTCCTTTCAAAATCATGGGATTGGGCCATTAAGGATTACAGCATGTCGCTCGACCTTCAGCCTGACAATGCGGAAACATGGCTCAACAAGGGGATTTCGCTTCTCAACTCCGGAAAGGTTGACGATGCCTGTTTCGATTTCAGGAAATCACTGAGCCTCGGGAACAGGAAAGCCACGGAATACATCAGCCGTCATTGCATCAGGTAATCATTTGTTCCTGTTATCAGACTCTGATGTTTTTATATATCTTGTCAAAAAGATCCCTGGGTTTAAAAGGCTTCAAAACATAATCATTAATTGCAAGATCCTCGATTTTATCATGGGTCTCTGACATAATTGCCGCTGTAAGGGCGATCACAGGTATCGATCTGATCCTCAGATCGGGCGATTCCCTGATGATTCTGGTAGCTTCGATCCCGTCCATGACCGGCATGTGAAGATCCATTATCACGAGGTCGAAATCCTCCCTGTTAAGAAGGTCCACTGCTATTTTGCCATTTTCGGCATGAGTAACCTGCACACCCCAGCTGAGCAGGAATTTATTTGCGACAAAGAAATTGATCTTGTTGTCTTCAGCCATTAGTATTCTTCTGCCCTCCAGGCCAGAATAAGATTCGGGTTTTTCGGCTTTCCTGACCGTTTCCTGCTTTTCCGGGATTCCAAAAGTAAGGAAGAACCTGAAAGTTGACCCGGTTCCCGGTTCGCTTTCCACATCAATACTTCCTCCCTGGAGCTCTACAAGTTTTTTGCAGATGGCCAGTCCCAGGCCGGTTCCTCCATAATGTCTCGTAGTATCAGCTGACGCCTGGGTGTAACTGTCGAAGATTATTTTCTGCCTGTCGCCGGGAATGCCAAGCCCAGTGTCCTGAACCTTAAATTCTATCTTGATGTCGTTGCCGGTTCTTTCCAGTTCATTCAGGATTACGTGGATGCTGCCTGAGCTGGTAAATTTGAGCGCATTCGACAGAAGATTTGACAATACCTGGTTCAGCCTTATGGGGTCACCGATAACCTCTGCAGGAAGATTATCCCTGCTCCCAATGTCAAAGGCTAGGTGCTTTGCCCTGGAGCGGAAGGAGTAGGTTCGCATGATATCCTGCAGAAATTCACCAAGATTAAACCGGATCTGTTCAAACACTATCTTGCCTGACTCCATTTTATTGAAATCAAGAACGTCATTGACCAGGGTGAGAAGGTGGTTGCCCGAAAACCTCAGGGTCCGGATATAGTCCATCTGATCCTCGCGGGGATTTCCCTGCATCAGGAGATTTGTAATGCCAATAACCTCATTCAGGGGGGTCCTGATCTCGTGGCTCATGGTCGACATGAACTGCTGTTTTGATCTGGCGGCCTCCTCTGCCTTCAGGCTTGCCTGGATCATGTTATCCAGCATTGTCCTTCTCTGAATTGCAATGGCGATCTGATTTGCTATGAACTCCAGAACATTTACGTCATCCTGTGAGAATTTGTTTTCGTCATGATAATCCTGGAGGGCCATTATCCCTATGATTTCATTGCCGGTTTTCAGCGGCACACCCATCCATATCTTGCAGGGGGTTCCGACAAGCGCAATGTCGCCCGAATTCTCCAGGCTTCTCAGGTCCTCCTCCTTAAGCAATACTGATCTCTTCAGGCCAATGACCCACCTGGTGATGGTTTTCCTTGCAGGAACCATATCAAAACTGTCTTTTTCATCTGCAAAGAACGGCATTGACAGGGTTTCGGTCTTTTTGTCATAAAGTGCAATGAAGAAATTGGTGGTGTCCCATATTTTGTTCAATTCATGTACGATAATTGGATATATATCTTTAATATCCATCTGATTAAGGGCTGCGGTTGAGATATTGTAAAGTATCTCCTGGATGAGCTGGTTTTTAATGTCGGTGGAAATATCGCGGTAAATTCCAAGGTAGGCAGCAATCTCACCATTTACCATGATATTTGTTGCAATAAGGGAAACGTTAATTCGCTTTCCATTCTTCTGGCACCTGACTATTTTCTTTTCTATTTTGTTGTTTTCAATGGTCAGGTCGTGGATCCCGGGAGCATCGTTTTTAAGGTCATCAGGAACAATAAGATCATCAAGCTTCTTACCCCGGGCCTCTCCTGCAGTATAGCCGAACAGTCCCGTAAACTCCTTGTTAATTCCTGATATGTTGCCATGATGATCTACAATGACAATGGCTGTTGGAATTGAATCCAGAAGGTTGTCAAGAAGGAGCTTTTCCCGGTCGTTTTTTGCCCTGAGTGATGCGAGTTCTTCACTGAGTTTTTGATTCAATGCTTCCTGTTCTTCATATTTTCCCCTGTAATCGGCCATTATGTTTTTCATCTGATCAATTAAATACATGCAGGCGAAGCTTTTACTTTATCAGATAAAACTCTGATTTCATTAAAAAAGTATCTGACCGCCAATGGTGTCATCGGTTTTCTGAATGGTAATATCTGCAGAATTCCCTCAGGCCGCATTCGCTGCACAGAGGATTTCTGGCCCTGCAGACGTAGCGGCCGTGCAGAATGAGCCAGTGATGCGCTTTGTTGATCAGGCCGGCAGGAATATTTGCCGTCAGTTGTTTTTCTACTGCCAGGGGGGTTTTTGCATTTGTTACAAGACCTATCCTCTTCGATACTCTCATCACATGGGTATCAACGGCCATAACCGGTTTCCTGAACGCTACCGATGCAATGACATTTGCAGTTTTTCTGCCCACGCCGGGCAGCCGCTGCAGCAGCCCGGGTTCTGAAGGGACGATTCCGTTGAACTCATTGATCAGCATTTTTGCCATTCCGGAAAGGTAGCTGGCCTTGCTGTTGGGATATGAACACGATTTAATGAATTCAAAGATGTCTTCCTGTCTGGCCCCGGCCATTGATCTTATGTCGGGATATTTTTCAAGTAACGGGGGAGTGATCAGATTGACTCTTTTGTCAGTGCATTGTGCACTCAGAATCACCGCAACAATCAGGCTGTAGGGATCGTTGTAGGTAAGCTCGGTTTCTGCAACTGGTTTATTTGCAACGAAATATTCAATTGTTTTCCTGTATCTTTCCTTCCGGGTCATGTCATTGCATCAAAAATAATCATGAAAGATAACACTTTTTGCATTTTTTGTATCACTGACCGACTTCGGTTTCAATTTATTTTGAATCATACAAATTGTTAACTTTGTCAGCCATAAATCTTTTCGGTTTGGAAAAAATAACAGTAAATATCCCGGGATCGGTTTCGGAGATCTTTGTTGGCGGGAAATGGGAAACAGTCGGGAAGCTTCTTCCCCCAAGCGGGGTTTTGATTATCACCGATCAGAATGTACATTCGATATACGGGAATAAATTTCCCGGCTTTCCTGTATTGATAGTTCAACCCGGCGAGCAGAGCAAAAAGCTGGAGGTGATTGGCAAACTAGCCGAAAAGCTTCTGGAGGCAGGTATCGACCGTACGGGTTTCCTGCTCGGAATTGGGGGCGGCGTGGTTTGTGACATAACCGGATTCCTGGCATCTGTCTATATGCGGGGGATACGGTTCGGCTATGTTTCCACAACCCTCCTTTCGCAGGTCGATGCAAGCACGGGCGGCAAAAACGGTGTAAATCTGGGTGATTCAAAAAACATACTGGGTTGTTTCAGGCAGCCGGAATTTGTAATATGCGATCCGGCGATGCTGTATACCCTTTCCGATGAGGAATATTTTTCGGGTCTGGCCGAACTGATTAAAACAGGCATTATAGGAAGCGTGATGCTTTTTGAGAAGATTGAACAGAATCATGAAGCGATAATCAGGAGAGATGCAGAAATACTGTCGTCCCTTGTTTCAATGGCAGTTAATTTCAAGGCATCGGTGGTTGCGGCGGATGAGAGGGAATCGGGGTTAAGGCGCATACTTAATTTCGGTCACACCTTCGGTCATGCCATCGAACTCAGCAGCTCCCTGGCTCACGGATATGCCGTGGCATCAGGCATGGAACTGGCAGCAGGGTTTTCCTGCATGAAAGGAATGATTTCAGTTCCGGAACAGGAACGGATCACCGGAATGCTGAAGTCCTTCAATCTCCTCAAAAACAATTACATACCCGGCGATCAGGTCGGAAGGCTTTTACTGCACGATAAGAAAAAGGAAGGCGGCGATATTCATTTCGTGTTTACCCAAGGAATAGGAAAGGCCGTAGTTGAAAAAATACCATTAAGGGAAGTAGTGGAATTCTATCTGAAAATGCAAGACTGAGAAACAATATTGAAAATGGATCGGTTATGAACTCATTTGGTGAAGTATTCAGAGTATCTGTATTTGGTGAATCACATGGCAATTCAATTGGCGCTGTCATCGACGGCTGCCCTCCGGGTATCCCGCTCAGTGCTGATGATTTTATTCACGATCTTACAAGAAGGCGGAGCGGGAGAAAAGGTACCACGATCCGTCATGAGCCGGATAAGCCGGAAATTCTCAGCGGCATATTCAACGGTCATACCACCGGATCGCCAATAACTGCAGTTACCAGGAACAGCGACAAGATATCGTCAGATTATGATGATTTCAGAAACGTGCCGCGGCCGGGTCATGCGGATTTTACCGCGGGCATAAAATATTCGGGATTTTCTGACATGCGCGGCAGCGGTCATTTTTCCGGACGGATAACATGGGGGCTGGTTGCTGCAGGAGTGGTGGCAAAAAAGATATTGAGACCTGCTGAAATATCGGCCAGGCTTATTTCAGCCGGAGGCAATCCTGATATTGAGGAGGCGGTTGAAAAAGCAGTTTCTGAAAATGATTCCATAGGAGGGATAATAGAATGCCGGGTCAGTAATCCCCGCAAGGCAATAGGGGAACCTTTTTTCTATTCGGTTGAATCGGCCATTAGTCATATTGTTTTTTCAATACCTGCAATCAAGGGGATTGAATTTGGTTCGGGGTTTTCTGCGGCATCCATGAAGGGCTCCGCGCATAATGATCCGATAGTGGACGCTGCGGGAAGAACGCTTACCAATAATGCCGGCGGCATCAACGGAGGGATCACCAACGGAAATGAAATAGTGTTCCGCGTTGCAGTAAAGCCGACCTCTTCAACAGGCGTGGAGCAGCGGACATTTGATTTCAGGACTGGCGAATTAACGGCTCTCAAGGTCAGGGGCCGCCATGACACATGTATTGCACTGAGAATGCCGGTGATTGTTGAGGCCGCAGCCGCGGCAGCCTTGGCTGACCTGCTGCTCATCGACAGGGGAATTCACGGTTCAAGGACCTCTTAGCACCGTCAGCCTGGTTCAGTGGTACAAAAATGGATCTCCTTCTTCTGTGATCCTTATTTTGCCTTGATTCTCAGGATCCTTGTGGTTTCAGGAGTGATCCTGAACCTGTCGTCGATCCTTTCTCCGATGATCCATGCTATTCTGCCCCCTGATTCAAGAAGCAGAATCTCCTCTTTCATAAGGGATGAGAACTTCCTGTCGGTGAAATAATCACTGAGCTTTTTTCTGTGAGTCATTCCCAGCGGCACAAAACTGTCGCCCCGTTTCCAACTGCGAATCACCACCGGAAAGCTTATCTTTGAAAAATCGAGGTAAGCGATCTTTCTTTCTTCAGGGATCCGCAGGCCGGGTACCGGGGAAATTACTTCGGCTGATTCAATCCCTTCGGAGATGGACAGCTCATCAGTGTTATTTATTTCACACCGGATATCCTTGTGGCTTTTCCCCAGCGGCTCCACAATCAGGTGATCCCTGTTCCTTATTATTGAATGTGATCCGGTTATTACCTTCCCTCCGCTTGTACCCTGCATCACATTGATAAGATCGTTTATCAGGGGGCCGGTGATTCCGTATGGTTTCATCAATTCATACAGGATGGTTTTGTTTTCAATATGAGGCAGAAGGAGATTGATTTCAAATTGAAGGCACCCCTTCTCCACATGCGAAGCCTCTTTTCCCATGGTTGCCAGATAGCGACTGACAATGTCATGGGTTTCCGAAAGCCTTTTCGCCGTGTCATTGAGGGTTGCATCAACCGCAGGATTGATTTCTCTAAGCAATGGAAGGAGAACAAGCCTTATCTTGTTCCTCGTGTATTTTATGTCAGCATTTGACCGGTCTTCCCTGAACGGGATTTTTTCCAGCCTGCAGTACTCAGCAATCTGTGCGCGGGTTGCAAAAAGGAGGGGGCGGATTATCATGTTGCTTACGGGCTTTATTCCCGTAAGTCCTTTTAATCCCGTTCCCCTAATGAGATTGATAAGAAGGGTTTCAACATTGTCGTTAAGGTTATGGGCTACTGCAATAAAATCATAATTATGGGCTGATCTGACTTCTTCAAACCATTCATAGCGCAATTCACGGGCTGCCATCTGAACCGAAATGCCATTCTCCCTTGCATATTTCAGGGTGTCAAATTTCCTTATGAAAACCGGTATATCGCATGATGCAGCTGTTTCCGCCACCAGTTCTTCATCTTTATCTGATTCCGTTCCTCTCAGGCAGAAGTTGCAATGAGCAATGGCCGTTACATAGCCCCCGGTGATAAAAAGGCGGGCCATCGCCATTGAGTCGATGCCTCCGCTCACCCCAAGCAGGATCCTGTCTTTGATCCCGCATAAGTTGTTTTGTTCAATATATCTCAGAAATTCTGTCAGCATGTTGTTCATTAAACCTATTTGTAAGGCAGCAGGGATGGTTTTTCAGGCTCAAAATTCCTTGGCTGCAGCAGCTGTTCCCCTGATATTAACAGATAATTCAGTCTTGAATAGTCGGGCGGATTGGGGAAGAATCCCAATCTCACCTGGAAAGTATTGAATACCATATTCTCATTTCTTATCCTTATTCCAAGGCCAATGGCTGAAAGAATATCACCACTTGCCGGAGATTCGTTTGTGCCAAACAGGAATCCGATGTCAGCGAAGCCGAAGAGAGCAAACTTGAAGCCATAGAAGCTGACAGGGCTGAAGACCACTGACTCCAGGTTGAAGGAAAGGCGCTGGGTTCCTCCGATAGAGTCATTTCTGAAACCCGAGAAGCCATTGTCGCGGCTAAAGATCAGGTACTCATCGTAATATCGGTCAAACCCCCTCGTGTAATCGATGTTCACAAAGTTTCTTACACGGGCCCGACCCATATACAACATGTTCGAAATGTATCTTGTCCTGAGCATTACCATTCCCTGTTCAGTCTGGTTATGATTGAGAAACACCGAGAACCCGGCGGAACCGTAAAAATATCCCAGCTCTCTTATTGACTGACCGAATGAAACGCCTGTTCCCATATACAGCCTTTTCTTGAATTCACTTATTTCCCATCCGGCTGTAATGTCGGCCAGTACGCCGTATGGTATGTCCTCGGTTCTTCCATAACTGTAAATGAGATTTGCCTTATAGTATTTCTGCACCGAGAGCATGATTGAGCCGAGGTAGATTCTGTATTTCTGAAGGTTCCGGTAGGAATCGGGCAGAATGAACGGACGGTCGAAAACATTGTTATTGGTGTACCTTCCTCCGATTACAAGGCGTGCAACATTCTCCGGATCGATCAGGAATGATCTGGATAACCAGTAATCCTGGAGGTTGTATTTTACGGGTGCAGGTACGGTCAGTGAGTCAAGATCCTCTGTTGTTGACATCTCCCTGAATGAAATTCCTCCGGCATATCTGGTGGCAGAACTAACCAGTCTTCTGCTCAGGTCGAAACCATATGTTTTTTTCCCCGGGCCGTCATAATAATAGACTCCGAGGTTTATGAATGATTTATTTATGTTGTTTGCAAGATATTGAAAACCCACACCGGGAGAGGCAGTATATCTTGAATCGTATGGAATCTCGATCCGGAATTCGTGCCCCATTCCGAAAATGTTTTTTTCAAATACTGATACCATTCCCTTCTTAAGGCTCCCGATGTTGGCTGATGCCCCGAGTGAATAGATGTCTTTTGTGACTACCATTATATCGGCTTCATTGCCGGACACTGGAATCACCATGATCCGGGCATCGGCAATGAAAGGGAGATCTCTGATGAGCCGTTCATTATCACTAAGCTGAATGGGTGATATTGTGTCGTCCGGGGCAAACAGGAGATTTTTGCGTATTATCCGTTCACTGGTATTGATATGCGTGGAATTGAGCATTCTTTCCAGGCCGTTTGGGGAGAAAGCATCGGGATTATTGATGTTCGATCCGAAAACACTGAGATCTTTGATTTTAATGTTCCTTATTCTTTTCCCCGAATGGGCCATATAGTTGAATTCACTTGTGTTGTTTATGGTCCTGCCTGCCGAAGTATGGGGCTGAACAATTAAAAAGTCATACAGCTTGCGGGTGACAAGTGTTTTTGCTGCATGGTTTTTAAGTGAATCAAGAAAGATCATTGTACGGTCGGCCTTCAGGTCGGCGAAAGGGATGAGCCTGTGAGGCGGCCGGGGGAGCGGATCAAGGAACAAAAGTCTGATATGTCCGGTATTCATGACCGGTACCCCGGCAGGAATTTGCAATAATGAATCAGGATCCTGTATTGTTTGTGGTAATGCCTGCCGGAAAAGAAACAGTAATACCGGAACAAGGATTGAAGCATGGAACACCCGCAAATTTCCGGTTTTTGGGATATCATGTTTCATGGGATTTATCAATCAAAACGTCATCTGAATTAAACTGGAACCCAAGACGTTTGCCTGTGATCACCCTTGAATGCTGGATTTTGGCCTCTGCCTGTCCCACGGTCGCTATCTTTACAGTATCATAAGGCGGTACCAGCAGATCGAATTCGAGTGAATATTGTATGGCGGTTGAGATTATCGTCTGTAAAGAGTCTCTACTGACAGATTCGTTCCCGTAATTTGAGAACAGCATTCCCATCTGGCGCTTCCCCTCCACAAAGTACTGGTTTTCATGATTTATGAATATCCTGGCAATAAGATATCCAAGGTCATCAAGCCTGCTGTATCTGAAAGAATCAAAAAGGAAATTGTAAATGTTTATTATTCCGGAATAGGCATTCAGCCGGTTTTTCTGGATATAGGGTGTTTTCCAGGCAGGATGGTCCCTGTCGAACTGAAATATATTGGAATGCATGCTGAAAAGGAGAATGTCGCCTGCCACCCTGAGCTGCGCATCAAAATTGCTGCGGTCGGTATATTCCAGCCTGATCCTTGGATCGATATTGCCAAGGTTCGTGTTTATATCTCTTGCAAGGGTTTTTAGAATATCCTTAACCACGCTGAACCATTCCAGGGTAATGTCATATACTTTTTGCTTCAGCAGGGATTTTTGTCCCAGTGTATCAACTATAATCTGTTTTTTATCTTCAGGTTCAGGCATGATGGATGTAAATAAGATTAACAGGCATCTAATTTAGTAATTTTAATATAAACCGGCACCCGCTAAATATCAGGAAAGTCAATGATATGATTATGCATGACGGGATGGCGGCATTCCGTCCTGCACCGGTCTGCCGTTAATGCCTGATCAGTATGATCTGGCAAAAAGGACCCTTCTTTCAGAGGGCTTCCCGGAATAGATGCATTTGCCTTCCTCAGCGGCAGAATCAAAAGGTATGCATCTGATGGTTGCCTTTGTCTCTTCCTTGATTTTTTCTTCCGTTTCAGCTGACCCGTCCCAGTGCGCGGAAATGAATCCTCCGCTGTTGTCGAGGACATCTGCGAAGTCGCTCCATTTGTCGAGCCTGAAAGTGTTGTCATTTCTGAACTTAAGAGCCCTTTCAAAGATATTCTGCTGGATCTGGTCCATCAGTTCATGTATTCTGCCTGGGATACTTTCCATGGGGACGGTCTCCTTGGCGAGAGTATCCCTTCTTGCTATTTCTGCGGTTCCGTTTTCGAGATCCCTTGGCCCGATTGCAATTCTTACTGGCACCCCTTTCAGCTCATAATCAGCAAATTTCCATCCCGGCTTGTTAGTTGCCCTGTCATCGTATTTTACTGATAAACCCGATTTTTCAAGCCCTGCCTTCAATGCCTGTGCTTTTTCACTGATACTGCTGAGCTCACCGGCTGATTTGTAAATGGGAACAATTACAACCTGAAGCGGGGCCAGTTTAGGGGGCAGTATCAGCCCGCGATTGTCAGAGTGTGCCATGATCAGGGCGCCAACCATCCTGGTCGACAGGCCCCACGATGTGGCCCATACATATTCAAGCCTGCCGTTCTTGTCTGTGAACTGGACATCAAAAGCTTTTGCAAAATTCTGACCGAGGAAATGACTGGTCCCGGCCTGGAGCGACTTGCCGTCCTGCATCAGTGCCTCAATGGTGTAGGTGTCGAGAGCTCCTGCAAACCTTTCACTGGCAGTTTTTAATCCCTTGTACACCGGCAGGGCCATAAAATTCTCTGCAAAATCAGAATAAACATTTATCATTCTTTCAGTTTCCTCAACAGCTTCTTCCCTGGTGGCATGGGCAGTATGACCCTCCTGCCACAGGAATTCGGCTGTCCTGAGGAAAAGCCTTGTCCGCATCTCCCATCTTACTACGTTGGCCCACTGATTGATCAGAACAGGCAGATCGCGGTACGACTGTATCCAGTTCTTGTATGAGTTCCAGATTATTGTTTCTGAGGTGGGGCGGATGATCAGTTCTTCTTCAAGTTTTGCCGTCGGATCAACCATTACCCCCGTGCCGGTTTCGTCAGTCTTCAGACGGTAATGCGTTACCACTGCACATTCCTTCGCGAATCCTTCAACATGAGCAGCCTCCCTGCTGAAAAATGATTTTGGAATGAACAGCGGGAAATATGCATTGACATGACCCGTTGCCTTGAACATCCTGTCAAGCTCGGCCTGGATCTTTTCCCATATGGCATACCCGTATGGTTTTATAACCATGCATCCCCTGACCGCTGAATTCTCAGCGAGATCAGCCTTTATGACCAGGTCATTGTACCACTGCGCATAATTTTCATCCCTGTTTGTTAAGAATTTCGCCATTGTCCGGTGAGTATTTGTCTTTGGAAAATTAAGTCCGTAAAAATAGATATAAAACTTGATAATTAACCAAATCAGGGGCACATCATTAAAACACAGATTTTGATTACTGTTTCTGCTTCTCTTCCCGTTGCGGCCCCTTCCCGGACATTCGACACCTGCCGCGGCGGTTAACGCAGTGGCGGCGCACGGCAGACCGCAAATAATCCGGAAACCTGCAGCCCCGGAGGCAGTTTTTTATCATTACCGCGATTTGATTGTAAATTAATTGTAACTTCGTGAAAAGTGTTAAATTTGCCTTACCTGACAAGATCATCCTGAGAAACAAATAATTTGGTACAGTATTTGATTGCTGACAGATGAATAACAATGACTAAAAAAGGAAAAAGATGAAAGCATTTCACTGCATATCCGGGGTTGTCATTCTCACACTTGCCTCCTGCTCTTCAGGGCTTTATGTAGGGACTGAGTACGACGATCTCTACTATCAAAGCGCCGACAAGCCTGTTGTTCGCATTCACTCTGCAGGAAACCAGCCGATAGTTGAAGGGGATCTCAGGTCGGACAATTATTACGACAATATTTATGCAGCCGATACTCTCGTTTCAGGAGAATTTTCCAATGCGGCTGATTATGATAATGCAGTGATCAATAACAATTATTACAATGATGATTATTCATATTCAGGCAGGTTAAACAGGTTTTACGGGAATTACTTCAATCCATACTGGAGAGATCCTTTCTACATGATGCCTTCATTCGGCTACAGCTACTACAGCATGCCATACTACAGCCCGTATTATTACGATTCCTTCTACTACGATCCTTTCTACTACGGTTACGGCGGATTCTACAACAGTTTCTATTTTGGTTACGGAGGATTTTACAACAGGTTTTACAACCCCTATTATTACGGGTACTATTCACCATTCTACAATAATTATTACTGGTCCGGTAAAGATTACGGAATCGCCTATGGCAGGAGGGAACGCCCCAGCACATATTCATCGAGGTGGTCAGGCGGCACGGGCCTTGATCCTCAGGGTTCAGCATCACGCAGGGCAACAGCCGTATCAGATGGCAGGGGTTCCACAGGAACAGGAACATCTGCTTCAGGCAATGCTGTATCATCAGCCTCCAGAAGGGCTCCGTCTTCATCGGGAGCCTCGCAGCAGAGCGGAGTATCTGCTGACCGAAGGCTTTCACAGGACCCTGCCGGATCAGGAAGCAGTAATATTTCCGGGACCCAGTCGAGAAGAAGTTCTGCAGATTCAAGGCCCGAGTACAATTCTGCCAACAGAAGCTATACACCCAGCTACAGCAATCCCAGGATGAGCACCAGGCCCTCCTACAACAACACCAGGGTCAATCAGGGCACCAACAGTTCTGTCGGCTCCGTTCAGAGATCAACCACGAGCCCTTCAGCCGGAAGAAGCAGTTCACCGGCGGTTCAGCAAAGATCTGGATCTTCATACAGTGGCACAAGGAGTTATTCGACTCCGTCGAGGAGGAGTTCTGACGGGGGCCTGTCTTCCGGTTCCTTCAACCGGTCGTCAGGGGGAGGGAGCTCATCATTCGGATCGGGCTCCAGGAGCAGCGGCGGATCCTATTCCTCCGGATCATACTCTTCCGGGTCATCATCGTCCGGCAGCTCCTCCTCAGGCTCATCCGGCAGAAGAAGATAGCAAACAATTCACTCATAATAGTAATTTCAGTTCATTCTGTTGATAGAGTGCAGGTATCGGTTTAACCAAAAAAAAAATCAATGAAAAAACTATCAGTCGCATTGGCATCGATATTCCTCGTATCCTGCGGAATATTTGCCCAGAATGTTGATGACGCTTTAAGATATTCCCAGTTATTCTACAACGGCACTGCAAGGTTCATGTCGATGGGCGGAGCCTTTACGGCTCTGGGAGGCGATATGTCGTCCCTGTCGCAGAACCCTGCCGGACTTGGAGTATTCAGGTCATCCGAGATTTCGATCTCACCACAGCTTTACCACATTAAGACATCCGCCGATTTCCGGGGTCCGACAACAGATTATCTGTATAATTTCAACCTCGGACAGGCAGGGATAGTAAGCAAGCTTATTTCATCAGACAAGGAAAAAGGACTGATCTCACTCAATTTCGGTTATTCCTTCAACAAAACGAACAATCTGTATTCCACCACCAGGATCCAGGGAACAAGCAATACCAGTTCAATGGCTGACTCCTGGGCCGACATGAGCGAAGGGACAAGTTACAAAGAGCTGAAGAACGCAGAAGGCATTGCCTATGATGCCTGGATAATTGATACCATTACCGGATCGAACGGGAGAAGCTACGGAACGGTTTTCAATAATTATGGCGACAACCTCTCTTCGCTGTACGGGCAGCACGTGCGGCGCCTGATCAACAACAAGGGCTATACCGGCGAGCATGCGCTTTCCATCGGGGGCAACGTCTCAAACATATTTTACTTCGGGGCCACCCTTGGCATCAGCAGGCTCAACTACACCGGGCATTATGAACACCTTGAAAAGGCTGACTATGACATGGACTCCGGATTCAACAACTTCACCTATACCGAACACTATGAGAACTCGGGAACAGGATACTCCCTTAAACTCGGGGCAATCATAAAGCCGGTGGAGAACCTTCGTGTGGGCTTTGCATTCCATTCTCCCACCCTTTATAAGATAGATGAATACTACTATGATAATATAAGTTCGCGGTTTGACGGGAACGAAAAGTATGACGTGAAGAATGATCCAGTCCGTTACCGCTATGCACTCACTACTCCGTTCAGGGTCCTGGGAGGAATTGCCTACCAGATCAGGAAATCGGCCCTGCTTAGTGCTGATATCGAATATGTTGATTATTCAACGGCAAGATTTTCGGAAACTGGCGATAATTTCGACTACAGTGAGAAAAACCTTGCTATCCGGAGCACCCTGAAGCCGGCTGTCAATTATCGGCTTGGAGGGGAATACAGGCTGAACAAAGTGTATTTCAGGGGAGGTTATGCCAAATACGGAAAAGTATTTGAGAAAGGTGAGGAAAATGCAAACATGACTCATGATGCGATCTCATTCGGACTTGGATTCAGGGAGCAGAATATGTACATTGACCTGGGATACGTAAATCTGAGGAACATTCAGCAATATATCCTGTATTCAACATTCACTGAGTCACCCATGGCCAGGCTCGACGTCCGCAGGAATATATTCTCAGCCACCTTTGGCATTAAGTTCGGATACTGACATTGCTACAGATAACCTCCCGCATCGGGCCCGGTATTGAAGATGAGGTCAAGTATTGAAAGGCCGGGGATAAAACTGCTGTTGGCAAAAACCTGTATGTGAATCTTTTCACAGAAGTCCGGCTTTATTTTCGGCGATATCCTGTATCTGAAATCATAATCGTGCCCGGCTGCCGGTTCAAAAGACCTGGTGCATAAAATACTCTTGTTAATTTTTAGTACATCAAGGCAGTAGCTTAAAAGTTCATAATTAAGGTCGAAAAGGAATTTGTGATTCTTCCTGATTTGCTTTTCCACGGCTTCACGGTAGAACTGGTAAAACGGCGAACGGCTGTAAGCGGAGGCAAGCGCCCTGATATGAACCTGCTGCCATCTTTTTGAGTAGTCGATAGCTGTGTCCTTTATCAATGTTTTGGGTCCGCTGCCTTTTAAAACAGGTACTGACAGGCCGGTTACCCCGTTTGATGAGAGTATCCTGCACCGGTTCCGGTAAGTCTGCTTCGGGTAGTTTTCATGCTGCTCTATGAGGATGTGGTCAGCATTCTTTACCAGGCTGAAATATTCTGCCGGCGGGAAGTATGCGGTGGAAAGAAGTAATTTTCCCGGCATCTGCACGGCTAGCTCATCTGGTTGATCATGCTTGCAGAAAAGCCTGCGCCGAATCCGTTGTCGATATTTACAACCGTCACGCCGGCAGAACAGCTGGTCAGCATTGCAAGCAGTGCCGATATTCCGCCAAAGCTTGCACCGTATCCGACGCTGGTGGGAACGGCAATCACAGGTTTGTCAACAAGCCCTCCGACGACACTTGCCAGGGCGCCTTCCATCCCTGCCGCAACAACAATGACCCTGCAGCTCCTGATCTCGGGCAGTTTATCGACCAGCCTGTGTATTCCTGCAACACCGGCATCATAGGTCCTGAATACATTATTGCCGAGCAGTTCAGCGGTTACAGCTGCTTCTTCTGCCACCGGGATATCCGAGGTGCCTGCTGTAATGACAGCAATCCTGGTTTCGGGACACACAGGTTTTTTTTTCTGAACACTTATAATCCTGGCTTCCGGATAATACACTGAAGAAGGAATCAGAAGCCTTACAGCTTCATACATTTCCGGGTTGGCACGGGTTCCTATGACATTATTCTCCTTTTCTGACATTACCCTGAATATCTCAGCCACCTGTGCAACGGTTTTTCCGGCACAATATACAATTTCAGGGTAACCGGTCCGCATTTCCCTCTGATGATCGATCCTTGCAAAACCCAGGTCAGTGTACGGAAAATCCCTTAATATTTCCATTGCCTGGTCAACGCTTTTATCGCCGCTGCTGACTTCCCTGAGGAGTATTTCAATTTCTTTTCTGGTCATATGTTTATTTTTCAGGATTTGAACTGCCTGATCTGTAGCCTTCAAGATCTAAAGATATATATCTGAACCCGATTTTCTTAAAGTTTTCTGTTATTCGTTCTTTTTCAGGGGAGCGAATAATCCTTTCAAAGTATCCCGGAAGGCATTCTATGCGGGCAAGATCACCATGAATCCTTACCCTTGTACCGGGATAACCGTTTTCAAACAGGAAATACTCAGCTTTTTCAATCATCATCAGGGTCTCCGTATTTACCTCTGTATTATAGGGAATTCTGGTAAGCAGACAAGCCATTGCAGGTTTATCCCAGATGGGGAGCTTTTGCTTTAAGGCGATTTCCCTGATATCCTTTTTCGTTAAGCCGGCTTCGAGAAGGGGGCTTCTGATATTTAATTCCCTGAGTGCTTTTAACCCCGGCCTGAAATCATTAATGTCATCAGCATTTGAACCGTCGATAACGTGCCTGAATCCGTTTTCGGATGCAAAAGCGGCCATCGCTGAAAACAGGGTTTTTTTACAGAAATAACATCTTTCAACCGGATTGGTCCGTATGATTTCAGGAAACGAAAGATCAATTATTCTGTGATTGATATTGTGGATCTTTGCAAATTCAACGGCATCAGTTATTTCAAAGTCGGGAATATAGGGTGTGCGGATTGTAACGCCGATTACATCGGACTTTTTGATTGAATGGGCCCGGTAAAGAAGGAAGGAGCTGTCGACTCCACCCGAATATGCAACGACGAAGGATCCCAGGCCGGTCAGTATCTGGTCAAGCTTTTCAAGCAGATTGTGTGGCATGAGTTATTTCTTGCTGGCATCTATCAGCGATAATACCATATTGTAAACATCCTTGACCGGGATCCCGTTTTCAGCTGCAATCCTTCTGACATCATCGAACTCCGGTTTAACCGAAACTTCAGATCCTTTCAGGTATGAGTGTTTGACAACAATTTCACCGAATTTTGTGTTCAGCTTGGTGAACTCCCTTACCAGGGTGTCTTTCCTTACCGGAACCGTTCTGATGCCAACCGTTGTTGATTCTTTGAAAATGAGTTCCTTCAGAATACCGGCATGTCCTGTTTCACATATTACGTTGAGGATTATTCCGGGTCTTCCCTTCTTCATAATTATATTTGTAAAGAAGACATCTGAAGCTCCGGCCCTGAAAAGCCTTTCGGAGATATAATCGTAAAATTCAGGGTTCATGTCGTCAATATTGCACTCGAGCTGAACGGCATTGTGCCCTGTGTTTTCAGAATCAGTTGTCTCGCCCAATGAGACCCTAAGCAGATTCGGAACATCATTGTGTTCCTTTTGTCCTATGCCGTATGCGGTTTTCATTATTTTCAGGGAGTGGGTTCTGCTGAAATCAGTTCCCAGGGCCGCGATTATTGCAGCGCCGGTGGGTGTTGTGGCTTCAAAATCAACGCCTCCTTTTCTTACAGGAATGCCTTTGATTATTTCGGCTGTTGCAGGGGCCGGCACCGGCAGCTTTCCATGTTCACAGGCAACAAAACCACTTCCCAGTTCAACTTCCGACACATAAACGGCATCAACCTTCAGTGCATTGAAACATATTGCCGCACCTACAATGTCGATAATTGAATCTATTGCACCGACTTCATGAAAATGAACCCTGTCAATCGGGATGCCGTGCACAAGTGCTTCAGCTTCAGCCACCTTCATAAAGATTTGCATACTAAGTTTTTTCACGGCCGCGTCAAGACGTGAATCGGATATTATTTTCTCAATATCAGACAGATGCCTGTGGCTGTGGTCATGACCCTTCAGCCTGACGGTGACTTTTGTACCTGCGATTCCATGCCTTTGATCCTTTTCCGCGGTCAGCTCCCATCCCTCAAGATTCAGCTTGTCAAGCTCACCGGTGAGATAATGTTCTTCAATTCCCAGAGCCAGCATGGCACCAAGATTCATGTCGCCGCTGATTCCTGAAAAACAGTCATAACAAAGTACCTTCATAAAAAAATAATATTAAGTTTAACAATTAATCCGCGTTATTGTTACGGCAAATCTAAGTAATTAAATCAAGCGCACGGCTAAGATAGTATTTACAATCATTATGGAATAATAAGAAAAAAGTCGTATTTTTCGAAGCCTTTCCGGAATTGTCATGCAAATACTTAAAAAATGAAAAGAAGAGGTTTTCTTAAAACAACCCTGAGTGCCGGAATAGCAACCGGGGCTGCTTTAAGCCTTGGCGGAAATGACAGGGTATTGGCCTCAAACGGTTCAGGGGTGAAATATGATCTGGTTGCCGTAATGGGCGGCGGTCCGGATGAGATGTTCGATCTGGGTATTCAGGAGCTGGGAGGCATGGGTAATTTTGTCAGCAAGGGGCAGCGCGTACTCGTAAAGCCAAACATTGGCTGGGATGTGACTCCGGATCTGGCTGCAAATACAAATCCGCTTCTTATAAAACGTATCATTGAACATTGCCTTAAGGCAGGTGCCAGGGAAGTGTATGTTTTTGACCATACTATTGATAACTGGATCAATACCTACAGGAATTCGGGTATTGAAAAAGCTGCAAAGATGGCAGGTGCCAAAGTGGCCCCGGCAAATTCTGAAAAATATTTTCATGAAATAACAATTCCCACAGGAGTCAAGCTGAAAAGCGCCAAGGTCCATGAATTGCTTCTTGAAACGGATGTTTTCATCAATGTACCTGTTTTGAAGGATCATGGCTCGGCACGGATAACGGGTGCCATGAAAAACGCCATGGGGATCGTGTGGAACAGGGGATACTGGCACGCCAACAATCTTCACCAGTGCATTGCCGATTATGCCCTGTTCAAAAAAAAACCGGCCCTCAATGTAATTGATTGCTACAACGTTATTGCAAAACACGGGCCCCAGGGTGTATCGAAGGAAGATGTGGTGCAGATGAAATCGCAGATTCTGACCACCGATTGGGTTGCCGGCGATGCTGCTGCAGCAAGGATGCTTGGAATTGCACCGGAAAAGATAGATTATATTCTGATCGCACATAAAATGGGAATAGGGACCATTAAACTGGAATCCCTGAATATCAAACGTATTAAAATGTAGTTTGAAATGACCTCGCCCTTTCTCAGGAGATTACGTATTGTGTTTTCAGCAGTTGTTCTGGTTTGTTTCATTTATGTTTTCGCTGATTTCAGATTATTGATCCAGCCAGAATATATTAAATATCTTCTGTACCTGCAGTTTATACCATCCATTATTAAGTTCATTGATCTAAAATCACTTGCTGCAGGCGGGTTTCTTATCATTCTTTTGCTTACACTGGTTACGGGCAGGACCTACTGTTCGTTCCTTTGTCCCCTCGGGATCGGACAGGATGTTTTCAGCAGGATAGGGGGGACCATAAGGAAGAAATTCAGGAGATTCGGGTACAAGCGGCCCCATACAATAATAAGGTATTCTGTCCTGGTGTTGGTTATTGCGGGTACATTTGTCTGGGGAATGTATTTTATCAACCTTCTGGATCCATACAGCATATTCGGCCGGTCAATTCTTTTTTTCATTAAGCCCCTTGCACTTCTGATAAATAATTTCCTGGCAGGAAGCCTCGGCCGGTTCGACAATTATGCGTTCCATCACATTGAAATACAAGGATACAATCTTATTGCATATGCCATACCTGCAGGATTCTTTATTCTTACAGGATTGCTTTCACTGACAAAAGGAAGACTTTACTGCAACATGATATGTCCTGTCGGTACTTTTCTGGGTCTTGTTTCCAAACTTTCGCTTTTCAGGATCAAGGCAGATGAAAACAAATGCAACCGCTGCGGCAGATGTTCGGTTGTCTGCAAATCATCGTGCATTGATTTCCTGAATCACGAGATTGACGTTTCACGTTGCGTGAATTGTTTTGACTGTGTTTATTCCTGCCCTGATAAGGCTATTTCCTATGGCTTTATCGGAAATACATCTTTAAAAAAAGATACTGATGAAAGCAGGCGGAAGTTCATAGCCGGCTCCATAATGATGCTTTTAGGGCTTTCCGCTTCAAGCCGGGCTCAGGAAAGGGGGATTCCCGTTCCCAGGAGAGAATCGACGGTGAAGGAAGAAAAAAACTGTCCGGTAAGCCCTCCCGGCGCAGGATCCATCAGTGATTTCAACAATCGGTGCACAGCATGCGGCCTGTGTATTTCCGTTTGCCCCAATGACGTTCTTCATCCTGCAATAATGCAATACGGCCTTGGGGGTTTTATGCAGCCGGTAATGGATTACCATAAAGGTTTCTGCCAGTATAATTGCACGCTGTGTACTGAAATCTGTCCCACATTTGCCCTTAAACCATTGCTTCCTGAAGCAAAAAAGCTTACACAGATCGGAAAGGTTGTTTTCATTAAGGATAATTGTATTGTTAAAACTGAAAAAACTGCGTGCGGGGCCTGTTCGGAAGCATGCCCTACAAAGGCTGTTTTTATGGTTCCCTACGAAGGGAGCCTTGTGATTCCCGATACCAATCAGGAGATATGCATAGGGTGCGGGCATTGCGAATATTCATGCCCGACTGTTCCGTACAAGGCCATTTATGTGGATGGAAATCCGGTTCACCAGGTATCGAAGAAGCCGGAGATTGGAAAGCCAGGTATAGGTGTCCCCGATGATTTTCCTTTCTGAAAGGTACTAATGCAGATAACGGACCTGGCATGAACCTGGCCGGCACTTTCTGCAGCAACCCGGATTTTGTTAAATCTCCGGAGAGAGATGTAAGTCATAGCAGTAATTTATGAAGCCAACCAATATTGAGCACATAGGAATAGCAGTCCGGAATCTTGAGGAATCAGTCAGGCGTTATGAGGCGATCCTTGGCCTGAAATGTCAAAAGATTGAAGAAGTCAGTGACCAGAAGGTAAGAACTGCCTTTTTTAAGATAGGTGCAACTAAAATTGAACTGCTGGAATCAACTGATCCTGAGGGTCCGATCAGCAGATTTATAGAGAAGAGGGGCGAGGGCCTGCATCATATCGCTTTTAAGGTAAGCAGCCTGAAGGATAAACTGGGTGAGGCGGAAAAAGCGGGGGTCAGGCTTATTGACGAAGAACCCCGGCCCGGGGCAGACGGATTGAACATAGCTTTCCTGCATCCCGGATCAGCTTCCGGTGTTTTGATAGAGCTTTGTGAAAGCAGGAAAACCGGGAGATGATCTGAGCCTGCAGGAAACATTGCTTATTATAAACCAGGGGCATTGGAGAAGAAACTGTGAAGGTTGCCGGAAATTCGATTTTTGGGAGGGGTTATCAGTAAAGCGGAACGCCTGAACTTGGATTACAAGAGTACATAAACTATAGAATCTGATATGGAAAAATATAAATGCTCGGTTTGCGGATATGTTTATGATCCTGAAGAAGGTGACTGTGTTTCGGATATCAGGCCCGGACTTTCATTCAATGATCTTCCTGACGAATATGTTTGCCCGGTCTGCGGAGCCGGGAAAGAGGAATTTTATGTTCTGGAATAGCAATGCTGAAGAAAAAACGACTGTAATTCTGATCAGATCTGACTGGCACTATCACCGGGAATATCCCGGGGCATCCGCCCCGTCACGGTTTCCGGCATTTCATCCGGAGTATGTACTCCCCCGGTTACCGGTTCGATGAATACCGTTTCAGTTCCATTGTATATGCATTCATGAATGAGTTCAGGCCAGCCAGGCTACCGGGCGGCAGATTGTAATTTGCGCCGGTTCAAGCCCCCCGGCCGGCTACAGCCGCCTGAAAGCCCGAACAGTTTCTGAAGAAGTCCGGCAGATAATTTTACCGTGATAAGATCATTTTTTTCCTAACCCAGTTTCATTTTTTCCACTTCCTCTATATTCCTTTCGTTCGTAATGATCTTGGCATCGGGAGTATAAAGATAGTCGATCAGTTCCTGGTAACGGTCCATTATTTTCCCCCTGACCATTTTCATGGTTGAGTTCATAAGTCCGTTTTCTTCGGTAAAACCTTCTTCGAGGATTCCCAGAGCAACAGGGAGCCATCTCTGTGGAAACATACTGCCGTATTTACCATGGGTACGGTATTCGTCAACTTCATCTTCGAGAAGGGTGAGGACTGCTCTTTTGCCTTCATCGGTATCGGCCGTCAGGTCCCTGCCTTCCAGATAAACCTTGAGGGCATGCTGGTTAGGGACGATAATGGCAACCGTATATGGTTTCTGATTATTGAACAGCATGCACTGGTCAATATACCTTGACTGTTCAGTCAGCGCTTCTTCGATGCTTTCAGGGCTGAATTTTTCGCCGTCGTCGGCAATCAGAAGGCTTTTAAATCTGCCAAGCACATACAGGTATCCTTCTCTGGTCATATATCCCATATCACCTGTATACAGCCATCCGTCCCTGATGGCATCCCTGGTTGCCGCCTCATTTTTCCAGTAGCCGTGCATAACGTTGCCTCCCCTGATAACGATTTCTCCCTTTTCTCCCAACGGAACCTCCTTTCCGTCATTATCACATATCTTAAGATCCATGTTGTTTACGAGCACTCCTGAAGATCCGAGCCTGTGCCGTGCGGTGGAATTTGATGAGATCACCGGTGATGCTTCGCTCAAACCGTAACCCTGGTACATTGGTATTCCCAGAGCATAGAAGAATCTCTGGAGCTCTATGTCAAGGAGGGCTCCGCCGCCGATAAAATAATCAAGCTCACCTCCGAAGCTTTCACGTATCTTGCTGAACAATATTTTATCATACAGGTTGATCAGCGGTTTTTTAATTTTCTGCAAACCTTTTCCCTTGTTCCATCCTTCCTTATTGTATCTGTATGAGATTCTGATTGCATGGTTGAAGAGAATTTCAGCCAGCTTCCCTTTTTCCTTTATGCCTTTTTCAATGTTCTTTCTGAAATTCTTTGCAATGGCGGGAACACTCATCAGCAGATTAGGCTTAATCTCCCTGAGGCAGGAGGGCAGGTTCCTCAGGGTCTCCATAGGGGTTCTTCCTGATTTGACCGAAGCGATGCTGGCTCCCTTACCCATGAAGGCAAATATTCCGCAGGTATGCCCGAATGAATGATCCCATGGCAGAATAAGAAGAGTCTTATAGAAAGAGGGGATGTCCATCAGACTGTAAGCCTGATAAACATTTGTAACATAATTGCCGTGGGAAAGAATGATACCTTTTGGGTCGGCGGTAGTTCCTGAGGTATAGCATATATTGGCAAAATCTGAGGGTTTGATGTTTTTGCTGATGTCGTCAAAAAGTGATTTGTTGCCGGGAGATTCCAGCCATTCCCTTCCAAGCTTCCTTACCTCATTGAAGTGAATCTCATTTTCTTCATATTCCTCCAGTGCATCAAAATGGATTATTTTCTCCAGGCTGGGGCAATCATTGATGATCTGCTTTATTTTCTGAGCTTGTATTGAAGATGTCAGGATCATCCTCGATTCGGAGTGGTTAATCCTGAACTTTATTTCTTCGGGAGTGAGTTTTACAGACAGCGGTACATTCACGGCGCCAGTGTAAAGTATTCCCAGTTCCCCGATTACCCAACTGTTCCGCCCTTCAGATATCAGACTCAACCTGTCGCCTTTCTTTATCCCAAGCTTAAGCAGGCCTGCAGCAAATTCATAAACCTGTTTTCTGGTTTCGCCGTAGGTTGTACCTTCATATCTGTCAGCTGGTTTTTCCCACAGGTAAACATTAATACTGAATTTATCAACACTTTCTTCAAAGAACTGGATTAATGATTTCATCAGGTATCTGATTTTAAGTTGTTTTAATGTATACGCATTGATTGTCTGAAAATGGTTTCATTTCTGCCGGGACCAACCGAAACAAGTGACACAGGTATGCCTGTTTCCTTTTCAATGTATTCAATGTACCGCCTCAGATTGACGGGCAGCTGGCTGAAGTCCCTGATTTGAGAGATATCTTCGTTCCATCCGGCAAATTCCTCGTAAACGAGCCCGGTTTCCGTACTGCTGTCAGAGAGAATTTCAATGTTTTCCATATCGCCTTTCCTGTATGATTTGCAGACCTTTATTGTCTCAAATCCTGAAAGGACGTCGGATTTGGTCATGAAGAGCCTGGTTACGCCATTTATCATTATGGCATATTTGAGAGCGGGAAGGTCAAGCCATCCGCATCTTCTCGGCCTTCCGGTGGTTGCCCCGAATTCGTTTCCCCTTTCCCTCAATCTTTCACCTGTTGAGTCAGACAGTTCGGTAGGGAAGGGTCCGCTTCCAACCCTGGTGCAATAGGCCTTGAAAATTCCAAATACCTCACCTGTAAGGCGCGGAGATATGCCCAGGCCGGTGCAGGCACCTCCGCTTGTTGTGTTTGAGGATGTTACAAACGGATACGATCCGAAATCAAGATCAAGCATTGTTCCCTGTGCACCTTCGGCAAGAATTCTTTTCCCCTTTGCTGCAAGCTCATTTACAAGGTACTCCGTATTTTCAATTCTGAATGTTTTTAAAAGTTCAATACCTTCGAACCATCCCTGTTCATAAGCCTTCAGATCATATCTGTAACTGAGGTTCTTCAATAAATCAATGTGACCTTCAGCGTGCTGATCATACAGACGGGCGAAATTCTCCCTCAGAATATCTCCTGTCCTCAGGCCGTTCCGGCTGGCTTTATCGGTATAGGCCGGTCCTATGCCCTTCAGGGTTGATCCTATTTTCAGGTTCCCTTTTCTGTTTTCATAGGCTGCATCCAGAATTCTGTGAGTAGGCAGGATAAGATGTGCCCGGGATGATATTACCAGTCTTTTTTTCAATTCGTCATGAGGTATGCCCAGATTCTCAATCTCCTGCCTGAATACGGCAGGATCAATCACAACCCCGTTGCCAATGATGTTAAGCTTGCCGGGATGGAAAATTCCCGAGGGTATAAGATGAAGAACATGTTTAACATTGTTAATTTCCAGTGAATGACCTGCATTTGGTCCACCCTGGAATCGGGCAATCACATCATAGCCGGGACTCAGGGCATCGACAATTTTGCCCTTTCCCTCGTCGCCCCATTGCAGTCCGAGCAGGATATCAATCTTCATTGTTCAGGTTTAAACAGAGATTTTAGAAACAAATCCGAAGGTACAAAATATTTGCTCCTGAGAAAGCGTTGACTATGGTATTGTTGATAAAAGTAACCAATTGTCGGTAACAGATTTGCAATCTTTTATGTAATTGCTTGTAATATAGTATTTTTACAGTATGATGGAGTATTAATTAAATTGCGATTAAAATGAAAGAATTAAGGATTGTATTAACCTTCGGGCTTATTCTGCTGTTTGGAGCGCATAATTTATCAGCCCAGAAATCTGAAGGCGAAAAGGATTTCAGGTTCACAATCAAAACGAACCCTTTGTCGGCTCTTGGCGGACCATTCTGGATCGTAGTAGTTCCGCTCACCGGTGAGTACAAAGTGTTTTTCGAAGCAAAGGTTTCGGATAAATCATCAATCCAGGCGGGTGCAGGATACATCGGCCCAAGTGTTCTCCTCAATCTTGATGAGATTACCAGCGGAGATGACGACGACAGGGTAAAAGGCATCAGAACAATGGGATTCAGGCTTCAGGGGATGTATAAGTTCTTTCTCAGCCGTGATCTTACTGCCCCGGAGGGCTTCTACATTGGGCCACATGCATCGTTTGCCACAGTTGAGATAAAGAACAGGCTGACTGACGACGACAGGATAAAGGCTTCGAAGCTGAATCTGAATGGAATATTTGGCTACCAGCTAATTACATCTGGAGGCTTTGCACTTGATATCTATACCGGACTGGGATTTGTTTCGAGGAAATGGGAAATCCTGGGGCCTGACTGGGATGATGATCAGTTTAAGGACAGGGCAGGCGTAAATGTGCCTTTCGGCTTCACTTTCGGCTATGCATTCTAGTCCGGGTTTTTCTTCAGATAATCTTTTTCACAGGGAAGTTCCAGCATCCTTCCTGAACGGATTCTGATGGCCGTTATCTGATCATTTTTTCTTTTTCCTGAACGATCCGTAAATATACAGTGAGTGATAAGCCGGATCGAAGTTGTGAAGTGCGCTGGCCGTTTTAATTATATTCCGGATCCTGGGATCGCAGAATTCAATAACCATACCCGTTTCCATATCAATCAGGTGGTCGTGCTGGCTGCATTCATACGCTCTTTCGAACTGGGCCAGGTTCTTTCCGAACTTATGCCTGATAACAAGACTGCAGTCGATCAATAATTCGATTGTATTGTAAAGTGTTGCGCGGCTTACCCTGTAATTCTTGTTTTTCATGAAAACATAGAGTGACTCGATATCAAAATGTCCGGTCTGTGAATATATCTCATCAAGGATTGCAAATCGTTCCGGTGTCTTCCTGTGTCCTTTCCTTTCAAGATATTCGGTAAAAATCTGTTTGACAGTTGATTTTGTCTCATCACTTACCATTTCCTGACTGATTTTATGAAATCATTAAATAATGATATATCCTTCAGTGTGAATCAGTTTAAATCCTGTTCTGAAAAATCTTCAACCCTCTTGATGCTGTCAATGCCCCTGACGTTGGAGATTTTCAGAATCAGGTTATTGATATCCTGTGTATTATGAACATAAAGGTCAATAGTTCCTTCCAGTATCCCATTCTTCACACTTATGTTGATATTGGTCATATTGACTTTGAGTTCCGACGAGATGATATTTGTTATATCGTTAACAAATCCGATCCGGTCAACTCCGGTCATGCTTATCCTTGCCAGGAATGACACAAGTTTGTGTATTGCCCATTTCACTGCAATGATCCTGTTTCCCTCGTTGGCCATTAGCCTGATGGCTGCGGGACATTTAGGTTTATGGATGATGATCGCCCCCTTGGGTGACCGGTAACCGATCACCTCGTCTCCGGGGATGGGGTTGCAGCATTTGGCTATTTCGTATGACTGGCCGGCGTCTTCAACGTTCTCCCTGAGCAGAAACGGAGCACCGTCATCAGTTTTGCCCGGTTGCTGAAGCTCTTCCTCTTTTTTGCCTTTCATCGAGCCCAGCAGTTTCAGCTCCCAGTACTTTATTACATTTTTTGCGGGGGTTTTCCTTATTATCTTTTTCAGATTATCGAGGCTGATGGTGCCAAGTTCAATACCCGAATAAAGTTCGTCCTTGTTAAATACATCATAACTGAGCATCAGTTTTCTAACTATTTCGGAATTGGGCACAACGCCTAATTCTGAAAGTTTTGATGCAAGTATCTTCTTTCCTTTTTGTATCCTGTTGGTGGTTTCAGTGCGGAGCTGATTCTTGATGGCTTCCTTGGCCTTTGAGGTTCTTACGAAGGATAACCATTCCTTTTCAGGTTTTGCAATGTCTGAAGTAATTATTTCCACCTGATCGCCGCTCATCAGGATGGCATTTATGGGATTGAGCTTATAGTTTATTTTGGCACCGATAGCCTTGTTTCCGATTTCAGTGTGTATTTCATAGGCAAAATCGAGGGCAGAGGCGCCTTTGGGCAGGCTTACAAGGGTACCCTTGGGGGTGAATACCATGATTTCTGAGGAGAACAGGTTCATTTTGAATTCATCGAGGAATTCAATCGGATCTTCAAGTGGATTTTCAAGCATGCTCCTGATCTTTCTGATCCATTTGTCCAGCTCGGTTTCCGGACTGTTATCCCCCTTGTATCTGTAGTGGGCAGCATATCCTCTTTCGGCAATTTCATCCATCCTGCGGCTCCTGATCTGAACTTCCACCCACCTTCCTTCAGGTCCCATGACCGTAACATGGAGGGCTTCGTAGCCATTCGGCTTTGGCCTGCTTATCCAGTCGCGCAATCTGTCAGGTTTCGGAAGATACACATCTGTTATGGCAGAGTAAATGCTCCAGCAGGTTGTTCGCTCCGGTATTCCGGGCAAAGGATCAAAGACCACCCTTATTGCCAGGACGTCGTAAATTTCTTCGAAAGGAACATTTTTGGCCTGCATTTTCTTCCAGATGGAAAATATGGATTTCGGACGTCCGCTGATCTCATACTGAAGACCCGACTCGGTAAGCTTTTCAATAATGGGAAGGCTGAACTTGTTTATATGGGCCAGATATTTCTTCTCGCCATGTTTGAGCTTTGTCGCTATTTCCTCATAAACCTGGGGCTGCCGGAATTTGAAGCTGAGATCTTCAAGCTCGCTCTTGATTGCATATAAACCCAGCCTGTTTGCCAGGGGGGCATAAAGGAATATTGTCTCTCCTGCAATTTTCAGTTTCTTGTTTTCCGGCATGGAATCAAGTGTCCTCATGTTGTGAAGCCTGTCGGCTATCTTGATGAGAATCACTCTGATGTCATCAGAAAGAGTCATCAGCATCTTTCTGAAGTTCTCCGCCTGCATGGATGATGACGACCCTTTATTATAGGTTCCGGAGATCTTTGTAAGGCCGTCGATAAGTGAGGCTATTTTCGGACCAAACTCCCTGCTTACATCTTCGATTGAATACTCGGTATCCTCAACAACATCGTGCAACAATGCTGTGACTATAGATCTGGTTCCGAGGCCCATTTCCTGGTTGACAATACTGGCAACCGCAATAGGATGAAGAACATAGGGTTCACCGGATTTTCTCCGCATATTCCAGTGAGCCTTGTTGGCAACATTGAACGCTTTTTCTATAAGCTCCCTGTCTCCGGGTTTATTGCATTTTGAAAGATTATTTATCAGAGAATCATATTCATCCTGAATTCGTTTAATATCCTCCTCATCGAAAATATCCTTATTCCCCATAAAGATTCTCTCACTTCTTTTAATGACAGATACAAAGATAGCTTTTTAAGTGAAATCCGCCAGTATGCACCCGCAGTGGCTGCAGTAAATTATTATTTGTTTTTGTATATGGTAACCGTACCGGTCCTTGATATCTTATTCCCGGTATTTGTGCGGATCCTGACGGACCAGATATAAACCCCTTCCAGTGGCGGGCTGTTTTTATCTGACCCGTCCCAGGCTTCTGAAAAATCTCTTGTTTCAAAAACAACCCTGCCCTGTCTGTTGGAAATTACAAGGTGGTATTCAGATGGGGTGAATGTGAGCACCGGAGCGAAAAAGTCATTTCTGGCATCCCCGTTCGGAGTGAAAATATTGGGTACTGAAATTGTTTCTTCCATTTTGAAACAGGTTGTGTTTGATCTGCTTTCCCCGTTTACACCATACGGATTCGAAATTTCTCCAGCTACTACATGGAAACAAACCTTCTCCCCGGAGGTCCCGAACATAACATCAGGAATGCTGACTGAGTAGGTTGTGTCAGAAGGTGACAGCAGGGCATGCTGTAAGAATCCGCTGCCCTGATCCATATAAAGAACGCACGATCCGATAAGGCCGTTCCACTTATAGTAGCTGTTCCATTTCAGTATGATATTTTCGTGAGGCCCGCGTTCGGATTTTAAAAGAATGTTCGATGCAATATTTGATGTTTTGTCCGGCAGCTTGCAGCTGTTAATTGCTGAAAGCCTGTAGTAGTTAATCTTAGTGGGATCTCCAGTGTCGTCAATATATGAAATTGTGTTAATCTCGGTCCTGATTGAGGCAATCTGCTCAAAGAAGCCTGTGGGACCAATCCTGCGGTCGAGGCTGAAAAGCTCTGTTTCAGCTGAGGGATCGATGGTGAAAGCCAGTGAAATGACATCTGACTCGGTAACGGTGGCATAATCGGCATTGATCCATTCCGGACCGCGTTGTATCCGGGCAGTCACGCATGATTTGTTCGAATATGAGAATTTCCCGTCTGCCAGCCTTGCCCTCACCGCAAAACAGTACTCAGTGCCGTTT
Organism: uncultured Rikenellaceae bacterium; assembly: GCA_964435015.1. Taxonomy (GTDB): domain Bacteria; phylum Bacteroidota; class Bacteroidia; order Bacteroidales; family VadinHA17; genus LD21. Next base: position 209,651 of record CAYSXP010000001.1, read on the forward strand.
TCGTAATCGTCGGTAAAGAAGATGGTATCGGAGTTTTGCGTCTGACCGGCAACACTGAATGTACCTCCGCCGACTGATCTCAGAACATCGTATCCCGCTACCGCTGCCGGAAATGAGGTATATTTGTTCCAGGTGACCTTAATGTTCTTTTTGCACGAGTCAGCTTCCGCTTTGCAGAAGATAGTCTTTAATATATTTGAAATAGGGCTCAGGGTGTCGGCAATTGCGGCTATGCCGAACGACTCGCTTCTAACTGATGACCAGGGGCGGTAAACCGAATAATTTGTCTGCATGGGATTGAAAATACTGTCAATCTTAAATCCGTCGCCATCCTGATACAGATAAATAACATATCCCCTGACTCCGGGAGAAAGACTTGGAGTCCACGACATTTCGGTAAACCCTGTAACCTGGTTGATTGAAACGAGGCTGAATACCGGAGCCTGAGGACCTGGATCGCCCTGACTGCTGACAGTGAACCAGGCCGATGACATCAGCAGCATGATAAGTACTATTAAAGTACGGAGTCCGCTATCCGGCAACGATTTCATACAATTCATCAATATTATAATATTTGTTTGCCAGGTGCAAAAGTTCACCGGGTGTTATTGTCCTTACAGTGTGAGCAAGCTTATCGTAATAATCAGTATCGAGGTTGAATTCCCATACTGCCCTGAAGCTTTCTGCCATGGCAAACGGACCGTCGAACATCCGCACCATTTCACCCGACATGTAATTTCTGACCAGTTCCAGTTCCTCATCAGCAACCGGTTCTTTCTGAAGTATCCCTATCTCCCTGTAGATCTCGGCAATGGCCTCCCGGGCAGACTGCCTGTCCACTTCTGCCGAGATGACTTTATAACCGCTCAGGTTAAGGGAAGCCGCCACTGAACGTATACCATAGGTATATCCTTTCTCTTCCCTGATGTTTTTCATCAATCTGGAGCTGAAATAGCCTCCCAGTATGGTATTAAGTACTTTCAGGCCGGGATAATCGGGATGACGCTTGTTTATGGTGGCTGAACCGATCCGTATGGCTGATTGCACTGCTCCCTGCCTGGGTACATGAATCCTTTTCTGGGGGCATCTCTGAAAACCTGGTTCAATTTCCGGTAGCAGCAGCGTTCCGGGGAATTTACTGCCCAGGTGCTTATCCAGAATCTCCCGTATATTTTCAATTATCTTCCCCGAAATGATTACCGACAAATTACCCGGGATATAGAATCTGCGGTAAAAATTCCTTAAATGTTCAGTGTTTAAAGCTTCAAAGTCATTTTCAGAAATCATTCTTCCGTAGGGGTGATTATTTCCAAAAACCATCTCAAAGAATTTTTCCGAAGCCAGGGTTTGCACCTTTTCGCGGCTGACAATGAACCATCTGAGGCGCTTTCTCATCATTACCTCAAATTCCTTTTCAGGAAAAACGGAATTGAATAAAATCTCCGATGCAAGTTCAATGACTTTTTCCGCATGTTTGTTAAGGAAATAAATGATCAGGCCTGCCGTATCCTTCTCGGCGGAAAGCTGGTGAAATACGCCGTAACCGTCGAGCATTGCCTTTATGTCTTCCGACGAGTATTTTTCAGAGCCCTCGGTGAGCATCAGATTGGTTGAGGATGCCTGAAGGGGAACGGTTTCCGTCACTGTGCCGGCCTTTAGAAAAAACTCAATCCTCATCACCTCTTCGGTGCCACCCTCAATGATGTGGACAGGTATGCCATTACCAAGGACAAAACTCCTTACAGGAGCAAGGGATCCGGGGTTAACGGGATTGATATGCGGTGCTGTCATCTCTTCTCCTGACATTCTCAATTCCTGGTTTTTGAAAGGTAATGAAGCGTGCTGCAATTATTCCCGCTCAGATAGTTGATTGCGGCGTCCCTGACCATTTCCCGGCGTACGGACCTGTATTTTTCAACTTCAAGGTTTATAAGCCCCGGATTGCCGAGTAATTCATAATATGACATGTTCATTGCTTTATTCAGGATGGAGGTATTGGAAATCACATGTGACGACTCAAACTTGTTTCTGACCTTTTCCATTTCCTCATCTTCAATATTCCCGTTTTTAAGCTCCTCAACGACCATCTTCACGTTCTCCTCCGCTTCCGTAATACTAACACCTTTCATCAGTTTCCCATGAATGATCAGCAGGCCAGGGTCAATATCGGATGAGAGGTATGCATTAATATCGCTGAAGAGATTCTTATCCCTGACAAGTTTTGAATGCAGCCTTCCCGATTCACCCCCTGCAAGAAGGTCGGAAAGAAGGTCGAGAGTGAAGAAATCCTCATCCGCCCGGCTGCAGATATGCCAGGCTTTGTACAGGGCATCGACGGGCACATCTTTTTCGACCCTGAGGATTCTCTCTTCTTCCTGTACAGGTTCAGCCGGAATCTCCTGCAGCCGGGTTGTTCTTTTCTCCAGCGGACCAAACCACTTTTCTGCGAGGGAATGAGCCCTGTCAGGTGAGATATTGCCCGCCAGGGTCAGAATTGCATTCTCAGGCGTGTAGTACCGGTGAAAGAAATCCCGCACATGCTCAAGCTCAATGCTCCCGATATGGGAAACATTCTTTCCTATGGTTGGCCATTTGTAATGATGTGTGGTATAGGCCAGCGGACGGAGCAGAAGCTGTGAATCACCGTATGGTTGATTGAGGTAACGCTGCTTGAATTCTTCAATCACCACTTTCTTCTGCACATCAAGAGTGTTCCGGGCAAAGCTGATTCCGTTCATCCTGTCCGATTCCAGCCAGAATCCGGTCTCAATGTTATCAGCCGGAACAGTGAGATAGTAATTTGTTATATCATTGTTTGTAAAGGCATTGTTCTCACCCCCGGCCATTTGCAACGGACGGTCAAAGACCGGAACCTTTTCAGTGCCGCAAAACATCAGATGTTCGAAAAGATGGGCAATACCAGTCATTTCGGGAGTTTCGTTCCTTGATCCGACTCCGTAGAGCAGATTGAGGGCAGCAAGAGGCGTTGACCTGTCCTCATGCACCAGTACTCTCAGGCCATTCTCAAGGCTGAACTTAATGAAGTCAATCATTTTTAAGGGCCGGATTTGGTTCCGGTACAAATTGTCTGACAAACTTAACTAAAAAACTCAAGGTCTGTTATAGTTTTTATATTTGCATAATAATGTTTCAAGGCAAACTTATCAGAAAATTGAAAGGCCTGGAGCTGTTCAGCATCGACCAGGTTAAGATCATTTATGCCTTGAGCCTTGTTGTGGGCCTGCTCAGTGCACTTGCGGCAGCTCTTCTCAAGAATGCCATACACTATACAAACAGGATCGTGACCGAAGGCCTTACACAGCAGTCCTCCGGGCATCTGTATCTTTTGTTTCCGGTTGCCGGAATGTTTCTGACCCTGCTGTTTGTGACCTATGTTGTCAGGGATAATATAGGTCATGGTGTAAGCAGGGTTTTGTATGCCATTTCCAAGAAGAAAAGCAGGATCAGAAAACACAATACCTGGACCTCCCTGGCAGCAACAACACTGACCATAGGGTCGGGCGGTTCAGTGGGGTCAGAGGCCCCGATAGTCCTGACGGGTTCGGCAATAGGCTCGGCAATAGGCCAATATTTCAAGCTGAATTACCGGAATATTACGCTTCTTGTAGGCTGCGGAGCGGCCGGAGCAATTTCCGGAATATTCAAGGCTCCTGTTGCCGGTATAGTTTTCACCCTTGAGGTGCTGATGCTGGATCTTACAATCTCTTCCATAGTGCCCCTGTTGATTTCATCGGTTACTGCTGCCACGGTGGCATATTTTCTGATGGGAGACGAGGTGCTGTTTTCCTTCAGCCTGAATGAGGCATTCATAATCCGTTATATACCCTGGTATATTCTGCTGGGTGTTGTTTCAGGATTTGTGTCGCTCTTTTTTTCGAGGATGACACTCATACTCGACAAAGGATATGAAAAGATCAGGAATGTATATGCCAGGCTGGTGGCAGGCGGAATCACCCTGGCTGTCCTGATTTATTTCTTCCCTGCCTTCTATGGTGAAGGATACGATACAATCAGGCTGCTGCTTCAGGGAAAAACCGCTGATGTGTTTGGCAACAGTATCCTTTACAGATTCTCAGACAACTATCTGGTCTTTCTTTTATTCTTCCTGTGCATGGTGATGCTTAAGGTTGTCGCCACCAGTTCAACCAATGGCGGGGGCGGAGTGGGCGGTATTTTTGCGCCTACTTTGTTTATTGGCGGGGTGAACGGATTCTTCACCGGCAGCATTCTCGAGAAGTATGCGGGCGTTGACATTCCTGAAAACACATTTATCCTGGCGGGAATGGCCGGGGTGATGGCAGGGGTAATGCATGCACCGCTTACGGCCATATTCCTGATTGCTGAAATGACAGGCGGCTATTCCATGCTGATTACGCTTATAATCACATCCACGGTTGCATTTATAACCACCCGGAGTTTTGAGAAGCATTCCATATACCACGTTCAGCTTGCTGAAAGCGGCGACCTCATCACACATGATAAGGATAAGGCAGTTCAGACAATTATGGACTGGAGGAAGGAAATTGAAAGGGATCTGGTTAAGGTAAGTATCTCCGACAGTCTTGGAGACCTGGTTAAGGTCATTGCCAGATCAAAAAGAAACCTTTATCCCGTTGTCGACAGGTATAATATACTTGAAGGCGTGGTGCTGCTGGATGATGTTAGGGAAATAATGTTCAACACCGAACTTTATGACGCAGTGTCGGTACGTGAAATAATGTCGATGCCTCCCTCTTATATTGATATAGCCGAAGGTATGGATACTGTAATGAAGGCCTTCAGTGATACAGGTGCCTGGAACCTGCCGGTGCTTGACAAGGGGCGTTATGTGGGATTTATCTCTAAATCAAGGATTTTCTCGGCATACAGGGAACTTCTCGCACAATTTTCGGATGAATAGGAATCATGTTTTATTTAATTTAAACACTATAACATTATCTTTGTTATAAAAGTATAACGAAGGCTTGGCAGCAATCTGACAAAACACTCAGTTTGTACATTATCATGTGGAATTTATAAAACTCAGAAAATGGAAAGAGATAAAACCGTATTTGACCTTATAGAAAAGGAACGCCAGCGTCAGATCAATGGCATTGAACTGATTGCCTCCGAGAACTTTGTAAGTTCCCAGGTGCTGGAAGCGATGGGTTCAGTGCTTACCAACAAGTATGCGGAAGGTTATCCCGGCAACAGGTATTATGGGGGTTGTGAGATCGTTGATCAGACCGAACAGCTGGCAATTGAAAGGCTGAAAAAGCTGTTCAATGCAGAGTATGTCAATGTACAGCCTCATTCCGGCGCCCAGGCAAATATGGCGGTTTTTCTTGCAGTGATGAAACCCGGCGACACTTTTCTGGGACTTAACCTCAGTCATGGGGGCCACCTGTCGCACGGTTCACCGGTGAATTCATCGGGCATCCTTTACCGGCCGGTCGCATATTCGGTAAGGGAAGATACGGGCCTGGTTGACTATGATATGATGGAAGAGCTGGCCATGAAGGAAAAGCCGAAGATGATCATAGGCGGGGCATCTGCATATTCGCGTGAATGGGATTACGAAAGGATGAGAAAGATTGCCGATTCCGCCGGAGCGATGCTCATGGTTGACATGGCCCACCCGGCAGGACTGATTGCTGCGGGTCTGTTGAAGAACCCCCTTGAATATGCTCATGTTGTTACCTCAACAACCCACAAGACTCTGAGGGGCCCGCGCGGCGGTATTATACTTATGGGGAATGATTTTGTGAATCCATGGGGACTCACATCTCCCAAAGGCGAACCACGGATGATGTCGGCAATTTTTAATTCAGCGGTGTTCCCCGGGATCCAGGGCGGTCCGCTGGAGCATGTAATAGCTTCCAAGGCCGTTGCCTTCGGAGAGGCACTTAAACCGGAATTCAAAACCTACCAGGTCAGGGTGCAAAAGAATGCCAGGGCGATGGCAGAGGCATTTATGAGCAGGGGGTACAAGGTGGTATCGGGAGGTACCGACAATCACCTGATGCTTATTGACCTAAGAACCAGGTTTCCTGAGATATCGGGGAAAAAAGCCGAGAACACGCTTGTCTTGTCTCATATTACCGTAAACAAGAACATGGTTCCTTTTGACAGCCGCTCCCCCTTCCTGACGTCGGGGATAAGGCTGGGAACCCCGGCCATTACCACCAGGGGGTTAAAGGAGGAACACATGGGGATCATTGTCGAAATGATCGATGAAGTACTTTCAAATATCGATGATGAGTCCGTGATCAGAAGAGTGGGAGACAGGGTTGTATCAATGATGAAGTCTTTTCCCCTGTACTCAGCCGGATAGGAGGGCGGTTCAGTTCAGCTTGAAGATATAGGTTATCGTTCCCTTCTGGGTAACAGGAGCATCGGGTTTCGGATCAAAGCGTGCTTTCAGGGCGGCTTCCCTGGCTACCCTGAGCAGATAATCGTTGAGTGTTGTCGAGCCTTTGACTCCCGGGGTTGCCTGCGTGACATTTCCCGACCTGTCAACACTTACCTCCACCACCACTTTTCCTTCTTCCTGGTAATTATACCGGGGCGAGGGCAGCGACTGGAAGCCGCGACCCTCGAGAAAAAAGGATATCCCCTTGTCGCCCAGGCCGCTTCCCTGACCCCTGTTCCGTGAATCGACGGCTCCCCCCGGGTCGCCCTGGTTGCCGCTTCCTCCGGCGTCGCCTTCACTTTTTGCCGTGGTCCCTGCATTTTTTGAACCTGCCAGGGCATCACGGGTCTTATTCATTATATCCGCCTGTCTTTTTTGCTCAGCCTCGACCCTTTTTCTTTCAGCCTCCTCCTGTTCCCTTTTCTTTTTTTCGGCATCCATCTGCTCACGCAGCCTGCGGTCGGCTTCAATTTTCTCGAGTCTTTTCTTTTCAGCTTCCGGATCAACCTTTTTTACTTCCGGGGCCTCTTCGTTATTCTGTGTGAGAAGGGGCTCATCGGCCTGCACCTTAGGCAACGCTGCAGGGGGAGGGGGCGAAGCTTCGGTCCGGGCCGCGGGAGCAGAGGGTTCAATCTGGCCAATCCCTGTTTCATCGGTGCCGAAATTCACAAGTATGCCTTCCTCAAGCTCAGGAGGCTTTGGTGGAATGAACGCAACCACCAAAAGTAGTATCAGAAGCACAGTGTGAATGATCAGTGTGCCTATGATCCCTTTTTTCTTCTCATGGGGGATCCTTCTGAGCCTGCTATCTGGGTGTGGTTGCAATTATCAGTTTATAATTATTGGCCTGTGCTATATTCAATACTGCCACAACTGTCTCGAAAGGTACATTTTTATCGGCATGAAGCGAAATATATGTTTCAGGGTTTGCGCCCAGTTTCTGTTTAAGTACACTTTCAAGAGCTTCAAGGGTAACAGGCTGCTGTTCCACATAATATTTCTGATCCGCTGTGATTGATACAGAAGTCTGCGGCTTGGCGGAAGTCTGGGTGCTGCCTTTGGGTAAAAGCAGCTTCAGCGCAGTGGGATGAACAAGTGTGGATGTCAGCATGAAAAAAATAAGAAGGTTGAACACCACATCGGTCATTCCGGTAGAGCTGAAGTTTATGCTGATCTTGTGTCTGGAGGAGATTGCCATTTCAACGTCCGGTTTTAAGAGGTTCGTTAAGAATATCCATAAACTCCGTCAATGTGGCTTCCAGGTTGAAAACAACTTTTTCTACCCTGACCACCAGTGTGTTGTATGCGAAATATCCCAATATGCCGACAATGAGCCCCGCCACGGTTGTTATAAGTGCGGTGTAAATACCATTTGAAAGCAAAGATACTTCAATATTGTTTCCGGCCTGCGACATTGCATAAAACGACTGTACCATTCCGATTACGGTTCCCAGGAAACCCAGCATGGGTTCTGCCCCGGTTATTGTAGCCAGTGTGGGAAATCCTCTTTCGAGTTTTGAAATTTCCAGCTTTCCCACATTTTCAATTGCGGTGCTGATGTCCTGCAACGGCCTTCCCAGCCTGCTTATCCCTTTTTCTATCATTCTTGCCGAAGGGCCTTCGGTTGATTTGCAAAGGGCGAGAGCCGATTCCACCTTGCCGTCGTGGATGTAGTCTTTTATCCTGTTCATGAAATTGGTGTCTTCCCTTGATGCCCTGTTTATTACATAGTATCTTTCAAAGAAGATATAGGCAGCAACCAGTGAAAGCAGGATAATCGGGATCATTACCCAGCCTCCCTTTATTGCAAAATCAAGCAGGGTCATTTTTGTTTCGCTCATCATCTGGGTCGTACCAGGAACATCCTGCAAGACATTTTGTAGAAAAATCATATCTGCGTTTTATTTAATTTATTAAGAAACAACTAATTACATTAATTATACATTAATTTTCCCACGGACGAAGTTATTAAAAAACGGAAAAACCATACAGTCTATTATCTGTGGTTAATAACATTATGAGAATAGTTATTAACTCTTTTACCTGACGACGACCTCGTCTTCCTTCTTCATATCGGAGGTTTCTTTTTTTGCATTGGGCCTGAACAGTTTATTGAAATCCTGTTTATAGAAAAGGCCCAGGCCCTGTGTGTAGGGAGCACCCCTTCCGGTGTATGGGTTATTGAACCTGTTGAAGGCCCTGAATCTGATCTTTTCGGTTATTTTATATTCGATGTCAAAATCTCCGGTAATGGGATTCCCGTATGAATTGTTTGCACCCCTGATGTCAAAGTTGCCGTTTACCACAATTCTGTCGTTGAGCAGCTGGGTTGAAAGGGCAACCTGCAGCTCCTGTGAATTGATATCCTTGTTGCCCGGCCTGTAAACGAACCCGATGTCAAAATCATTATATATCTGGGATAGCCAGTTGCTAAGCTGATTCGACAGCATTTCGGTGGTGGTTACAGCCATTGCCGATGTACCGGTTGAGGTGGTACTTACCGGCGATATTCCCATTGACGGATCGTGGTAGAAACTGTTCATGACAAGCAGGTACAGAAACTGCCGGCTTAATTCTTCTTCAGTTGTAATTGAATTCTGAAGCAGGCTCCTTGTTTCCTCATCCGCATTCGGCAGGTAAATGTTCAGACCGACAACCGGATTGAAAAGTTTTCCTGAAAGGTTAAGCAGAGGTTCGACCGGAATTCTTTCATTGTAACGTTCTTCACCAAGTATCGGATAGAGAGACGTTTTCAGATTGCGGTACTTGGCTTTAAGGTCGATTTCCGCATTCTCCACATCCCCGTTGAAAGTGATTTTCCCGCCGTTCTCAACATCGAATCTCTTGTTCAGGACATTGCCCAGGGTAAACAGATAGTCGCCTTCATCGATGATATAGTCACCCGATATCCTGAATTCCTTTTTACGGTTAAGGCTGATGTTAAGCTGCCCGGTTCCCCGTCCCCTGATGACATCGCCGGCCTTAGGATCAATAAGGAGCTGCACTTCGGCCTCAGGTGTCACGTCAAGATCGATGTTCAGTTCCAGGTCCGCTCCCGCGGCGGCGGCTGGCAATGTCTTCTCGGGTCTCAGGTGATCTTTCAGCCTTAAGGTATCGGATGTGACAAATGTTATGAATGAGCTTTCGGAGACCGACATTCCGGAATTAAGCGGAATGAAAAACCTTGTATTTTTTCCGGTCCGGGCAGAGATATCGAAAGATAGCAGGTCGGGTCTGCTTTTTATTGTGGTAACCCCCCGGGCGTACGCTGTTCCGTAGAATAACTCATTGTCTTTTGCCTGAGTGTTAAGTACCATGCAGTCGTTCATATTGATAATGAGGTCGGCCGTGAAATCCTTGAAGGATTTGTGATTAACCGAACCGGAAATGGCGGCCGAATTGCCCCTTTCATCGGTGAGCCGGATGTTTCTGAACACTATTCCGTTTCTGTCAAACCTGATGGTGTCATTTAATTTGTACCTGGTACCCAGGTAATCAACCATAAGCGAGGTATTCTCGGCCATAAGGGCTCCGGTCAGGAACAGGTGGCCCCTTTCACCCCTGAGATTAACCTTCCCGGAAGCAGTTCCCCTGATATCCGAGGCAAAAAAGTCAAGCAGGGGATTCAGGGCGTTGACAGGGAGCTTTGAAGTCAGAGCATTGATATTAAATAACTTTTCTCCCGGATCATATATCCCTTTTACATCCAGGTTTTTTTCCCCCCTCAGGTTATTTGAGGCGCTGATGTCAGCCACTTTTCGTTCCGAGTTCCATGTTGCAGCAAGGGAGAGGTCGCCGTATTCGCTTCCAAGAAGAGAAAAGCCTGTTACCTTAAGATCGCCCTCAAGCAAAGGGTTCTTTAATATGTTGGTCAGAAAGATGCTGCCGTTCAGGGTCCCCCTGAAATCATATTCGAAATTCTCTTTCCCGTCATTTGGGCCGGAGAGGAGCTGATTAAGCAGATCCAGTTCAATTCCCGCGAGTTCAAGCCGGAGTGTGTCTGAAGGGTTCTCCGATATGGTTCCGTCAACGAGATAGTAATTGTTCCCGTTTACAATCATTATCCTGTTGAAATCAATTGAGGTTGAGTCGACCAGGATTCCTGACCGTCTGATCTTCCAGAGATTGTCACGTGTATACAGTTCGGATGAATCGATATTTACATGCAGAACGGAGCGTTGGTTTTCCTTTTTGTAAAAATTACCCACTGCACTGATGCTGCCCTTGTTTTTTATGCGGTCCCTGTTGTCCCAGTAAAGGTTGAATACAAAATTATCAGGCTCGGTGCTGATTGTTGATGTAAAACCCTTGAGTTCAGTTTCACCGAGAAGTGACAATGCGGAGCTTTTGAGTCCGGCATTGAGCTTTCCATCATGGCATTCTGCATCAAGGGCCAGGTTGCTGAATGAATTATTCCTTATTGTCAGCAATCCTGAGGATACTCCCAGGCGAAGGTTGTTCCCCGGATGCACCTCGCCGGTGATGGTGCTCTTGCCGGCAATATATATTCCCGTTCTGAAGAAGGCATTGATCTTGTCGGTGTTTTTAAAGTTCACCTTGAAATTGAAATCATTTCTGATCTGACCCTTCCCTGCATCGGGCGCCGGAAACCGGGCAGGCATCAACGATGCAAGTGCTGATCTTATTACGTTGTTCAGATCGCCGAAATTATAATATCCCCTGAGGTCGGCATCAATGAAATCCGTTCTGAGGGATATTGCCGGCCGGTTGTCTTCTGCAAACGCTTTCAGGGAAAAGTTGTACAGCTCCAGTTTGTTGCCGAACTTGATCAGTGTTGAATTGAGCAGCTTAATTTCACCAAGGAGGTTGTCGATGTTATTTCCCCTGAAATTGGCAGTAACCAGCATTGAAAGCGCTGATGTGGAATCTGATTTATCAATGTTCAGTTCATGGAGCCTGGATTCTGCGAGGTTCAGTGTAAAATCAAACTCGGGCAAAGTATTCCTGAAGTCAAACATCCCGAGAAGATCCATCCTGATATTTCTGTCGGAAATGCTGATGCTTCCATCCCATGTTTTCTCGGTAAACAGGCCGTTGATGGCAATATTCCTGTATATATAATTGTTAATCTGGATACTGTCGATGACTCCGGTCAGATCGCCTTCAATTTTCTCCATTGAGGATGCAAAGCCGTCGATAGAGGCTTCCATGCTCATTTTGCCCAGCAGGTCCGGATTTCCGGTCAGGTCGCCGAGGTCAATTCTGCTGCCGGCAACCAGGCCCTTTATTTTGAATCTGTTGCCCTGCCATGGTCTCACTGACAGATCGGTTCTGACATGCCCCTTCTCTGTTCCGATTTTCCCATAGGTGACAAAATCAGAAACAAAACCCGTGAAGCTCCCGTCAAATGTCATTTTTCCCAGTTTGTGCAACACCTCAGGCAATTGGATCCTTCCTTTTCCGGGCACGGAAATTCTTTCAATATCGGATGCACTTGTAACGAATGTATTAACCCCGATATGAATAAACGCATCCTGGATGGAGGAAAGCCCCGAAAAGTCAAAATCACAATCGAGGAGCGTTCCGGCGCCGTATCTGATATTGATGTTCCTTCCCTTCAGTTCCTCCACGGAACCTGTTACTTTTCCCGACAGTTCAGCGGATTCGCCGCTACCTTCAAGAAAAGGGAGAAAATACTGAAGGTCGGATGAAGAAACGACGGATCGCCGGAGCAGGATATCAAGACGCACTTCTTCGGTGAATCTTCCGAACGATGCTGCGGAATCAGCGGTAAGAAATACGTTATCAGCCTTTAGATCAGTTTTTTCTGTTTTGATCTCAACATCATTGAATAAAATATCGTGATCTGCAAGGGTGACCCTGCTTGTAAGGTTTTCAACGGTAAAACCATTTTTTTCAATGAAGCCCAGCCTGGCGACCCTGAAAGATACCGAATCGCCGTTCACTGTGAAATTCCGGACTTCGGCATTGATACTTCCGACATGCAGATTTCCGAAATCGATCATGGTTGTTCCTTTCCTGTTTCTCCTGTCAATCAGGCTGAAGCAGGCATCGTTTAATTCAGCCTGATCTATGTGCACAATGCTGTGTTTTCCGGCAGAAGAAGTGTCGGACGACGCCAGCATGTCGAGGTACCAGTTCAGGTTCATCAGCCCGGTGGTATCGGTGATAAGTGCTACCATCGGCCGGTCGAACCTGACCTTTCCGAACCTTATATTGTTGTTGCGCAGATCCAGTTTCCGTATTCCGGCGCTTACTTTGCCGGAATACAACAGTGTGTCATTGTTCCTGTCCTTGATGAGAACATTTTCGAGGATCAGTTTATTGAAGAAAGCGTATTCAAAACGCCCGACGCTAATTGTTGACTTAATCTGGTCGGAAAAATGAGCTGTTATTCTTTTAACAATAAATGTCTGAACTTCAGGAACCTGGAGCAGGAGATAAAATGACGTGGGTACCAGCATAATGATACCGGTCAATATGGCAAGATACTTAAATGATTTTTTAATACTTTTGAGCATTATTGTAATGTATTAAAAATCACAGGCAAAATAACCTAAAATTTACTGAAATTCAAAGCACAGATGGCAGTCATCATATTAGCAATAGAATCATCCTGCGATGACACATCCGTTGCCGTGATACGGGATGGTTACATATTGTCCAATCTGATAGCCGGCCAGGAGGTGCACATGATGTACGGAGGTGTTGTTCCTGAGCTGGCCTCGAGGGCTCATCAGGCCAATATTGTTCCTGTTGCGGATGTTGCCATCAGGCAGGCCGGCATCAGCAGGGAGGAGATAAACGCGGTGGCATTTACACGCGGCCCCGGGCTCCTGGGTTCCCTTCTTGTCGGGACCTCCTTTGCAAAAGGATTTGCGCTGGCCCTCAAAATTCCGCTTATTGAGGTGAATCACCTGCAGGCCCATGTACTTGCCCACTTCATCCTTGAAAAAAAAGCCGGTCACAAACAGCCTTCGTTTCCGTTTCTCTGCCTGCTCGTGTCAGGGGGCCATACCAGGCTCATAGTGATGAGGGATCATCTTGAAATGGAAATCATTGGAAATACCATTGACGATGCCGCAGGTGAGGCTTTTGATAAATGCGGAAAGCTTATGGGATTGCCATACCCTGCCGGACCTTCCATCGACAGGCTGGCAAAGCAGGGGAACAAGACAGCTTTCAGGTTTGCCAGGCCGGTTGCAGGAGGGCTGGATTTCAGCTTCAGCGGCCTGAAGACCAGTTTTCTGTATTTTCTGAGAGACAGGGCAAAAGATGATCCGGGTTTTATCAGCAGGAACACGGCTGACCTCTGCGCATCACTTCAATATACCATTGTGGATATATTAATATCAAGGCTTGTCAGGGCTTCGGAACAGACCGGCATCAGGGAAATAGGGATTGCAGGGGGGGTGTCGGCAAATTCGGAGCTGCGGGAAGCCCTGACAGCTGAAGGGATAAAAAGGGGATGGAACACCTATGTTCCGCCATTCAGCTATACAACCGACAATGCTGCAATGATTGGAATTACCGGTTATTATAAGTATCTTAGGAAAGAATATTCGGGCCATGATGTAACTCCCATGGCCCGGTTATGATTTCATAAACCTGATCTATGAAAAGTCACGATCTGTCATTCCTGGTACTTGGTGCGGGAGCAGTGGGAGGGATCACAGCAGCCCTCATGAAGAAAAAAGGATATGATGTTGAGATTATCTGCAAATATGATGATTATGCCTCACTGATATCCAGCCATGGCTTAAATGTGAGGGGTGTATGCGGAAGCTTTTCCGTAAAAATGCCTGCATACCCATCAGCAGGGAAACTGAAGGGAAAAAAGGATGTGATACTCCATGCAACAAAGGCTGCCGACATGGCCGATGCTGCCAAGGAGGCGGCACCATTTCTGAAAGAAGGAGGTTGTTTCGTTTCAATGCAGAACGGGATCTGCGAAGACGAGCTGATCAGGGCAACGGGCAGCAGCAGGGTTATTGGCTGTGTCACGGGCTGGGGCGCAACAATGGAGTCGCCAGGAAATATGGTGATGACATCTTCCGGCGATTTTATCATCGGATATCCCGGCAGGCCCCCGGATGAATTCCTTAACCTGGTTGCCGAAGCGCTTTCTTCAGTTGTTCCGGTGCGGGCGACTGGAAACATTATGGGTCATCTTTTTTCAAAACTGATCATAAATTCGTGCATCACATCCCTTGGGGCAATTTGCGGCCTTTACCTCGGGGAAATGCTTTCAATTTCAAAGGTCAGGAGGATCTTCATCGAAATAATCAGGGAGTCGGTGGTTGTTGCCGACAGAATGAAAATAAGCATTGAAACTTTCGGCGGGAAACTCGATTTCAAAAAATTCATAGCAGGAACCGGCCCTGTTTCTGATTTTAAAAGACACCTGATGATAAGATTCATCGGATTCAGGTACAGGCGGCTCAAATCCTCGAGCCTCCAGTCGCTTGAGAGAGGTAAGCCATCTGAGATCGATTATCTGAATGGTTACGTTGTGGGAAATGCTGATAAATACAATATTGAGGTCCCTGTCAACAGGGCTGTTGTAAGGTTAATTCATGAAATAGAAGCGAAAAAGAGGGATATCGGCGCGGATAATTTCACTGATCCGGCATTTGAACGGTTCAACTGACAGCAAGGTGTTTATTTTTATGATTTTCAATGCAGTTTTAAAAGATGAAAGAGTACAGGGTTGCTGCAACAAATACCTCTCCTGAAGTTTTATTTGACCCGGGGGGTGTTTTCAGGATCAGCGGACGCTCGATCCGCGAGAATATGGCGGATTTTTACAAACCGGCTGAAGACTGGCTTGAGGAGTATATACAGGATCCTGCGGATATTACCTGCCTTGACATCAGCCTTGAATATTTCAACAGTGCAAGTACCAAATTACTGGTGAGGATAATGCAGAAGATCTCACGGGTAGGGCTCAGTAACAAAAAGTTCATTGTCAACTGGTACTACGAGGATGGAGATGAAGATATCCTGGAGCGCGGGGAGTTTTTTTCCTCGGTGCTGAAAATTCCCTTCAGATTTATAAAGCTCGGCTGAATCTGTCCCAGGTGGATGGAGAGGCTTTTTGCGGCTCCCTTCATCAATATCTGCCCGGAACCGGACTGGCTGAATGACCTTCAGTATAAAAGGGCCTGTCATCCGTTAGCCTGTTTTCTTTTTTGTTTGCGGTTTACTTCAATATAAGCCTTCAGATAGATGAATGAGACTACTGTAAGTACGATGCTGAATAAGAGCAGGATTAAAAAAGTCAGCACTGAGGGATTTTTAATGCCCTCCAGGGGGTGCCTTATCCTGAAGATGTAACCGGCAACCGTATAGATGAGTACCATAAGTGAGATGGAAAAACCGAATATCACCGAGGATGCGTTCAATATCCTTGTGGATTTGTAATACTTGCTGTTTTTGAAACGGGTAAATGAACTTCTTGCGTAATACTGAGCCCTTTGCCTTGACCTTTCCTGCCTGAATCGTCTCCATTCCTCCGCCATCCTTTCAAATTCCTGGTCGCCCCAGGGTATTTTGTCGTGATTGGCAATAATAAAATCATAGGCTTCAGTTAATTTGATGAACTTATCGATGGCATCCGGTTCATGGCTGACATCAGGATGATACTGACGTGCCTTGCGCCTGTATGTCCTTTTTATATCGGCAATTGAAGAATCCATGGGACATCCCAGGATCTCATAGTACTCAGACAGTCCCATTACCAGATAAGTCATTAAATTACCTGCAATTAACGAAATATTTCCCGGTTTGCACCAGTATTGCGGGGGATAGTGAAAAACAATTCCCCGGGTTGATTGCCGTCAATCAGGGAAGTTATTAAACAATACCCGTGAATCCCATAAATGCGAGAGCAAGGATTCCGGCAGTTACAAGGGAGATCGGCACTCCTTTCATGCCCTTTGGGATATCCAGGAGATCATATTGCTCCCTTATTCCTGCCAGGATCACAAGTGCGAGTCCGAAACCGACTGCTGTGGCAGCGCTGTAGACGACGCCCTCGAGGAGGTTGTAATTTTTCCGGATGACGAGTATTGCAACTCCGAGAACGGCACAATTGGTTGTGATCAGGGGGAGAAAAATTCCAAGGGCCTGATACAGGGGCTGGCTTATTTTTTTCAGTATTATCTCAACCATCTGCACGAGGGCTGCTATGATCAGTATGAATGTGATGGTCTGCATGAATCCGATACCCAGTTTATCCAGTATGAATATCTGGACAAGGTATGTAACGATGGTTGCCAGCACGATGACGAATGTTACTGCCCCTCCCATGCCGACAGCAGTATTGATTTTGTTGGAGACACCCAGAAACGGACAGATGCCGAGAAATTGCGCCAGGACAATGTTATTGACGAATACGGCTGATATAATTATGATTATATATTCCATGGCGGTTGTCTTTTATTTGTTTTTTACCCTGTTTACGAGAGCAATGAAATAACCCAGGGCGATAAATGCTCCCGGGGCGAGAATAAACACAAGAACACCGTCGCCATGAATGAATCTGTGATTGAAAATGGAACCGCTGCCCAGGATCTCCCTGAATGTTCCAAGGATGCCGAGTGCCATTGTAAAGCCCAGGCCCATTCCAAGGCCGTCGATGGCCGATGTAAGAACGGTGTTTTTACTTGCGAAGGCTTCAGCCCTGCCAAGAACGATGCAGTTGACGACGATCAGGGGAATGAAGATCCCCAGGGTTTCATACAGGTCGGGTACGTAAGCCTTCATTATCAGATCCACAACCGTTACAAATGAGGCAATGACAACTATGAATGAAGGAATTCTGACCTTGTCGGGAATAAGGTTCGCAAGCAGAGCCACAACTGTGTTTGATCCCACAAGCACGAAGGCTGTGGCAATCCCCATTCCCAGTCCGTTGATTGCCGATGTGGTTGTTGCAAGTGTGGGACAGCATCCCAGTACCAGCATCAGGATCGGGTTCTCCCTGACAAATCCTTTTGTGAAGTTTTGAAGCTGATTCATTTTTCTCCTCCTTTCTGAAGTGCGTTGTATGCACGTTGCATTGCATCGCAAAATGCCCTTGAGCTTATTGTGGCAGCAGTAATTGCATCAACGGGTCCTCCGTCATTTTTCACTTTAAGACTGAAGCTTCCCGGATTTTTATCTTTAAACTGGTCCTTAAAGGCAGGCTCTGTCATTTTGGTGCCAAGGCCCGGGGTCTCCTTCTGCTCCAGTACGGTAATGTTGATTATTGTGCCGTCGGGCCTGAATCCGGCCATCAGACTGATATTGCCGCTGAATCCCCTTGAAGTATTTGTGTTTACTGCATAACCCACGATACCGCTGTCATTTCTGGCAGGGTATATCTCAAGGCTGTCGCCTTCTCCGGTCGGCAGCCTGTACATTTCGTCATTCGGGTTGTTTGTAAATTCCGGGACGACCTGTCTTATTGCATTGAGCTTTTTGTTGAGATTGGCCAGCTCAATGGGTTCCTTTGTCAATTCGTAAACAAAGCCCAGGCAGGCTGAAGCCACAAGTGATATCAGGGTAAGCGACATCACCATGTTTCTGAATGTTGATTCGGTTTTAGCCATTTTTCACCTCCTCTCCGAAACGTTTCGGCTTAATGTATGCGTTCATTAGCGGTACAAAAGCATTCATTATCAGTATTGCAAAGGAAACTCCTTCCGGATAGGCTCCCCATACCCGTATGACAACTGTTATTATCCCGATTCCGCATCCGTAAATTACCATGGATTTAGGCACCATGGGGGAGGTAACATAGTCGGTTGCCATGAATATGGCGCCGAGCAGGACGCCCCCGGCAAGGAGGTGAAACATCGGATCGGCATTTTTTTCAGGATTTGCCAGCCAGAGTATTGTTGTGAATATTGCTATTGAACCTGCCACCGACACTGGTATGTGCCATGTGATTACCTTCGTTGCCAGCAGATAAACAAATCCTATGACAAGAGCTATGGCGGCTACTTCACCCATCGACCCTCCCATGTCGCCCATGAACATCTGCGCCGGAGAGGGTATTTCTCCCATCAGTCTGGAAAGGGATTCACCATTCTTCAGTCCTTCCTTGATTATGGCCAGTGGTGTTGCTCCCGTGACAGCATCGGCATAACCGGTGCCCAGGCCTTTGGGGACGGGCCAGGAGGTCATCTGAACAGGAAAGGAGATCAGCATGAAAACACGCCCCACCAGGGCAGGATTAAACGGATTGTTGCCCAGTCCCCCGAAAGTCATCTTGGCGATCCCTATAGAAACAAAACTGCCTGTCACTACAATGAATACCGGAATGTTCGAGGGAAGGTTGAATGCAAGCAGAAGTCCGGTCACAAGAGCCGATCCGTCGGTTATTGAGAGAGGCTTTTTTAAGATGAATTTCTGAATGAGGTATTCGAAGAGAAGACATGAGGCTACCGAGGTCAGTGTCACAACAATGGCTCCGATGCCAAAATAGAATACAGATGTGAATAATGCCGGCAGCAGGGCAATAACAACATTCAACATCAGTTTCCGTGTGGATTCCTTCCCGTGAATATGGGGAGATTGGGATATATTCAGCAGATTGCTCATTTTTCCGGTGTTCCTATTTTAGGTTTCTTTCACGAATCATTTTCATCACTGTCGATTTCCCCAGCCTGATATAATCGAGCAGGGGCCGGTTTGCCGGACATGTAAAACTGCAGCAGCCACATTCCATGCAGTCGGTGATGCGTTCTCTCTCCGCCCTTCCGAACATATCCCTTTCCGACAGGGTCATCAGCAGGTAAGGCTCCAGGCCGAGAGGACAGACTGATACACATTTTGCGCATCTGATGCATGGTTCGGTGACCTTTCTCACCGATTCTTTTTCATCAAAAAGAATCACCCCCGACATTCCCTTAACAACCGGAACATCGGTGTTAACAATGGCTTTACCCATCATCGGACCGCCGTTTACTATCTTTCCCGTGTTATCAGGCTGCCCGCCTGCCGCCGTAATAAGATGCCTGAGCGGGGTTCCTGTCCTGACAAAGTAATTTCCCGGATCGGAAACAGATTTCCCGGTAATGGTGACAACACGTTCAAAAAGAGGCTTGTTTTTCTGCACAGCTTCATACACTGCAAAAACGGTCCCGACATTATGCACAACGGCTCCTGTGTCGAGCGGAAGCCGGCCGGAAGGTACTTCCCTTTTTATCAGGGCCCTGATGAGCTGCTTCTCCGCTCCCTGGGGATACTTCACCTTTAGCGGATGAACACTGATCTCCCTGTAGTCTGATGCCAGCTTTGTGAGATTCAAAATGGCATCGGGCTTGTTGTTCTCAATACCGATCATTGCCTTTTTCACCTGAAGGGCTTTCATCATTATCCTGATACCTGCAATGATCTCTTCACCTTTCTCCAGCATGAGCCTGTGATCGGATGTAAGGAATGGTTCACATTCCACTCCGTTAATTATCAGAACCTCACAATGCTTTCCCGATACCGGGGTGAGCTTGACATGTGATGGAAATGTTGCCCCGCCAAGGCCGACAATACCTGAGTCAAGGCATTTCTTTATTATATCTTCGGGAGAAAGCCCGGTTTCTTTCAGGATATTGCTGCTGCGGTCAATCGTATCAACCCATTCATCACCTTCTACATCAATGAATACGGCAGTCTGCCTGAAACCCGTGCTGTCAACAATATAGTCAATCTTGCTTACTTTACCTGATACTGATGAATGAACATTTGCGGAAACAAATCCCTTGCCTGCCGCAATCACCTGACCGGTCCTGACACTGTCGCCCTTGCTGACCGTTGGGGTGGCCGGTGCACCTATATGCTGGCTTACAGGAATAATAACATTTTCAGGTACAGGAAGATACTTGATGGGAATACCGGCTGTTATCTTGTTCTCGGGTGGATGAACACCTCCGGCGGGAAATGTTTTGATCACAATTCTGATATTTTATATAACAAATTATACTTTGGCAACCTCAGCCTGTGGTTCTGCCTTGGGCTTTCTTGGGGGAAAATTTATTTCCAGTATTGAATTCGTGGGGCATTCCACCACGCACTTTCTGCAGAATGTGCATTTTGCGGCATCGATATATGCAAGGTTGTTCTCCATGGTGATCGCATCGAATGCGCACACCTTAACGCATTTTCCGCAGCCAATGCAGGCTACCTTGCATGCTCTCCTGGCCGGTCCTCCCTTGTCGCAGTTCTGGCAGGCAACATAGATCTTCCTGTCCTTTTTGGCTTTTTTGCGAAGCTCTATCAGATGCCGCGGACATGCCTTAACGCACATTCCGCACGATACGCATTTGTCGTCGATAATAACCGGAAGCGCGGTGACCGGATCCATATACATGGCCCCGAAACTGCATGCCCTTACGCAGTCTCCGTCCCCGAGGCATCCCCAGCTGCAGTCGGTATCGCCAAGGTAAAGACTGTGCGAGATTCTGCATTCCGAAGCCCCGTTATACCTTGAAGTCCTTGGACGGAACTCGGGGCTGCCGTTGCACAGCAGTACCGCCACTGTCGGATCAACTGCCTCTGCCACTTTACCCAGGATCCGTGCAGCTTCGTTCATTACGGCTGCACCTCCGACCGGACAGTTCAATCCTTCAAAAGTTCCGGCTTTAACCAGCGCCTCAGCAAAGTTGCGGCACCCCGCAAAGCCACATCCGCCGCAGTTGGCGGCTGGAAGCACCTCCTGCACTTCATCTATCCTCGGATCTTCGAAAACCTTGAATCTCTGAGCCACAAAATACAGAATCACCGATGAAACCAGGGCCAGCAGACTCAAAGTGATTATTGTTATTAAAACTGTTGAACTCATCATTTACTTTTTTAAGGTGAAATAGAAGTTCCGTTCAATCCGGTGCCTTACAAAATAAAGAATTAAAAAGTAAGGAACCAGGAAAGCAATCGAGAGCAACCCTGCTGTTAATTCATTAACAGATGCGACGGTCAGCACTGCCAGGCCGAAAACCAATACCGCAAGGGGTACAATATAACCCAGGATCACCGCCCTGAAACCCGTTGATTCATTCATCATGACAGTGACCCTTTCCCCTGCCGCAACATTATAGCTTCCTGAAATCCTGATTGTTTTTTCCTTCCTGCCGGAGAGGCTGCAATAGCCGTCCGCATGACATCCTGAACAGGCAGATACCGGGTGGATATTTACAATAACTGAATCACTGCCGACCTTCTGCACCGTTCCTTCATGTTCAATTATTCCAGTAGTACCAGTCTCCTTCATATAAAATGACAGTGGATACGAAGACGGCAAATTTACAAATCATTTAAAACTAGTTCCTGCCTTTTGTCAGATTTTGAATTATTGATAATTATTTAGAATTATTCTAATTAACCTCATCAGCTGATATTGCTCCATGATTGCCTGGTCCCGAAAAGTTTTTTAAGTTCGGCCTTAAGCAGAAGGTTTTCACCGTCTTCGAGCAATGGATCCTTTGCAAGTATCTCCCCGGCGATGTTCCTTACATATTCGATGATTTGTCCGTCTTTTCCAAGATTTGCGATCCTGAGTTCGAAAGGGATGCCGCTCTGGATGGTTCCTTCTATATCGCCCGGCCCCCTCAGCTGCAGATCGGTTTCCGCAATTTCGAAACCATCATTTGTCCTGATCATTACCTCTATCCGTTTTGCTGCTTCCTTCGATATTTTGTCAGGGCTTATCAGGATGCAGTATGACTGTTCGGCGCCCCTGCCAACACGGCCCCTTAGCTGGTGCAGCTGTGAAAGGCCGAATCTTTCCGCACTTTCAATGATCATTACCGTTGCATTGGGGATGTCCACACCCACTTCGATAACTGTTGTTGCCACCAGGATGTGGGCAAAACCATCCTTGAAGAGCCTCATCGAGGCATCTTTTTCAGCAGGGCTCATCCTGCCGTGTACTATGCTTACACAATATTCCGGGGCCGGGAAAGCCCTGACAATCGTATCCCAGCCGTCCTCAAGATTCATGTAGTCCATCTTTTCCGATTCCTTTATAAGCGGATAGACAACAAAAATCTGCCTGCCTGAGCTGATCTGGTTTCTTATGAATCCAAACACCTTGTTCCTTTCGGGTTCTGTAAAGTGCATTGTTTTAACAGGCACCCTTCCCGGTGGCAGTTCATCAATCACCGACACATCGAGATCACCGTAAACGGTCATGGCAAGAGTGCGCGGGATGGGGGTGGCAGTCATTACCAGCACATGGGGCGGATCCGGGCTTTTTTCCCACAGCCTTGCCCGCTGTGCAACTCCGAATCTGTGCTGCTCATCGATTATTACAAGTCCAAGCTTCTTGAACCTGACATTTTCCTCGATAAGCGCATGTGTTCCGACAAGGATGCCCAGTGAGCCGTCCCTGAGTTTCTCATCAATGTTTCTTCGCGCCTTTTTTGTTGAAGAACCGGTAAGGAGGCTTACCTCAAGTCCAATATCTCCAAGCAGCTTTGATATGGTCTGATAATGCTGACTGGCAAGTATCTCGGTAGGAGCCATCAGGCATGCCTGGTAGCCGTTGTCGACGGCAATGAGCATGCACATCAGGGCCGCCAGGGTTTTTCCGCTGCCCACGTCGCCCTGGAGCAGCCTGTTCATCTGTCTGCCCGAGCCAAGATCTTTCCGGATTTCCCTGATCACCCTTTTCTGGGCAGCAGTAAGTGAAAAAGGAAGGTAATTATAGAAGAAATCATTGAAATACCTGCCTACGCTTGAAAAGACAAATCCGCTGGTTTTGACGTTCCTGTTGGCCTTGAACCTTAGAAGATTAAGCTGGATATAAAAAAGTTCCTCAAACTTGAACCTGTACCTGGCCCTTTCCATCTCATCGGGGCCTGACGGGAAATGTACCTTGAAAATGGCATCATGAAGATCCATCAAACGGTATTTTGTAACAATAAAGGATGGCAGGGTTTCGGGAATACGGTATCTGATCTGCCTGAGCAGGCTCTCAACCAGCCTGCTTATGGTTTTTGAAGTAACAAAGTGGTTCTTAAGACTTTCAGTTGTACTGTACTGCGCCTGTAATCCGGCATTTATGCTTTTTTCAGCCTTTTCCGCTGCATCGATCTCAGGATGGATGATATTGATCATCCCGTTGAATATCCCCGGCTTCCCGAAAACTATGTATTCAACCCCCGGCTGGTATGTTGATGTGATCCATCTGGTGCCTTTGAACCAAACAAGCCTGACACTACCTGTTTCATCACGGAAATCAGCCGTCAACCGCTTGCCTGCGCCATAGCCTTCGGTCGAATATCCGGTAATTGATCCCCTGATCTGAACATAGGGCAGATCAGGGTCAAGCTCCTGAATTTTATAAAACCTGGTTCTGTCAATATACCTGTAGGGAAAGTAATAAAGGAGATCGCGGAAGGTATGAATATTTGCCTCCCTGCCGAGAAGTTCCGCACGCTTCGGGCCCACACCGCCAAGATAGGTGATGTTTGTGTCAAGAAAATCCTCCATGGAAGTATTCACCAGATTATCATCCGCTGTTGACTGATTAAAGCTTGTTTTGCACGATCCTGTAAAAAGGATATTCGAAAATAGCTATTTTTGAAGAACTGTCCTACATTTATTATCACCGGGAAGTGAATCTCTATCCTTTTGCCAGATATGCAGCTTATCTGCTGCGTTCGGGCCACGTCAGGGGCCATGGAATACACAGTCCGTTTCTTTTTGATGTGGTATCCGGAATATTTCAGAATAAAACTGATCCGGAAATTGTCTTTAAGATTGAGACCATAAGGAAAAAAATGGAGAATGACCCAAGGATGATTAATTTCCGTGATTACGGTTCGCGGTCCGGAAAGGCGGAGCCGGATATGAGAAAAGTATCAGATATTGCAAAGTACTCCCCGGTTTCGAAGAAATACGGACAGCTGCTTTCCGGGTTATCTTCCGTTTTCGGAAATCAGCTTATAGTCGAGTTTGGTACCTCATTGGGAATAAGCACTATGTATCTGGCATTTTCAAGCCCTGATTCCATTGTTTTCACGTTGGAAGGCTGCCCGGCAGTATCGGAAATTGCGCGTGACAATTTCAGGGAAGCAGGATTGTCGAATATTACCCTTTTAAACGGCCGTTTTGAAGATATGTTCCCGGAAATCAGAAAGCAGGGAATCTGTCCGGGCTTTGTCTTTATCGACGGCAATCACAGGAAGGCTCCCACGCTTGATTATTTCAGCCTGGTAGCGGAGATTGCCGGAAATGAAACGGTTGTAATACTTGATGACATCTGCTATTCACGTGAAATGAGTGAAGCGTGGGATATCATAAAAAACGACGGCAGGGTTACTGCCACAATTGATATTTTTAAAATGGGGATGGTTTTTTTCCGCAGGGGCATCACACCGGGCAGCTATTTGGTAAGGTATTAACAAAAATTAAGCAGATATAATTCCAGAATTGTTTTAATTAATCTAATTTCGAACCTTAATAAAAAATCATTATGAGCAGAGTAATTGAAATTCATGATATAGTAAAGAATTACCAGGTAGGATCAGTGATTGTCAGGGCTCTAAGGTCGGTTACAATAAATATTGAAAAGAATGAATATGTGGCCATCATGGGGCCTTCGGGTTCAGGAAAGTCAACACTGATGAACCTGCTTGGCTGCCTCGATACTCCCACGAGCGGAAAATATATACTGAACGGAACCGATGTGAGCAAAATGGAGGACGATTACCTTGCAGAGATAAGGAACAAGGAAATTGGATTCGTATTTCAGACCTTTAACCTGCTTCCCCGCTACACTGCCCTTGAGAATGTTACCCTTCCCCTGATATATGCGGGCGTGCCAAAGGCTGAAAGAGAAGCGCTTGCAATAGAAACACTCAACCACGTCGGCCTTGGCGACCGGATGACACATAAGCCAAATGAGCTTTCGGGCGGACAAAGGCAGAGAGTTGCCATTGCAAGGGCACTGGTAAACAAACCGTCGATAATTCTTGCAGACGAGCCCACCGGAAATCTCGACAGCAAGACATCACTCGACATCATGGGGCTGCTTGATGAGATTCATAAAAACGGCAACACGGTGATCCTTGTTACCCATGAGGAAGATATAGCCAACCATGCCGCAAGGATCATCCGCCTTCTCGATGGTATTGTTCATCAGGATTATGTCAATGAGAAATACAAGCAAAGAGTTGTTTCCTGATATTCAGGGCTGCGGAATTCCACCTTATCCTGAAAAATATGAAAATATACACCAGGAACGGCGATGACGGAAGCACATCCCTGACCGGCGGTACCCGCGTGCCAAAGTATCATCCCAGGATAGAGGCCTGCGGATCAATCGATGAACTTATTGCATGGGTGGGGCACCTGCTTGACTTAAGGGAAAATGAAAGAAACAAAGCTATGCTTGTTCTGATTCAGGACCAGCTGATGAGATGTGCATACCTGGCAGCTTCCGAAGGCAGAATCAGGGAAGAATGCCTTCCCGATCCCGGATTTCTGCAAAGGATTGAGAATGAGATTGACATGATTGAAACAGGCCTGCCTTCACTTGGAAATCTGATACTTCCGGGCGGGCATCCGGCCATATCAGGGTGTCACATTGCCAGATGCGTCTGCCGAAGGGCTGAACGCTCAGTGGCAAAACTCCAATCAATGGAGGAGGTTCCTGAAATAGTCCTGAAAATTTTAAACCGCCTCGCCGACTATTTATTCGTATTAGCCCGCCGGCTTAGTTCAGATCTTGATATTCAATGTGTTAAGTGGAAAGTGTGAAGTAGTTGACAAGCAAAAATATTGTATTGTTTTTTATATAAAATAATATATATATTTGCACACTTTGTCACACTTTAACACAACATTTGGAAATGTACTGGACACTTGAATTAGCATCAAAGCTTGAGGATGCCCCGTGGCCCGCAACGAAGGATGAGCTGATTGATTTTGCCATCAGATCAGGTGCCCCGATGGAGGTTATAGAAAATTTGCAGGAGATTGAAGATGAGGGAGATATTTATGAGAGCATTGAAGATATCTGGCCGGATTATCCCAGCAAGGACGATTTTTTCTTTAATGAAGATGAGTATTAGGATCTGATTTCGGTTCTTCCGTTAATCCCTTTTTAAATAAGTCATCAATATTCTTTGGACGGAGCCGGTCGAGCCATAAAAAACCATCCAGTTTTAACATTTCGGTGTTTCCCTTTACGGGAGGATCAATGGTTCCCTCCGGATTCTGGTATTCGAAGATATTGGTTAGCCTCCCTTCCGATACGAAGATTTCGATCCGTGCACACTTTGCATTGTTTATGCCCACAACCTTGTCCCCGTCGAGCAGGTAGTAAATTGTCTCTGCATTACCTGCAATATTGATTTTATACAGTTCATTGTTCCTGAAGTATCCCGTAAGCGAACGGCCCCTGACCTGATTGAACCTTATGTCGTCAACCTGTGCGGCTATAAAGGCCGAGTTGTACAGCTCAAGCCTGTCGGCCCGGCGATTGACGGTGAACAGTGCCATTGAATCCGCCGTAAGCTGATTCTGGTCCGACCAGAGAACGGGCATGGTATACATTCTGATTACCGAATCCTGGAACGAGTATGACAGGGAGTCACATTTACCCTGCAGGTTCCTGCTGAATATCCTGGTGCCGAAATAGGCTCTCACAAGCCTGTAATTCTTTCCTTCGGCTGTTGTACGGGTAACTGAAAATATTGTGTCTGCATGAAGGAAAAGCGAATCCCTGCCCGACGCCTGGATGAACAGTGCTTTGTCCGTTACCATGAATTTTTCGGGAGTCTTGCAATACCATGCATAATCTCCCTTTACCATGATATTATTTGTTGTGTCGGTAATGCTGGTGTTTCTGAACGATTGCCCGTATCCTGCCAGTCCGTCATAATACATCGAATCTCCCCTGATAACCTGTTGCCGGTTATCAATGACGGAGTTCTTCCATATCCTCGATACGTCATTTCTGGTATCGTACCAACCTTTTTCGCAATACAGGTACAGGCTGTCTCCCACGAGTTCCGACGGACCCGTAAAATATGCTGTTTCACTTTTGGAATTGTAATCCATTGTATCGGCTGTCATAACATAATCGGGATTGATTATTTTCACGCTATCCTTGAAGTGATACAGGTTTTCCGACACATAATAAACTCCGGTTATGCTCGTAAGCGTATTTTCCCCGTTGATTATCTTTCCGTGATCATTGTATGTGGCGATTTTGTTAGCCACGTCATATTTGATGGAATTTGTATAAAGATGTGTTTGCTGGTCAATAAGTTCCACATTGCCATCAACGGAAGCGGTCTGCGTGGTACCGTCATAAAACAATGAATCTCCGTATAAATGAAGTGTATCGCCCTGTTGCATATGGATCTTTCCCCAGGCCCGGGTCTGATTATAGCCCGTGTAAAAATGGGCGCTGTCGCAGGTCATGAGTATCTCATTATGCTTCAGGGAAACATCGCCCAGCAGCCTGGTGAGCCTTTTTCCTGTCGGTCTTTCAATTTCCTCAATTCCTACTGCCGAATGGATCACCTCTATTTTCTTCTTCCCTGCCTGTGAACCTGCCACAGGCTGGCCAGACAGAACCGGTGAAAATGAGCAATAAACAAAAATCGGCAGGAAGACCCTTATAATCACGCAGTTAATTATTTTGAGCAACAGCTTCATTTCAGCCATCCTTCTTCTGCAAGAAATCTGCAGTTCCTGAATTCGTCAATGATTTTGATATAGGAGGTCTCAATCTTTTTTACTATCCATTCCCTGTACGATTCCTGCTGTTTTGACATAAGGGCTGCATTGTAAAGATACTGGTAGTCATCTTTAAGGTCAGGTCTGTGTGCGGGCATCTCGCCGTCGAGCCTGACGATCCTGAAAACGACATTGCCTATCTCATCGGTGGTTCTGAACGGATCGGAAATTTCCCCGATCCTGAGGTCCCTGATCCTTGTATACATTTCCCTGTTGAACTCCTCGAGGGTGAACCAGTTAATCCTTTCCGAAGGATTGGTGCTGACGAATTTTCCGCCATTGATCCTGCTGTCCTTGTGAGTGGAGAACCTGTAGGCCACATCCTCGAATTTCAGGCTGTCTTTGCGAATGAGCCTTGCAAGGCTGTCGAGTTTTGAAATGGCCCTTTCGGTTTCTTCCGGTTTTACCCTTGGCCTGATCAGGATATGCCTTGTGTTGGCCAACTCTCCCTTTCGTTCGATGAGCTGAATAAGGTGAAAACCATATTTCGTTTCAACAATCCTTGAAATGGAGTTCTTTGCAAGGCTGAAAGCAGCATCTGCATATTCTTTCTCGAGTTCCCCCCTTAGCTTGAATCCGATCTCTCCTCCGTTTGCAGCCGAACCCGGATCCTCCGAATACATTACTGCCAGCACATTAAAGCTCTTGCCGGCCAGTATCTCACCTCTTATGTCAAGCAACTTCTGCCTGGCTTCAGCCTTGTTGGTCTCATTGTCGGGGGGATCAAGCTGGATAAGACTGATCTGAACCCTGGCAGGCACGACCGGAAGACTGTCTTTCGGGATGGAGTTATAGAACCTTCTGACGTCGGCAGGGGTTATTGAAAGATCCTTAACAATTTTGCTGCGGACTTCCATTATTATCTGCTGTTCCATAAGGCTTTTTCTTATGTCACGGCGGATCTCGATCATGCTTTTCCTGAAATAGTCCTCCAGTGTTTTTTCACTCCCGGCAGTTCTGATAGCATCATTTACCCTCATGTTAAGATCTCCTTCAACCATGTCGGGGGTAACCTGGATGCTGTCAATCCTGGCCTGGTCAAGAAACAGCTTTGAAATAAGCAATTCATGCAAAACCCTGCATCTGAGCTCATCAATTGGCGTTCTGTCACCGTTCCTTCTGAGATCGAGTACAGCATTCTCAATATCTGAAAGATAAACTACTTCATTGCCCGCAATGGCTACTATAGATTCAACAATGACCTGTGAAAAGCCGGCTGAAGAAATAAAAAATAAGCATATGGCTATAAGAGAACGCAATCCTGAAATGTTTTTCATCATCAATAAGTCTTAAATAAATTTTCCTTAATCGCATCATTGTATATTCCTGTCTCAAGATTCCTGATGAATCCAATCCTGCGGTTATTCCAAATAATCCTTTTAATATCGTCCCTCACATATTCGAAAGGCGCAAGTGAACCTCTCAGTCTGTAGTCGTAGATCTTTATCAGATACACAGATAAAGAATCCGAGGCTTCAATGTGGTTGTTTCTTTTGAGGAAATCCTCCTGTCCGGTTATTTTTTCGTTAAGCTCAAGCATCAGCCTGTCCATGGTGATCCAGTTCTCATTAAAATCATCAAACTTCTCGGCAAACTGAAAGCAGAGTGCTTCCAGATCCTGCATGTCTTTTTGATTATCTGATTTGTAGAGCTGTTTTATCCTGTTGATGCCTGGGGTTTCAACCGGCAGTTTAATGAAGAGTGCCTTAACAATGTTGGTGGTAAGGTAAAAGCTGTTTTCATTTTCTGCGTAATAGCCCTCCAGCTCGGTATCAGTAATTATGGTATCCATCTTTGACTGCATCATTTTTTGCTGGTATTCGTGAATAATCAGGTTCACCCTGGTTTCATTCAGCTGCTTTTCTATTTCGCTTTTTAGTTCGGTGCTCAGATTTGCCCCGGCTTTCTGGTACATCAGCATCCTTTTTGCCCATGAGTTTACATAGTTCTGAATGATAATGGCACTGTCCCCGCCTGCAGTCATGCCGGTAACCTGCCCGGGTATATCATCATAATAAAGGATCGTGTTCCCTGCTTTTGCCAGGGGTATTCTTCTGGCAGCCGGGCTGTTGTTCCTGCATCCCGGAACCAGGATGAGGATAAATGCAGCATATGTGATAATCCTAATCATCATTGAGTAATTTCCTGACTTTTTCAAATACTTCCCGGTTAACCTCAACGCTGTATCGGCCTTTTAATTGCCTCACCCAGTCATCCATAAGATAATCCTGGTATTCCGAAATCAATTCAGCCTGCACTGCCGGGAAGGGCAAAGGTGAAGGCTCATGAATTCTTTTCACAAAGATAAGTGATGGAATTTTATTTCTGATAAAAGTTTGCATCCCCGTCTTCCACTCTATTCCGTCAATATCCGGGTCATCACCCCGGCTCCAGAGGCCTTCGCTGATCGTGAGCAGCGTATCTCCCCGGGCATTGAACCTTTCTGTCATTTTTTCATCAATACCGGGATCATCTCTGAGCTTTTTGTGAGCAGCGGTGAGTTTTTTCATGCCGCCGGGCATGTTAAGTGAATAGATCTTCCCCTCCAGGGCCGTTCCTGAAAGATGCTTATGCTTATTGGTTTCGTAGAAGCATTGCAATCCTGCCGTGTCGGTACCCGCCCTGTCCCATACTTTTTCCGATGAGATTTCAAATAACAGTATTCCGTCATGAAACTCATTCATGAGATATCTGAAATCGGGATATTTTTTTTCGAGAATTGATTTTTCATACTCGTAAATATGACGGGATGCCGCTGATTCCAGGGCACGGTCAATGAATGCTTTCGGGTTATTGGGCGGGATACTGCCGGGCTTAACCAGTTCAATGGCAAAATCTTTTGCAGACATTGACTGGCCGGCAAATGTGTAAATAAACCCTTCCGGAACACTGTTCGGGTTATAGAATGATTTTCCGGTAATTATCTGTGGACCGGTGTTTTTCAGAAACCATTTATAAACATCCTGGTTAATGGTGAATCTGTATTCTTCCTTCAATCTTCGCACAAGCGATTGCTGCTGAAGGGCATCAAGGTCGGCGGCGCTGATTCTGCTTTCAATCATTGGCGCGGCCTCTTCAAATGAAGGCGGAGGCTTTTTTTCAAGCAGCTTAATAATGTGAAATCCAAAAGGGGTTCTTACGGGGGGAATATATTTCCCGGTATCGCTTATCGAGAACGCTGCTTCAGCAAAATCCGGAATTATTTCACCTGTTCCGAACCAGTTCAGTTCACCGTTTTTTGCAGAAGACACGCTATGATCGGAATAAAGCCGGGCCAGCTGGCCGAACGGGCGGCCTGCTTCAAGGAGCTTGTATATTGAGTCAGTTTTTGCTTTCGCTTCACGTATTTCTTTTTCCCCGGCATTCTCAGGAACAGCCTTCATAATGTGGGCAACCTTTATTCTGCCCTTTGAGGGACGTCTGCCGGCAACAATTATCAGGTGATACCCGAAGGATGTTCTTACAGGCATTGAGATGATTCCCGGCTCAAGCGAGAAGGCGGCGTCTTCGAATGATTTCGCCATCTGAAAGGCAGTAAAGTAACCCAGATTTCCGCCGTTTCTTTTTGCGGACCTGTCATCTGATGATTCTGCTGCAACCTTGTCAAATGATTCCCCCTCAAGGATCCTGTTCCGCAGGGCAGCTGCCCTGTTCCAGGCGATAAGGGTATCTTTCGGAGGGGCATCGGGCGGGCATTTTACAAGTAAATGCGATGCCTTTATGTCGGTAAGCAGCCTCAGGTACATTTTCCTTGTCAGTTCTTCCTTCAGCCCGGGGCAGGTAAGGTAGCTGCCGGCAAGCTGGTTCCTGTAACCTTCAAGTTCTGATCGGAATGCCCTGGTAGTGTCAATGCCTGATTCAATTGCTCCGGCCACCTTCAGTTTAAATACCGCAAACTGTTCAAGGTAATCATCTATATCGGTTTTTTCGGATCCGGCCGGACTTTTCCTGTACATCCTGATGAACTCACCGGCAGGCACCTCCCTGTGATTCACCGTCATCAGGATTTGTTCGTCGATTATCTGCGGCATGCCCGTTACTGAAAATGCAAACAGGATGATTGCTGCAAATAAAATGGATCTGGCTTTCATCTGGTACTCCTGCGATCCTTAGTCAAATGTTTTTCTGCTGTAATTAGGAGACTCCCTGGTTATGGTTACATCGTGGGGGTGGCTCTCGATTATTCCTGAATGTGTGATCCTGACAAACCTGGCTTCTTTTTTCAGTGCTGCGATGTTCCGTGCTCCGACATAACCCATTCCGGCGCGCAGCCCGCCGGTCATCTGATAAATCACCTCCGACAGGAGGCCCTTATATGGAACCCTTGCTGCAATGCCTTCCGGCACAAGTTTATTGATATCATCTTCCATATCCTGGAAATAGCGGTCCTTTGATCCCTGCGACATTGCTTCTATGGATCCCATGCCGCGATAGGTTTTAAATTTCCGGCCGCTGTATATGATGGTTTCCCCGGGTGATTCCTCAACACCTGCAAACAGTGATCCTGCCATAATGGAATCGGCGCCTGCAGCCAGGGCTTTTACTATGTCGCCCGAATACCTTATACCGCCATCGGCAATGACGGGCACTCCCGACCCCTCAACTGCCTTTGCCACGTTATAGATTGCAGAAAGCTGGGGTATTCCCACCCCGGCAATCACCCTGGTGGTGCATATCGATCCCGGCCCTATGCCAACCTTCAGGGCGTCCGCCCCCTCGTCAACCAGTGCCCTGGCTGCCTCTGCGGTACCTATGTTTCCTGCAATGATGTCGGTTCCCGGAAATGCTTTCTTTATCTCCCTCAGTATCTTTATAACTCCTATTGAATGTCCGTGAGCGGTATCGATGGCTATGGCATCGACACTTGCGCCGATAAGTGCTTCGACCCGCTTCAGTGTGTCGGATGCTATTCCCACTGCCGCTGCCACCCTGAGCCTTCCTTTTTCATCCTTGCATGAGTTCGGACGATCCTTGGTCTTGGTGATGTCCTTGTAGGTTATCAGGCCGATAAGTTTTCCTGATTCATCGATCATTGGCAGCTTCTCGATCTTGTGCTTCTGCAGGATCTTAGCTGCAGCTTCCAGGTCGGTTTCATGATTTGTGGTGATCAGCTTTGTTGTCATCACTTCAGTGATCTTTTTCGCGAAGTTGTTCTCCAGCCTCAGATCCCTGTTGGTGACAATCCCCTTAAGAATCCCGTTGTCGTCCACCACAGGGATGCCTCCTATGTGGTACTCGCTCATGAGATTGATCGCCTCGGCCACACTGGCATGCAGGTTAATTGTGATAGGATCGAGGATCATCACGTTTTCAGCCCGTTTTACCCGCTTCACCAGTGCTGCCTGTTTTTCAGCCGGCATATTTTTATGAATGATACCGATCCCCCCTTCCCTGGCTATTGCAATGGCAAGCTCATCCTCGGTAACCGTGTCCATCGCGGCTGAAACAACAGGAGTGTTGATCCTGATGTTGCGGGTAAACATCGAACCCAGGTCAACTTCCCGGGGCAATACCTCTGAATATGAAGGGACAAGGAGTACATCGTCAAAAGTCAGGCCTTCATATAGAATTTTATCCTTGATAAATGACATTGTATGATCGCTTTAAATTTTGATGCCGCAAATTACTAAAAAAACAGGATACCTTAATCTGGTTCTTTATTTTTAACCTTCATAAAAAATTGAAATACAGTTATTACTTTTGCAGTAAACACTGCATGCCCTTAGAAGTTTCCCTGAATTGGCTAATTAAGCGGTCATGAATCCTGAACAGCACCGGCAGATACTTATCAAATACTGGGGATATTCTTCCTTCAGACCGCTCCAGGAAGAGATAATACAGTCTGTAGCCGGCGGCAGGGACACACTGGGCCTTATGCCGACAGGAGGCGGCAAGTCCATAACGTTCCAGGTGCCCGCGCTCTCAATGGAAGGAACCTGCCTGGTGGTCACCCCTCTGGTTGCCCTGATGAAGGATCAGGTCAGCCGGCTTAACAGCATGGAAATAAAAGCAATGGCAATTCACTCCGGAATGTCGAGGGAAGAAATTGACATCTCCCTGGATAATTGCATCTACGGCGACTATAAATTCCTGTATGTTTCACCGGAAAGAATAGCCACCCGGTCGTTTCAGGAAAAAGCCGCAAGACTCAGCCTGTCGCTGGTGGTAGTTGACGAGGCACATTGCATTTCGCAATGGGGTTATGATTTCCGACCCTCATACCTCAAAATTGCAGCCCTCAGGAATGTAATATCAGACAAGGTGCCTTTTCTTGCACTCACCGCATCGGCAACAGCGCAGGTAATTGAGGATATTCTGGATAAGCTGGAATTCAGGGAGAGAAACATCCTGAAAACCAGTAGTTCCAGGAAGAATATTTCCTATATGGTCAGGAACGTGGAAGACAAGGGTGTTTATCTGTTAAAAACCCTTAAGAAAGCCGGGGGAAGCGGAATAATTTATGTCAGAAGCAGAAAAAGGAGCAGGGAGATTGCTCTGCTTCTGGCAGAGAATGGGATCAGTGCTGATTTTTATCATGCGGGTTTGAGTCCGGAGCTGCGCGATAAAAAGCAAAGTTCCTGGACGTCGGGTGAAACCAGGATCATTGTTGCAACAAATGCCTTTGGAATGGGAATAGACAAGCCTGATGTGAGGTTCGTGATCCATTGGGATATCCCGGATTCGATAGAGAGCTATTTTCAGGAAAGCGGAAGAGGCGGCCGCGACAATAAACCATCATTTGCCGTACTGCTGTATGCTCCTTCAGATAAAAACAGGCTTAACGACTCCCTTCGCCAGAAATTTCCGCCAGTAGAAAAAATCAAGGATACCTATGAGGCTTTGTGTAATTACCTGCAGCTGCCGCTGGGATCAGGCAGGAACAGTGTGTTTGACTTCAATATGTCTGAATTCGTTTCACGTTTCAGATTGCCAGTGATCGAAACCTACAACAGCCTTTCCTTACTGCAAAGGGAGGGTTATGTGGAATTTACAGAGGAAATAAATAATCCTTCGCGTGTCCATTTCATAGTTGGAAGGGACGATCTTTACAAATTCCAGGTGGCAAATGAAAGCTTTGACGGATTCATTAAGCTTCTGTTAAGATCGTACACAGGCATGTTTACCGGGTTTGTCGCAATAAGCGAAGACGCCCTGTCAGGAAAATCCGGTTTAAGCAGGGACACTGTATATCAGTATCTCGTAAAGCTGTCGGCTTTGAATATAATAAGATACATACCGGGTAAGAAAACTGCCCTGGTGATCTTTACCGAGGAAAGGCTTGAAAGAAAGGCTCTTTTGATCTCTCCTGAAAATTATCTTTATGTTAAGGACAAATATGTCGGGAGACTGAACAGGATGATTGATTATGCAGAATCCCGGAACAGGTGCAGGGCGGTTATCCTCCTCGATTATTTTGGGGAAAAATCTGAAAGGTGCGGTATTTGCGATGTGTGCCGCGAAAGAAATGAGCTGGAGCTCAGCAAATATGAATTTGACCTGATAAAGGAAGGGATAAAGGACATCCTGTTACGGGAAAAACCCGATGCCGAAATGCTGGTGAAGATGATGGATCATCCTGAGGACAAGGTTGTAAAAGTTTTGCGCTGGCTACTTGACCATAACAAAATAATAAGGGATGACGACAACAGGCTTTCCTGGGCCTGATGTTTCACACGGACGACTGGCAGTTACAGGAATTCACCCTGCCCGATTGAAGAAAACATCCGGGCAGGGTAAATGTTTTGTCAGATCTTATAAGCCTGGCGTGCAAGGAGCTTCCATTTGCCGTCCTGTTTCTGCCACACCAGAACGTTCCCGATTCTGAGGCTGCCGGGAGTGCCGTTGCTGGTGAATTCAGATGAATAGATGTGGCGCACGATTGCAGTTTCACCCGAAATCGTAATTGTCTGGTCGGCCATGTCGATTGTCAGATAGTCGTTGGGCTGCAGGCTGACGATCTCGTCAATGCATTCTTTCTTGTTCTGAACCTTTCCGCCCGAATGCCCGTAAACCAGTTTGTCTGCGAAAATGTCTTCAAGAATGGTCCTGTCAGCATCTATTATTCCGGTTTTGAACTTTTCCAGTGCGGCCATTATTTCCTTTTCCTGTCCGGCAGGATCTGATGCAGAGCTTTGATTGCCTGATTTACAGGAGAATAATCCGATAACAAGAATGGCTGCTGCAAGAATATATTTTTTCATTTTATTGTTTTTTACATTTTCCGGTTGTATTCACGATTAATAAATGCCGGGGTTCTACCATGTTCTTTGTTTCATGAACTCATCTACCTGACTTCTTGTAAGCTGCGGCACTTCAGGATGCTGTCCGATCCATTTCATGAAATCCTCAATGATTTCGTTCGTCCACTGGCTGTCAATCTGACCGGCGTTGTAGCGGCCCTGTCCCAGTCTTTCACGGCTGAACTTATCGCGTATTGAAATGAACTCTGCAGTGAGGATAACTTTTTCTGCCATATGGGCAGGGATAAAAAGCACGCCGCCGCCTTCCGTCATGACAAGATCACCCGGGAGGACCACTGCACCGCCGATGCGGGTAGGGGTGTTCAGTCCCATCAGGATAACGTTTATAAGGAACGAAGGATGAAAATCCCTGACATAGGCATTGAATCCGTCAATTTCAGACAGCCCCGACATGTCCCTGGCGGCACCGTCGAAAATTACGCCATTACCGGTTTTATTGAATATTGCATTGCCCAGGTTGTCGCCTATTAACGTGCCTTCATTGATTTTGCCGAAGCAGTCGGCCACGTAAACGTCGCCTTTCTGAAGCACCGAGATGGGCCATGAGTTGCTGGCGCCGTTAAAACCCGATTTGTGGCCCCTGGCGGTGATGTTCTTGTCCAGGTCGGGACGGTTGGGAATAAATGTGGCAGTCACTGCACGCCCTACAACCGGGGTGTAGCCATTGGAGGTCTTCCATTTGCCTTCATACTGGTTTACATATCCGTTGTTGCTGAGGATCTGCCAGGCTTCTTCAATACCGATATTCCTGGCTCTTTTGATCAGATCATCGGAAATTTTCGGCCTCCCGTCAGGAAAACGTTCACCTTTCCATTCTGAGGTGAGAAATAACAGTTCATCCCTGGAAATTGTCTGACAGATTGCTGACTGGAGGTATATTGCAACCAGAACGACGGAAAATAAGAGTTTTGTTTTCATATAATATTTAATTTGGATTTCAATAGTTGCTGGCTAAAATACGGAAAGAAGGCCTACTATACAAAATTTTAATTTTTTTTAGTGATCTTTTCAAGCCGGGAATAGTTTCAATCCTTACTGATTCATTCTGTGCCTGGTTCTATTTCTATGATACATATGTCTTTAGGTTTTAATTTATATTCTACGTGCCTTTGTCCGTCTGAATAAAGTTTCAACTGTCTTTTTCCCAGGCGGTCAATTATATTTACCTTTCCCGATGAAGCAAGGCCATATTGTTCACGGTTAATTTCAAAGGAGATGGTCAATGGTTCATCGCTTATGCTTGCTACGGCTATTCCGATGCTTTTATCTGCTGACTGCCAGGTTCCGGTGACGACCAACGGGAATTCACCATGGAACCTTGTTACGCTTTTCCCTTCCTTTCCGGCGTAGATTGAGAGCCGTGAAATGTCGATCGCGGCCACAGGTATATTTTTTATTTCAGGGCTTTTGAGGAATCTTCCGTACAGAAGGTATTTCAGCCCCTGGTTCCTTACCGTGGCAAGATTCAGCAGGTAGTCAATTTCCTCCTTTCTGTCCTTTGCCAGGAATTTCTGATAGTTTGAAACTGTGGGCTGCAATCCCCATGCGAACGATCTTGCCTGTTCCATAAGAAATTGCCGGTTAAAATCGTCATCGAGCATTTCATGCGGGTTAGCCGGGGCATATTCCCGCGGCCAGAGTTCATCGTACGGTGGAACAAGCAATGATGAGTAATTGCCGTATGTAATGGCATACTGGTGATATACTGCCTGGAAAAAAGGAATAACCTGCCAGTTGTCAATACCCGAGTATCTTTCCCTGCTTACAGCCAGGGTAAGGAAAAGGTCGAGATATGGCAGCCATGCTTCTCCGGCACCTTCTCCTGCAAGAATGCATTGTTTGTCCCTGTTCATTTTGTTCCTTATCTGCTCAGAAAGGATACTGAAATTTTCTGCCCAGTATTTTCCGGGGCCCGCCGGATGGCCATGATCCACGGCATAACATGCAAGGGCCAGGCATGCCTGGTCCATATATATTCCGCCGGCCCTGTAAGTGTTTAACACACTGTCGCACAATGATGCATATTTGTCTTTCCAGAAGCCGGTGGCCAGGCACATGGAAGCTGTGGGCCTGTTGGTGAAGATATTGTATGTATGAGTGTTTATTTTACCGTTTTCGTCCCTTACGGCATAAGCCGGGGCATTTTCCTTTTCCCAGCTTTCAGTTGTTGTACCCCACAGGCGCTGGTTCATGTACAATATGGCCCTGACACCTTTCTTCCCGGCATCTGTTACAGCATTCACAAATGAATCCCTGCCTTCCCTCGGTGGAAGGTATTCGGGGAAGCCGTCGTCGTATGAACATCCGTGCCACCAGTGCCAGAAGACGCTGACCGGCAATCCGAGCCTTTTCTGAAGATCTTCGGCAGGTTTAAGGACATTCCATGAACTGCCCCTGTTCCATTCCCACAATGCGGTTTTTTCGAGCCATTCCGGGGTCAGCTTTTTAATGAACCTGCTTTCACGGCACCACCGTTGTTTCCCGGCCCATTCCCTGTAAATCTCTGCCGCGGTGATCCAGTCGCCCCTGAAAGATCCGATTACGGCTGAATATTCCGGTTCATATAAGTCTGAAACAGGATCTGCGCCGGGGAGGTTGTGCATCCCGTAAACGAGCGAACCGGCAGAATCAAGCGATACGGAAAAATTCTTGCTGTATACAAGTGTATCATTGCAGGCTGCATAAAAACCATATACCGCAGGATCATAAATTGCAATGCACTGCATTGACAATCCCGGATATGCCCATTCATATTTTCGTTCAATGCCATTGATTGCAGAAAGACGGTCCCTTGGATTTTTCATTACCTGCCCCATCCACTGCGGTACGGCCAGGTATTCGCTTTCAGATTTCCTGATGCCGGCAATCCTTGGATAAATGACCTGCCTGATCCGGTTATTTCCACGGTTCCTGACCGATATCTTCCAGGAAGAAAGCGGCCTGGCGGTATCAAGCGAAACGGTTGCAGTCACCTCCAGGTTGTTTCCGGATTCGGCAATTCTTTTCCATTTCATTACAAGGGTAGTTGGGTCAGGTTTCACATAACTGAACCTCGATGCGCTTCCTATGTCAATTCGCAAAGGCTCTTCCGGTCCGGCAAACTCAATTTCCCACGGGGATGCATTCCGTATATTTTCCTCCAGCAGGTTGTATCCGCTATTGTGATCAATGAAATCGGTGAATGCACCTGTTCCGGCATTGAAGCCCAGGCAGACACTGCCGTTGTCAATGAAAACCCTGTCGTGCGGCCTGTCGGCAATACACCCTGGGAATGCCGGAACAAGGGCAGCAACCAGGGTAAGGAGTCTTATTCTATTTAAAATGAACTTCATTCTGGAACTTTTTTTGATTTCCTGACTTGTTTGCCGTTTCAGGTCAGCCGGAGAACTCCGGAAGATCATCCCGGGCCCGAAACCGGAGGTAATTGCTGGTGTTGGTTGTATAAGATCAGATTTTACCTGGCTTTCTCCTGTTTCTGATCATCCTTTCAAGAGAAAGACAGTTCATCATCATATATCTGATCTGATGAAAGTTGTCCTTCCGGTAGATGCTTATTTCCGGCCTTTTCATGTCGTTCCCGTAACGATCCACTGCCTGTCTCCATACCCCGTTGCCTGTATTTGCCATTGTTCTCAGGCAGTAATCCCTTCCCCTCCCGTACCATTCCAGCGCCCAGGTCTCACCCGTATGTTCCAGGATCATCATGGCAGTGATCAGCAATTCGGTATGTGCCCACATTACCTTGAGACCGGAATCGGGCCCCTGGCATCTGCCTTCACGGCTGAACACATAATATTCCTCGGTGCACATTCCTTCAAAAACATAGTCCCACGTCATCTCTATCAGCCGGCGTATCCTCTTTTTTACCGTCTCAAACATCCCGGCGTCATGTCTTCTCAGTGCCTCATGCAGAACCATCCAGAGAGTCTCAAGGTAATGGCCGGTGTACATTACCGTTTCAAATCCGGGCAGCCGGGAATAATCGTGATAAAGATTCTCGTTGCTTATTCCGTATTCAGGATTCCAGAAATCATTTAGTATATGATTAATATGTTCATTCTGAAGCTCTTCAAGCTTCCGGTCCTCATGAAAGGAAAGCAGATTGCCAAGGATCCAGACAAGCATGAAGGAATGACCGACGGTTCTCAGTCCTTTCTGGTTGATTCCCTGGACGATGATACCATTATAGTCAGGACTTTCGTAAGCTTCAACCGATGCCGCGATCGAATCCAGGGCAATGGTAAGATCGTCGCGGCTGTGATTTGCCTTAAAAAGCTCGATCAGGCCTGCAGCTGAAAAAAGAGCTCCGTAAATATCACTGCTGCTGCCCTGGGATACCGTGCTTTCGACAGGATTGCCCCGTCTGTCAACTGATTCACGCCAGATACCCTTGCCGGGATACATGTTTCTAACCATGAAATCCCTGGTTTTTCCGGCAATATCCAGGTATTTTCCTTCCTTCCCGAAGTTATTGTAAAGGAATGAGTACACCCATATCCCGCGAGCCTGGTACCATATATACTTTTCATCGTTGACAACCTTGCCGTCGTCATCGAGTTCGCACATGAAACCTCCCAGTTCACTGTCATATCCGCCTTTCTCCCAGAAAGGAAGATACAGGTTAAAGATTCTGTTACGGTAATCATCCCTGAGCTCTTCCAGTGTCAGTCCTGCTATTTTGCCGGGGAGCAGGCCAGGCAGGTTCTTTAAATGATCTGATCCGGTGCATCCGAATGAGCCCGGGTTTGCCGTATTGCCGGATCCGGCATTACTGTCAGCGCCATTGCCGCCGGTAATAAAACCGGGCAGGATGCTTCCGGCCGACAGACAGGCAGCTCCTGCAGCAGCATGCGCAATGAAATTTTTACGGTTGATTCTCATATTATTGTGATTCAGTGCGAGATACAGTAGAAACAGGATGAGGCAATCAGGATGCTTTTAACTGTCTTTTGCCCTGCTGACCCTGTCGACAAGATAAACTATTGATTTGTGTGAAATGCCGGAATGAAGGCTGAGGCCTATTTCGCAGGTACGGCTTGTGGAATATCCGTTTCTGACATTATCAGGGATCTGTGAACGCAGATTCCTCAATCCGTGCCTGTTCAGCTCGGGGAAGGTAAATCCCCGGTCACCGGCAAATCCGCAGCAGTTGGTATCAGGTGTTACAACACCTGCTGCGCACTTGCGTGCCAGGTCGGTCAGCATGCCGTCAAGTCCCATTTTCTTCATGCTGCATACGGGGAACACTGTCACCGTTTCCTCCAGGGGAGTGAGTTCAAGCCGGGGGAGAAGAAATTTGGTTATGAATTCAACAGGCTCATACAATTTCAGTCCCGTCGTGAAATTATCCTTCATGGTGAACAGGCACGGGCTCATATCGCAGAGCACCGGGTATTCGCCTTCGTTGCTTGCTTTCAGGAGAGCCGATTCAAGTTCGGCCGATTTCATCTCACCTGCCTTCCTGTATCCCTTGCTTAAGAAAGCCATTCCGCAGCACAGATTGTCAAGATTGTCCGGATAGATGATCTCATAGCCTCCCTTGTTCAGAAGTTCCTTCATTTTTCCGGTAAGCTGGATTTCCCCGCGATGATCCGCTGATGTTCCCATCGAACGGTTTATGCATGAAGGGAAATAGACCACCTTTCTTTTTCCGGGTTCATGCTGCGCGGCACGGGTATTGATTTTTTTTGCTCCGCCGGGCATATATGGATTCCAGAAGGGTATGCGGTTTCCCGACAATTTTCTCATTCCTCCGGCAATCGCTTTCATTACCCGTGTTCCCAGGGTCCGGTGGAAAAAGCTGACTGTCTTCAGGCCCGTGCGGGCCGAAGCTGCGACAATATTCATGTTCCTGGCCATCCAGTCTGCCAATTTCTGCCTGTTGCCGGTCTTTTGGAGACGAAGGTGCTTGATCAGCTTCCCCGTGTCGATGCTTACCGGGCAGGTTACTGCACACAATCCGTCGGTGGCACATGTGTAATCACCGGCGTATGCGTATGACCTTACAAGTGATGCTGCAAGGTGAGGTTCATGACCTGTGGCTGCAAGTCTTGTGATTTCCCTGAAAATACTTATTCTCTGCCTGGGTGTGAGGGTGAGGCCGGCAGAGACGCAGGAGGGTTCACAGAACCCGCATTCGATGCATTTGTCTATAGTTTCATGGGCAGGAGGCAGCGGTTTAAGGTTTTTAAGATGGACCAGGGGGTCAGAATTTAAAATCACTCCGGGATTAAGTATCTGTTCCGGATCAAAAATCTGCTTGATCCTTTGCATCACTGAGTAAGCCTCTTGTCCCCATTCCTTCTCAACGAAAGGTGCGACGTTGCGGCCTGTTCCGTGCTCGGCTTTCAGTGATCCGTCATATTTGCCGGTTACCAGGTCCGCCACTTCGTCCATCAGTGTCCTGTACCTGCTGATTTCTTCCTCTTTGCTGAAATCCTGGCTGAAAATAAAATGCAGGTTGCCTTCCAGAGCATGTCCGTAAATCACCGCATCATCATACCCCGATTTTTTGAGAAGCTGCTGCAGGTCAGCCGTGGCGCCTGCCAGTTTTTCGACAGGGAAAGCAACATCCTCGATGATCACCGTGGTTCCTTCGCGCCGCCTTGCCCCGACCGAAGGGAACAGTCCTTTCCTGATATCCCAGTAAACAGCATACTTTGCCGGATCGTCGGTAAAACTGACCGGAATCTCAAGGGGGATGCTGCCGATAGTTTTCGTTAAGATATCAATCTGCCTGTTCAGCTCATCCCGGTTGTCCGAAGAGGTCTCAACCAGCAGTGCGCTGGCGCCGGCCGGCAGGTCCTTCAGGAATCCCGGCATTCCCTTTTTGTCTGCCACTGCGGCAAGTCCGGCCCTGTCAATGAGTTCAGCCGCTGTTACAGGCCCCTGCCCCAGTAGTGCCACTGCCATGCATGCCTTTTCAAGATCGGGGAATATCATCAGCGAACTTGCACGGAAGCGATGTTCCGCAACAGTGTTCATGGTTACCTCCGAAATAAAGGCCAGGGTGCCTTCCGATCCTATTATAAGATGCTTGATTATCTGAAAGGGATCCGTAAAATCCGTCAATGCGTTCAGGCTGTAGCCTGTCGTGTTCTTGAGAAGGTATTTGTGCCTTATTCTTTCGGCCAGCTGTTTATTATCCCTTACTGACTCTGCAAGGTCAA
This sequence comes from uncultured Rikenellaceae bacterium, assembly GCA_964435015.1. Taxonomy (GTDB): domain Bacteria; phylum Bacteroidota; class Bacteroidia; order Bacteroidales; family VadinHA17; genus LD21. The sequence goes on from CAYSXP010000001.1 coordinate 253,207, forward strand.
GTATGTCTTCAATAAGAGACTTATGGGATTTCATGAAAGCTTCCCTGCTTTCCTCGTTCCCGGTGTCAAGAACGGTTCCGTCAGCGAAAACCAGGCGCAGGCTTTCGATGGTATTATAGGCATTTGCGCCGGTCCCGCTGCTCATCCCGCTGGCATTGTTTGCAATGATTCCTCCAATCGTTGCAGCATTGATCGAAGCCGGGTCGGGCCCTATTTTTCTTCCGAACGGGGCAAGAAGCGAATTAATTACGGCTCCTGTCAGCCCCGGCTGCAATATGATCCTTGAGCCGTCTTCATTAATCCGGTATTTTTTCCAGTTCCCGGCTGCAACCAGTAGTACCGAATCAGTTATGGCCTGTCCCGAAAGACTTGTTCCGGCAGCCCTGAAGGTTACCGGAATATTCATATCCGAACACTGCCTGAGAATGAATGCAACCTCATCCTCATCGAAGGCTTTGATCACCAGCTGCGGGATCAGGCGGTAAAAGCTTGCATCGGTTCCGTATGCATGAGTATAGAGAGGATCGTGGTAAATCCGGGACTTACCGATCTTCCCTGTCAGTTTTTCAAAGAGTGCGGAATATTTTCCTGAAAGCATATGGTTTGATGTTATTGATATCCGGAAAGGCACAGATGACGGCAACTGGTGTGCAGCAAATACCGCTGTTCTGACTGTTAACTGATTAACAGGAACAAACCGCGGAGAACACGGCAACCGCGGGGCAGAATGAAATAATCACTGACCTGTGGTTGCCCGGTGTTCTCCTGTGGTTGATTGTTTTATCTGCAATGCATTAGGAAGTACAGAACTATTGTTGCCGGTTAATGGTGCCAGACTGATTCATTGCCGTGTTCAGGCAGGGCAGGGGAAATAATTCCTATAGCATTTCCCGGTTCCCGGCAAGCTCCTTTATGTGCAGATTCCGCCAGCGCACCTTTATTCCGCCCCCGTCATGTATCTGCAGCAGGATACGGCCCTGCCCCTGGCCGATCTTGTCGTCGGTAAGTTCCACCATCTGAACGTCATTGAGGAAGGTGGTGACTGTATTGCCTTCCACCTTTATTCTCATCTTGTTCCATTCGCCCTTTTTAAGGATCTTTTCCATATCATCAGGGATCAGTGCCAGCCATCCGCGGCCGTATGATTCATATATGCCGCCGGTATCGAATCCGGGAGGAGCGACCTCCACCTGCCAGCCTGAAATCTCCACACCCTTTTTTATGTACGACCGTATAAAGACCCCGCTGTTACCATCGGCTATCTGCTTGAACTCCAGTGTAAGATCGAAATTGTCATAGTATTTTCCGGTTCCGAAATAGCCGTACTGCTTGTCGGGACCGCTTTCGCAGACAAGCTCGCCGTTGTCGACATACCAGAGCTCGGTGCCATATACATCCCAGCCGGTGAGGTCCTTTCCGTTAAAAAGGTCTTCTTCCTTCGGCTTTGCCGGAAGTTCCCTGATCTTGATATTCTTGTACCATGCACGGTCGCCGTGATCCTGGAGGGCGAAAACACCTTTTCGTGCCAGCCCGTATTCCGGGGCGTTTTCCCATTTGCCGCTTCCCTTGCGGGCAAACCAGTCGTCGGACCAGGCTTCAAATTCAAGAACCTTTTCTCCATTCAGCCAGTGCTCGACATGCCCGTTGTCGAATACTATTTTCGAGTTGTTCCATTGCCCGGGATTTCTGACTTTCTTTTTTGCAGGATCGCATACGTACATCGCATAGTCGGCTCCTGCCTTCTGCCATTCTTCCAGCTTGCCCGGGAAGTTGATGTCGTCGATCACCTGGTACTCGGGTCCGCTGACATACGGCACCCTGTATTCGGGACGTTCCAGGACGTGATACAATACTCCGCTGTTGCCGCCTTTGGAGATCTTCCAGTCGAAGGCAAGGATGAAGTTGCTGTATTGATCCTTTGTTACAATATAGCCTGTGCTGTCACTGCCCTCACCCAGGGATGCCAGCGTTGCTCCTTCCACCTTCCATGTGGCAGTGAGGCCCTGTCCCTTAAAATCACGCCAGCCATCCATTGTCTTTCCGTCAAAAAGGAGTTTCCATCCTTCCTGTTTTTCCTGCTCGGTCAGAATATTGTCCTTCTGGCTGCAGCCAATCATCAGCAATCCCTGGAAAAGGATTACGGTCCATAAAAAGAATCTGTGTTTCATTTGCAAGTTGTTTGGTTAATGTTTGTGATGAAATTGTCATTATGGAATTGCCCCGCAATATTGCATTTGCTGCTGATCGCGGACCTTGGGTCATCAATGCAAAGGAAATTGATTCATTTCAGAAATACAATAACTGACGGATCAAAAGGGTATCTTCCCGATTCGCTTCCATACACTGATAATCCTCCCTGGTTCGCATCAGCATTTTTCACCTGCAGCCGGACGGTCACCCTGCATTCTGCAACAGCCTTACCGACCGCGTCCTTAGCGGGTTTCACCCTTACCATGTATCCGTATGAACCCGCTTCGTCGAGATACCATTTGTTGTCACGGTTCCTGCTTCCCCATTTCCAGCCGGGTTCCTGCATCATCCACGACAATATTCCCCTGTGATCGGCCGGATCGTCAGGAAGCACTTCAGTGGCTGTTTCCTGGCCGTTGACGGAAACAACCACGGTTGCAGGAAAACGTTTTTCATCGGTCTGCGGATAGCTGTTCCTTCCGTAGCCGGGAATGATCCCTTTTGTAGAGACAACTGTCATTCCGATGCTTTCTGCATCCCCCTCGTCGAGATATTTTTCCTGCGGATAGCGTGACGCCAGTTCAGCGATGAAGATCATTGAGTCAATGTTCTCCGGTTCCAGGCCTGCCGGCAGTTTAAACTCATACTCGAAAAATCCTGTTCCCATGCCCCATACCTTCCGTCCCTTCTGCGGCGCCAGGTGCCTTATGCTCCATGAAGCATTGCTGAATGCCGATGGAGAAACAGAGGTAACCCTTATATTTTTTTGCCCTTTGCCTTCGCTGGAGCCCGGGCTGACATCCCTTCCTGCGACCCTGAACGGCAAAAAATTCTTCTGCAGTATATTTCCCTTTCCATCCTTGAGAGTTGTTTCAAAAATCATCACTGCCGTTCTTTCCGGGAGCTTTATCCTTACAGGCTGAAGCGGAACAAATGAAAAGGGCTCTGCAGATGCTTCCGTGCTGCCCTTGTCCCATTCAAACAACCTGCCCGCCTGGTCCCATCCGGATACGGAATAATCAATGCTGAGATTGTCAGGAATATCAGGTGTTACAGCGCTGACGCCAATGGGTACACTGATGTTTTCGCCTCCCCTGAATGTCAGGAAGAAATCATCTCCGGCAACAACATACAGGTCGCCATGGAGGTCCTTCATTGTCATTCCCGGCGATAATTCGTCCAGTCCGAATTCCTTTCTGCTCCGGTCAAACCTGTAATAACCGTTCCATTCATTGATTACATCATGGAACTCAGTAAAAAGAAACCCGGCAATTTTTGGTCTCTTCCTGAATTCATTCATCATGATATGATATTCCCATGTCAGGTCAATATCGCCGGTACTGCCTTCATATCCCCATACTGCTCCGCACTCCGAGTTCAGCATCGGCTGGCTGCCCTGCACATTGCCGCCGGTAAAGTTGAATCCGGAGCCCGGACAGGTATTTTTAACATATTCATCCATTACATCTTTCCATTGCCGTGCAGGATTGTATGAATGCCAGGTATTCAGGTCCGTTTCCACATGGTCGAGGTTGCAGGGCGAGTTATCCTCAACCAGCCTTGTCCCGTCGAGTTCCTTCGCCTTCCTGTACCACGATCTGACCCACTCCTGGGTTTCGGGGGTATAAACCTGCCTGCCGGTAACCGGATCCTTCGAGAACAATCCCCATGTTTCATTGAACAGCACCCATGAAAATACCGAGGGATGGTTGTAATCGCGTTTTATTTCATTCTCTGCAACATATTCCCAGTTCTCCTTTGCTTCAGGTGTCGGCTCCCCCCAGTAATTGGGGATATCCTCCATGATCAGAAGGCCCAGCCTGTCGGCCCAGTAGAGCTTGCGCGGTATCTCGGCCTTGATGTGGATCCTGAGCCCGTTCAGTCCCAGTGCTTTTGCCCTCATTATTTCCTCTTTCATGAACTGGTCGGAAGGAAATGTGTAAAAACCTTCGGGATGATAGCTCTGATCGAGGGTGAGCTTGAGATAGAGCGGTTTATTGTTCAGGGCCACATAGGTAAAATCCTTTCCCGGTATGGGTACTGCCGATATCTTGCGCATCCCGAAATAGGTGTTTACCGCGTCTGCAGACTCCTGTGAGGCAACCGATGCAGTTACTTCATAAAGAAAAGGATCCTCCAGCGACCAGAGTTTCATGTCCGGTATCTCAACAGAAAATTCAGCTTCCTTCTCTCCCTGCGCGACAGGAGCTTCAAAGCTGAGGCCGTTTCCCCGGCCGGAAAGCCTGAAAACGGTTCCTGCAGGGGCGGGAACTGAAAGATCCACCCTGATGTTCACTCTGGCCCTGTCAATGTCGGGAGTGAAGAAAATGCCCGATATATGAAGATCTTCCCGTGCTTCCAGATATACTGTCTGCCAGATGCCTTTGGCATTTCCGTAATACTGTTTGCCTGAAGGCCTGTAATCCAGTTCCTGATCCTCTACCATAACAACGAGCTTGTTTTTCCCCTTGCGGAGGGCATCAGTGATATTGAACCCGAATGGTACGTAACCCCCTTTGTGTTCACCCGCATACTGTCCGTTCACCCACACTTTTGTGTGAAAATCGCTTGCTCCGATCACAAGATAAATATTCCTGCCCTTCCATAATTTTCCGTTCTCAGGGGTGAATTCCCGGTAATACCAGCCTGTACTGACATCCGGCATTTTTATTCCGCTTTTTGGTGAGGCCCAGGAAAAAGGCACAAGAATTGTCCTGTTGAAGACTTCAGGTCTGCTGAACCATTTCTCAGATTCTCCCTTACCGGCGGTGTCCGGGGCAAAATGCCAGTAACCGTTGAGGTTGAGCCAGGCCTCCCGCTCAAAATCGGGCCTGGGATGTTCGCTGAGAGGAATCTCAACGGCAGGTTGAGAGCATGAATGAAGCAGGAAAACAGAAAACAGAAGAACCAGGAATTTTTTCATACTGATCAGGTTAGGTTTCCGGATTATAAGATGCCTGTATTAATTGAATTGTTGAAAGTAGCTGATTCTGATGAAATGTGCAAAAAATATGCGGCTTCAAATAAACTGCACCTGATTTTTGAAAGCAGCTTTTCCTATATTTACTTGGTTTTTCCCTTTCGGTATGATATACCTGGTTTAGATTCTGCCTTTATATACATGAGTGCTCATCAATACCCGGGAACAGGACATTACCGGTACCGCATACTGGCGCTGGTGTTCATGGCAACCACCATAAACTATTTCGACCGGAGCATTGTAGGAGTGATGGCCCCGGCCCTTCAGTCGCTGTTCGGTTGGTCGAACAGGGATTATGCGGCCATAATGGTATCCTTCAAGATCGCCTATGGTGTCGGATTACTTTTCATGGGAGGTATTGTTGACAGGGTTGGAACGAGAGCGGGCTATACGATTTCAATTGCCATCTGGAGTTTTTTCGGGATGCTCCATGCAGTGATTAAGCCTGCGTTCAGCCTGGCAGGATTTATTGCGGCGCGTTTCGGGCTCGGTATCGGGGAGTCGGGTAATTTCCCTGCTGCCATAAAGACTGTTGCCGAGTGGTTCCCGAAAAGGGATCGTGCCTTTGCAACAGGCATCTTCGATGCCTCCACAAGCCTGGGTGCAATACTTGCACCTTTTATTGTGGGCGCCATTGTCACTGCCGAAGGTAAAAACTGGCAGATCCCTTTTTTGTTCACCGGTATTCTCAGTTCCATATGGGTTGTCCTCTGGCTCAGGACATACAGGAAGCCTGAATTGCATCCGAAGATTACAAAGGCTGAACTGGACTATATCAACAGCGATTCCGAAGCAGGGACAGAGGGTCACATACCCTGGATCAGGCTGCTGCCCAGGAGGGAAACTTGGGCATTTGCCCTCACTACTGTCACTGATGCCGTTTGGTGGTTCTATCTTTTCTGGGGAGCCAAGTTCCTCTTCGAACAGTTTGGCGTGGACATCAGCAACGTGGGATTGCCGTTCCTCGTCATTTTCATTATGGCCGATGCGGGCAGTCTTCTCGGCGGACTGGCATCCGGGGCTCTGATAAAAAAAGGATGGTCAGTAAACAAAGCCAGGAAGATCACCCTCCTGGTGAATGCAGCCATAATACTGCCCGTCGCACTGGTTCCTGTCGTTGAAAGCAAATGGCTTGCGGTCTTCCTGATAGGGGTGGGGGCAATGGGGCACCAGTCGTGGTCAATAAACAGCTATACCCTTGTCTCCGATGTTTTCCCGAAGAAAGCAACTGCCTCGGTCATCGGTATTGGCAAGATGGCAGGAGTGGCAGCAGCAATAGCAGCCGACATATCCCTTGGCGCCGTGCTGGATCAGGCCGGCAACTCAGGCTATTTCTGGGCATTCACCATAGCGGGCTTCTCGTATATTGTGATTCTGGGCTTTGTCCATCTGCTTATGCCCGGAATGATTCCCCTTGACGACGACCTGAAATACATCAGGAAGAATCCGGATTGACAATAATTGATTATGAAAAATTCAGAAGCAATGGCAAAAAATAAATTATCGAGGCGAAGTTTTCTGGGTAAAACTGCCGTTGGAATGGCAGGCGCTGTAATGTCCCCTGACCCGGGTTTTACAGCATTATCCTACAACAGGATAATCGGATCGAACGACCGTATCAATATTGGGTTCCTGGGTTGCGGTGCAAGAAGCTCGGGGCATCAGAATATGGTTAAAATGTCGGAAAAGGAAAAAAACCTGGGTGTGGTTGCGGTCTGTGATATCTGGACGCTTAACCGGGAAAAGGCGGCAGCCGGCTGCCGGAAGCTGTTCAATACCCAGGTGAAGCAATTCAGGTATTCTGAGGAGATGCTGATGATGCCCGGACTGGATGCCGTAATGATTGCGACCGGCGATTTCCAGCATGCACGCCTTCTTGCTGAGGTGGTGAAGGCCGGCAGGGATTGTTATGTTGAAAAACCACTTTCGACTGATGTTGAAGATGCCAGGCTGGCCAGGAGCGCGGTACTGTCATCCCGACAGGTAGTCCAGATGGGATCACAATGGGTGAGCGACCCCATGCAGATCAGGATAAGGGAGATTGTAAGATCGGGAAAGCTCGGGCAGATCACCAAGATAGAGCAGGTTTGGAACGACAACAATCACAGATGGCACGATCCGGCTGATCCTGATGTGGCTGCATTGCGCGAGGAAGATACCGACTGGAAGAGATGGCTGCTCGGGAAGCCATATGTTCCGTTCGATCCGTGGAAGTATTTTGAATTCAGGATTTTCCGTGATTATTCGGGTGGTATTACGTCCCAGTGGATGAGCCATGGAAGCGGCCTCGTGCATTTTTACACCGGCACAACCATTCCGGATTCAATGGTTGCAAACGGCGGTATTTTCGGTTGGCCCGACATAAGACAAAATCCTGACACATTTCAGGCCCTCGCCACCTATGATGATGCCAGACTGCTTTATTCCTACAGTTCCAGCTATGCGAACAAATTCGGCGATTACACATGCATTAGGGGGAAGGAGGGAACTCTTTTTGCCCACGGAGGGGAAGGCAGCGCAAGCTGGTTCTATATACCGGAGCATCTGGATCTGCCTGGCGGCTTTGACTTTTACGACGGCCTCCGGGAAGCTGTAAGGAAAGGAAAAGCTGAAATCATTACCGTTCCCGAATATGGGATGAAACCCGGGCCGGTGAATCTTAGCGACGACAGCAAATACCATCTCGATAACTGGGTGGATTGCATGAGGGCAAGGAACCCTGATACCAACGGGAATATCCACACAGGCTACTGGAATGCAATTGCGTCAGTGATGGCCACCTATGCTTACCGGCGGGGAAAAAAGCTTTTCTGGGATCATGAGAAGGAGGAAATTACGGATCAGCCGGTGAAAAAATAGATCCCGGATGATTATCTTACAATCTGTACTGCGGTATTTTCATGGGTTTGCCGTTCTTCATGGCCGACCTGTGGGCTACGATTCCGGGTACTGTCATGTTCAGGGCAGTTGCTATGTCGACAAGCGGCTTGCGGTCGTGAAGGATTGAAAGAATGAATTCATTCATAAGGTGTCCGTGTGATCCGCCGTGCCCCCCTGCCGGAACGCCGGGCGGAAGGGGAGGCCTTCTCAGGTCAGGCAGGTCAGCCATAAGTCCTTCATATTTTCCGCTGAATGATCCTTTCTGGCCGCGCACCCGGCCTCTTTCTCCTTCATCCCCGGGTGTATCCCAGCTTACACCCATCCTCGCGGCACCTCCCTCGCCTGTTTTGAAATTAGCTATTTCCGTTCCGAACGGATTTCTGTAGGAGTTGTTTTCAGGCTGCAGATGTTCAATCAGACCTTTGATGCCTATGCATGACACTTCAGTGAATGTCCCCCCGGTGATCCCCACATGGTAGGCATTGGAATGTGTCGGATACCATTGCGGGGGAAGCCCGATGCGCCATCCCCTGAAGGAATCGATAGGTTGCTCCATGTAATGGAAATATTCTCCTTCCGAATAAACAAGTTCCCCGAAGCCTCCGGATTCATATATCCTTCTCATCGAAAAAAGGTCCTCCCTGAAACAGGAGGTTTCAAACATCATGTATTTCAGGCCGCTTGACCTGACTGCATTGAAAAGCCTGTCTGCGTCTTCCAGCGATCCGAAAACCGCAGGCACCGCACATGCAACATGCTTTCCGTGGCTGAGTGCCTCAATCACGTGCTTTGCATGGCCGGGTGCGTCAGTTGCAATGAAGACCGCCTCAATGGAACTGTCCTTCACAAGCTCTTCAAGCGACGGGTAGGTCTTTTTGCAGTTGCAAGCCCTGGCCAGGGCTTCGCACCTGTCGGGAAACAAGTCGCTTACTGCTGTAATTTCCACATTGGGGTGGTTCTGAAAACCAAAGTCGGCTCCAAACCTGCAAACCCCGTAACCCACGATGCCCACACGTATCCTGCGCTCGCTGAACTGAACCCATTTCCCGGAAATATCTGAGCCTGGTGCTGTGCCATTCCCTCCTGCAGGCCTGTCATAAGCGGCCGTTTGTGACGGTACCGCACCGCCGGCCCGGCCGGATCGTATCAGTCCCAGTCCTGCTGCTGCAAGTCCTGCCCTGTTGATAAACAAACGCCTTGTGATTGCTTTTCCATGACTGCGCTTTATATCCTGTCCCCGCCGGCTGTCTTTCATTCCCGGTGGATCCGTTGCCATTTCTGAAATTTCCATTATTTATCGTTATTATGGATAATCAATTATTCAGGTAATACCTCGATCAGGCTTTCACACCATTCCCGCAAAACAGTTTTGCCTGCGATTACATCGGCAGTAACAACCTTCAGACCCGGTCCGGCATTTTCCGGTGCATTGGCATCCATTATATACGTTTTTAAGGCCTGACAGAACGGATGATCCCGCTTTTTGCCGGAAGATGCTGCCGCCAAGGCGCTCATTTGATCTTTTCAATCAGCCAGATTTCGCCGTCTTTTACCGGGATCTCATTTGTGGATATTGTGATCTCACCTTTTGCGGAAGATGCGTTGATCTTCCTGTCGCGGAGGATCTCGTTCAGGGCATATTTCCCGTCGGATTTTACCTTAATGATTATTGAGGCTTTTTCCGTGGTTTTGCCATGGTTCATCACATACAGAACCAGTCCGCCGGAATGTTCGTGAAGTCGTACAACAAGGGGATTTTCGGCCTGGCCTTCCTGTTTCACAAAATAAGGCCTGTTAATTTTTGCCCAGTCAACAATGCCGAGAAGGAATTCGTTGACATTCCTGTTTGCCGAGTCCTGGACCACCAGCCGCTGGGTTGACTGATCCCAGAGCGAACCTCGCGAATTTGCCATGGCAAGGAATGATCCGGCGAAGATTGTCTGGCCTTTTCCATAGTCAGAAGTGACAATAGCAGGAGTTTTGTCTTCGAAGGCAGCAAGAACCTTCACCGATTTATTGCCTTTCAGGGGTTCGAGTGACTCGGCGAATCGGGAACCGGTGATGATGCTGCCAGGCTTCAGATGCAACATTGCATCATGTGAGCCATCAGTTACGAGCATGGGCACTTTGGAAAGTGTCCGGACCTTGCTTTCCCGTACCCCGAATACTTCGCTCAATCCCAGTCCGGGTATCACATCGGATGAGTAACCTCTTTCATCGTTCCAGGCAAGCCTGGCTTCCGAAAGCACACGACCGCCGTTCTTAACGTATTCCCCAAGGCTCTCTGCGGCTTTCCTGTTGAACATAAGTGCATAGGGTACAATTATAAGCTTATATTGGGATAAGTCGCCTGATTCGAGGTCCAGCCTGTGAATAAAGTCGACGGGGATATTCTGGTCGGAGAGGAACCTGTAATATCCTATCAATGAATTGATATGACCATCCTCCTGGGTTGTCCTCCGGGTGCCGCCCACCATCTGCGACCACGGATTATATAGAAGCGCGATCTGCGCCCTGACCGGTCTGGCCCTGCTGAGAACAATGCCGTTCTTGTCGATGAGGCTTGCCAGCTTTCCCAGTTCCACTGCTCTCTCGGTCAGTGAACCATCGAGATTGATCAGTCCGTAGCCGCCTGATTCATACCCCGACGACATGGGGTAGTATGCATAAGCGAAAATTCCCTTGGCTCCTGTTGCCAGGCTGGAAAGCGCCCAGATCCTGTGGTCTTCGGGTGTTACCGGGTCGCTTATGTTAAGCCCGACGGTACCAAATCCTGCCTGGAATTCCCCCACATAATAGCCGCCGTTCTTCCTGTTTGCACTGTAGGAGAAGTCGGCAGCTGCCATGAATCTCCACGGGACCCAGTCACCGGGAAGATTATGCTTTGGATATTGCGAAAGACCGTAATAATCGACCTGGGCAGCCATCAGGAAATCATCCTCTGCGCCTGAACCGTATGGTGATGAAAACAGTGAAACAGGCGAGGCATGGGCTGTTGCCACATGATCTTTGTCAAATGTCCTTACAGCATCATATCTCAGCCTGAGGTCTTCCGCCATTTTCTGGTATATGAAATTCTTCCAGTCCATGAAATCGGAGTATGTAAGAATGGTACCGAAGCGGGGGGCTTCAACATCCTCCCATTTTTCAAAATTCCTGTACCATGTCTTATTGAGATCAGCAAGCGAGCTGTACCTGGTTTTCAGCCATTGCCTGAACCGCTCCTGGGTATGGGGGCAGAAACAATACTGTGCATCGGGTATCCAGGCCGGCCATCCCCACTGGACCATCAGGGGTTCGCTCCACAGATCCCATCCGTAAAAGCTTGAATACTGAACAGCAATTTTAGCTGCCTCCTTATAAAAATTAGTAAATAATTCCCGTATACCCGAATGGTCGATGCAATATCCGGGAGCCACCTGGGGCTTGATTTTATCGCCGTTCTGAGCTTCAAACAAGCCATCTGAAAACTCTTTGCCCACCCAGTCGGGCGCTGATTCGCCATAGACCTGGATGATCACCTTCAGACCGAGTTCGCGGGCCAGTTCAAGAATGATCCGGAGATTCCCGAAATTGTATTTTCCCTTTACCGGTTCACAGTGCGACCACTCGATCCAGGTCTTGACTGAGTTGAATCCCAGGGATTTTATCTGGACCATATCCTTTTTCCACTCCTCTCTTGATCCGGGGGTAATCTCCGACAGCATTGTCGCCCTTTCCTTTCCTCCGCTGTACCAGACGGCAAAGGGGAAAAACTGTTCCTTGTTGTACAAAGGTTTTTCCTGTGCCTGCAGGGCATTCCCAAACAGGAGCAATAACAAAAATCTGGCAAGGAGTAATTTCTTCATTGTGATTTGATTTGTATGTATGACCCGTTAAAATCCATGGTTTTTCATCTGCCTTCCCTCAGCAGTTTGCTCATTGCCGTCATCAGGATGGTTTCGCATGAGGGGTCGAGCCGTGCCACATCCACCTCGTAACCGCCCCTTGTGAAGGCGTCTGCCGTTGGGATGTAACCGGGGCTGTAGTCGCCGTAGGCAGCCATTGTCACAAACAGGTCGGGCCGCATTGCCTTGGCTGCCAGCTGATATTCTACAAACAGTTCCCCCGGCATGAACAATATCTTCGACCGGCCCATGGACAGGCATCCGATATCAAATTTTTCTGAGATGTTGAATCTTTTCAGGAACTCGGAATTGACTTTCGCGTCCTTTATGCTGTCGACCGGCAGTGATACGGTTTCTGTCTTCCAGTCAACCGATCCGGTTGAGATCTTTTCCCTTGAGGATGATTCAAATGCCTGTTTCATCCCTGCGGCCAGTCGCTCGGCGAGGATCAGTCTGTTTTCGTGGGAGCCGTCATTGTATTTACCCGCTCCCAGGTTGCTGCCGGCGCCGTTGAAATGGATATGGAGGGCATCAGGTACCGCGAGCTGTCTGAAGAAACGTGCAACCCCCGGGAAATCGGGATTTGCTATTCCAAGGCGGTAATAGCTCTGGGGGTGCGTGGCATAAAAGCTCATGACCGCAAGGGGCTTGTCATTGTTCCAGAAGCTGACGAGTGAAACCATTGGGTCTGTCAGTCCTTCAGGCTCGGCCCGGAGCGCGGGGTCGGCGGTTGCGGTGAAGCGGGTCGCGCGTATTTTGCCGTCAGGGCCCTGTATCCTGCGGTTCGAGGCAACCTTTTCCACGGGAGCCGAGCCAAGGCCGATATGCGTCACAGGCCGGGCTTTTTCCATTGCAGCCCCAATGGCCATCTCCATTCTGTGCAGAACTGCAAGGACAAAATCATTTCTTATGTCGCCCACGGGTGCGTCGTGCTGGTGCAGCGTATGAACAGCAACCCTGTCGGGAGTGGTGCCCGCAGCAAGGGCAAGCGCTCGCCTGAATTCACGGTGCGACTCATTGCCGATGCCGATCCAGTCGATTGCAACAAGCACCACCGGATCGCCTGCCCCGACAAGCACTATTCCCTTTGCCCTCAGTCCGAGATCCCATGTGCCGGTGCACCGGTCATAGGCCAGCTGGTAACCTACAGGAGGAGTGGCATCAACGTCAAAAACAGCAATTTTTAATGAATTTGATTCCTGCCCGGCAGGTGATCTGGTTTCTTCCGCGCTTACCGGCCCGTGATTCATCCATACGAAGAGCGGGATTAGCAGAATGAGTTTACACGCGTTAAATATTCTCATCTCAGATACTGTTAAGTTTATCCCTGTTTTCATACACCTTCACTATGGCATCATAGATCCCGTCGAGATATTGTTTGCCGGATGCCGTGGGAACATCGAGGGTCAGCATTTCCTCGTCGCATACAGTATCACAAACCGGACATTCGGATTCGTCACGGTATTTTTTGAGTCGTGCGGCAGGGTAGAATTTATTGTAAACCTTCAGGTCGGTAATGTGCTTCCTGATGACATCCGACTTATGAAACCCGTACTTTATATAGCTGCCGGCATTCACACCCTCGGCAGCGAGTGCCTTGATGAATATTTCACGCGGCGCCCCGTTGAATTTGTCTTTTTTGTACGAGGTCATGAAAAGCCACCATGCCGATGTGCCCGTCCCTTCATAGAGCTTCTGCAGGCCGATTCCGGGGAAATCCCTGAGCTTTGCCCTCATGTACCACGCATTTTCATTGCGTTTGTCGTGCCTTGCTTTCAGTGTTTCAAGCTGCGGCAGAAGCAATGCGGCCTCAAATTCGTTCATCCGGTATTTGGCGCCGATGACTGCATGCTGACCTGAACGGGTTGTGCCATGATTCATCACAGTGAAACACTTGTCCATGAGCGTTTCGTCATCCCCGATCACTGCACCTCCTTCGCCGCAGGCAATGTTCTTGCTTGCCTGGAAGCTGAAGCAGCCAAGGTCGCCGATTGTTCCAAGCTTTCTGCCCTGGTATTCAGTCAGGTGTGCCTGACATGCATCCTCGATAACCGTAAGTTTATGCTTTGCGGCAATTGACATTATCCTTTCCATGTTGGCAGGCTGGCCCCCAATATGTACGGGGATTATGGCCCTTGTGTTCTCATTGATCTTTTTTTCAACATCATCCGGGTCAAGCTGGAACGATTCCCTGTCGAGATCGGCAAATACCGGCAGGGCCCGGCAGAACAGCACGGCTGATATCGTGCCGATGTCGGTGTAGGGAGAGGTGATAACCTCATCACCGGCACCTATGCCAAGAGCTTCAACACAGGTGTTAAGTGCCTGGGTTCCTGCGCCGGTTGAAACGCAGTAACGGGTTCCCATGAATCGGGCGAACTCTTTTTCAAAGGTTGGCACAGTGCCGTTGGGTGACTGTATCCTGCACCATATGCCGCTTTTCGTTGTTCTTACGATCGATTCAATCATCTTGTCGTCAACGTATGGACCAGCAGGTATGGCAGCCATGGCGGCGGATATCACCGGCTCTCCTCCCAGTATGGCAAGCTTGCCGGCAGTGTTGCCTGACTTAATGGTAATATTGTCTGTATTCATATCAATGGTCCTTTCTGTCAGATTGAATTAAGCTTATCCCTGTTTTCATAAACCTTCATTATGGCATTCACGATATCATCCATATCTGCAAGGGTTCCAAGCAAGGGGCCCGACGCCCAGATCATTGCCATCTCATCGCAAACCCTGTCGCAAACCGGAAGATGCAGCTGGTCGCTGAATCTCCTCAGCCGTTCGGGAGGGAACATTTTTGTGTAGACGGGCTGTTTCAGTATAAACTCTGTCCATGGTTCCCTGTGAAGGCCTTTTGCGATATACGGGCTCAGTTCTATTCCTTCGGCTGCCAGTGCTTTCAGGAATTTGCTCCTGTCAGCATTGTTGAAATGCTCCTTTTTATATGCCATCATATAAAGGTAGAAGGAGCCGCTGGTTGTTCCCGGATACAGTTTCTGCGGCACCAGTCCCGGGAATTTCCTGAGCTTTGAGGTAAGATAGGCAGCGTTCCGGTTACGGATCGCGAATCTTTCCCTGGCTCCTTCCAACTGGCTGAGAAGCAGGGCAGCTTCAAATTCGGTCATCCTGTACTTGGTTCCGATGATCCTGTGGCTGCCATTCATCATAACCGAAAACACCCTGTCCATCAGCGCTTCATCATTGCCGATCACGGCACCGCCTTCGCCGCAGGCGATGGTCTTGGATGTCTGAAAACTGAAACATCCCAGCTCACCCACGGTTCCTAATTTTTTTCCCTGGTATTCACCAAGGTGTCCCTGGCACGAATCCTCGATCACCCTGAGTTTATGCTTTTTTGCAATGGCATTTATCCGGGCCATGTTGCAGGGCTGTCCTCCCATGTCAACAGGCATGATGGCTTTTGTTGCAGGTGTGATCTTCCTTTCAATATCAGCCGGATCAATCTGGAATGATGCCGGATCAAGGTCTGCCATCACCGGCAGGGCCCGCGATGTCAGAATGGAGGAAATCGTTCCCATATCGGTATATGGGGAGGTGATCACCTCGTCGCCGGCACCTATTCCCATTGCCTCAACACAACAGCTCAGCGCCTGTGTCCCGGATCCGGTTGTTACGCATTTTTTTGCGCCCATCAGCGCAGCATATTCCTTTTCAAAGGTCGGAACGGATCCGGTTTCTGACTGTATTCTTGACCACACTCCGCTTTTCGTGGTTTTAATCATCGCGTCAACCATCTTCTGATCGACGTACGGCCAGTCGGGCCATTTTTTTGGAGGTATGGCAGGGAGGCCTCCAAGAATGGCCAGCCTGCCGGCGTCATTGCCTGTCTTTCCAGGCAGAGGTGCGGAGCCGGCAAAGGCAGCAACGGAACCTGCTGACACCGAGGCAATAAAACGTCTTCTTGTTAAAATGCGTTTCGTCATTTCTTTTTCAGATTAAGGGTTGATTTGTTTTAATTCAGGTATTCAGGATGCAGGGCAGGATTATCTTCCTGCCGTTTCATTGTGGTCAGGTGCCTCAATAGGTGTGATTCCCAGTTTTCCTGCAAGGTTCGACATTTCATTTATGATCGCTGTCTGGGTGTTCCGGCTCCATGCCCTGGTAAAAAAAACCGATCGCGTACCCTCATATCCCCCTTCGCTGAGAATGGTGTCGGAGGGTATATAGGCCATCACATCATTGGTGTATCCCATGACAAACACATCATGCCCGAACCTTTTCTTGAGCTCCAGGGCATATTCAACCACAAGCTCTCCTCCAAGGGCCATGATGATCTGGTCTCCGAGCCTCCAGACCTGGCACGGATAAGGATAGCCGTTCCTGAATACTTCTCCGTTGTCGAGCCTGCGGATAAGGGTTTGTGCCATCAGTTTCAGATATGGTGCAGTTGATGATGTGTCGTGGATATGGCCAAGCAATTCCTTCCTGCCGGGAGGGGAACCGTCAAACTGAAGCGGAATCTCTGAATAGGCGGTTTTCAGCAACGGAGCGAGCCTTTTCATTTTTTCATTAAGGACCCTGTCGACTGCTGCCGAGAGGGTTTGCCCGTACTGGCGGGCAAGCGGGACACTTCTGCGGGGAAGGGGATTCTGGTCTGCTCCGGCACCCTGGAAAAAGAGCGCCGTTGCACCGGGATAAAGGTTTTCCAGTTCAATCTGGGCAAAACCGGGATAATCACCGCTTATCTGATAAAAATTCAGAACGGTTGAATGGCAGGCGTAGCCGAAAACAATTGCCATGATCCCTCCCGATTTCCTGTCGATCCTGAGCACGGGCACAGCGTAATCATTAGGCCCTTTCAGACCGGTGTAATATTCACTCATGGCCTCGGGATTATTCCGCCGGTTTACCTGGAACCTTGCTGTTCCGTTTCCGGCACTGATTTCAACGGGGATCATCCTGTAGATGGCCCTGCCGACCATTTCCACTATTTTTTCGATAAATTCTTCAGAGTATTTCTTAACCTTTTGTTCCATCGCGGCATCGAGAGGGTACCAGCTAGCCAGCGTGTCCCTCATAACCGGCCCCGAATGCGTGTGTGAGCAGTTGAGTATTACCTGCGACCGGTGCAGGCCATATTCCCTTTCAAGCCTGTCCCTGATCAGACCGGAGTAATGAACCGGGATCTCAAGAAGATCGTTGGTTATCAGTGCGGCCCTGTTTCCCAGGGAATCCTCAATAACCAGGGCCTTGGACCAGAGATCGTGCAGCACTCCTTCCGACGGATGGTCGCGCGAGGCATAACCGGCCATCCATATGGATCCCTCCGGGGTAATACTGACTTTTGCAACTCCGGCCCTCCATCCGCGGGTTAATCCTGCCGGCTGTCCGTTCAGGAAATGGCTGCTGGTTACCGGTAAAAGGAGTAATACCGCAAACAAAAGTGAGACCTTTTTCATGACAAGCTTGGTTTGGTCTGTATAAGTAATTGATATTATTGAGTTTATCTTAGATGGTACAATATGCCCGGAACGGGTTTTTATCAATTAGGGAATTTATTCAATTTATTTCTCAACGGCAAGTAAATTCTGCACTTTGTTCGGTTCATACACTACATCGGATTGAATTTATGACTTATTTTGCCGGAAGGAACATAATGAGATGAGTAAGAAATCAGATCCGGTTTATTCAAGAAGCGTTGTGGAATTTGTTGCTGCTGCCAATGAATTTTGCAAATATGCGGAGCATGGTTCTGAAGTTCCGGGTGACGAACTGCTCAGGATATTTCAGCGCCTTCTGCCGTACCTGTACATAAAGGCTTCTCTTCTTCCGGCCCCGGATCCGGTATTTGAGGATGGTAATGAAAAGTTTGTTACGGAAGCTGACTGGAACAGGGTTCACGATACTCTGAAAGACCGGTTTGGCGCCGCCGATGACTATTACGAGGTGTTTGATGACAGAGTTGCCGGGGGCGGGGAACCCGTTATAGCCAGCCTGTCTGAAAACCTGGCCGATATTTACCAGGATATCAAAGATTTCCTTATATTGTACCAGACCGGGTCAGGGGAGATAATGAATGATGCCGTATGGGAATGCAGGATGAATTTCGAGAATATCTGGGGACAAAAACTGGTTAATTCACTGAGGGCGATACACAGGTTCATTTACTCGGGTGAAACAACTGATGTTGCAGGGAAAAAAGGGAGAAGTTCTCACGAAAGAGATAAATCCGATTGGTTTATTGCCCGTCGGCAAAAGGAAATAAGGGAAGATGTTGAAGAATAGTTACCCGGCCACAATTTCGGCAGAAGAAATTGCGATGAAAGAACTGTCCTGGTTCAGGGGCGAGATATTGCTGATTGATAATATGCCGGCTTTTCGCAAAGTTTTTCCCCGGCTTGTTGATTCTCCCTTTCTGGGATTTGACACCGAGACAAGGCCTTCTTTCAGGAAGGGCAGGAAAAACAGGGTGTCGCTGCTTCAGCTGGCAAACAGTGAGCTTGCCTGTCTTTTCAGGATCAACAGGATCGGTATTCCCGATCCATTGGCGGAACTTTTGGCCAGTCCCGATGTTATCAAGGCCGGGGTGGCGGTACATGACGATATCAGTTTTCTTAAACGGATCAACGGCTTTGTGCCTTCCGGGTTCATTGATTTGCAGAAACTTGTAAAGGAATACGGGATCCAGAACTCGGGCCTGAAAAAGCTGGCTGCGATTGTGCTTGGAATCAGGATATCCAAAAGTCAGCAGGTATCCGACTGGGAGGCTGAAGAGCTTAGCGACGCCCAGAAGGTTTATGCAGCAACCGATGCATGGATCTGTCATCAGATATATGACAGGCTTACGGGAAAGGGTTGAGGACCGTTTCCTTCAGGGCTTCCTTTGGGTTGACGGCAGGAGCTTCTGGCGGGGGAAATGAAAATGAAGCCTGCTCTTTTGCGGGGATTGCCGGATAATACGCTTTCCCGCAAATAATGCTTAACACCTGGAATTATCTTAATATGGGTACGGAAAAGAACATTTCGATTGTTGCGGAGAAGCTCGGATTGCATATCTGGCAGGTTGAGAATACAATCAGGCTGCTTGAAGACGGCTCAACCATTCCTTTCATCAGCAGGTACAGGAAGGAGATGACAGGAAGCCTCGATGAGGTTAAGCTTCTTCATATCAGGGATGAATACAACAGGCTGAAGGAACTTGACATCCGCCGCGGGAGCGTAATCAGGTCGATTGAGGAGCAGGACAAGATGACGCCTGAACTCAGGCAGAAGCTGGAGGCTGCCGCAAGAATGTCGGAGATTGAAGATATCTACCTGCCCTTCAGGCCAAAGCGCAGAACGCGTGCAACAGTGGCAAGGGAAAAGGGTCTTGAGCCCCTTGCTTCACTGATAATGGAACAGAGGGAGACTGACCCGGGAAAAAAGGCGGAGGAGTTCCTGTGCGATTCTGTGGCGGAAAAAGGGGAGGCTCTGGCCGGTGCCTGTGATATTATTGCGGAATGGATCAGTGAGGACCAGAAGGCCCGGACCCGGCTGAGAAGCCTTTTTGAGCGGGAAGCTTTCATCAGTTCAAAAGTTGTAAGGGGAAAAGAGCAGGAGGGCATTAAATACAGTGATTATTTCGACTGGTCGGAACAGCTGAGGAAATGCCCGTCGCACAGGCTCCTTGCCATGAGAAGGGGTGAAGAGGAGGGATTTCTTCGCCTTTCGGTGCTGCCTGAGGATGAAAAGGCGATTGACATACTCAGTACCTTGTTCATAAAGGGCAGGAACGAATCATCGAGGCTTGTCGGGGAAGCTTTGACCGACAGCTGGAAAAGGCTGCTTTCAGGCTCGCTGGAAACCGAATTCAGGAATGTGTCGAAGGAGAAGGCGGATGCAGAAGCCATTACCGTGTTTGCAGAAAACCTGCGGCAGCTTCTGCTGGCTTCTCCCCTGGGTGAAAAAAACGTGCTGGCCATTGATCCGGGCTTCCGGACAGGCTGCAAGATTGTTTGCCTCGACCGCCAGGGAAACCTGATCCATAATGAGACAATATTTCCCCATCCGCCGCAGAATCAGACGGCGCTGTCGGTCAGGAAGCTTTTAACGCTGGTGAACGCCTACAAAACCGAAGCGATAGCCATAGGTAACGGCACCGCAAGCCGGGAGACCGAACAGTTCATCAAATGGATAAAGTTTGATAAGGATATCCAGGTCTTTGTTGTAAATGAGGCCGGTGCGTCAGTTTATTCGGCATCGAAGGTTGCAAGGGAGGAATTCCCCGACTATGATGTTACGGTCAGGGGCGCCGTTTCCATCGGAAGAAGGCTGATGGACCCGCTTGCGGAGCTTGTGAAGATCGATCCGAAATCGATCGGGGTAGGGCAGTATCAGCATGACGTGGATCAGCAGAAACTGCAGCAAAGCCTCGATGAGGTGGTGGTCAGCTGTGTAAACGCCGTCGGCGTGGAAGTGAACACGGCAAGCAGCCACCTGCTTACCTATGTTTCAGGATTAGGGCCGCAGCTTGCCCGCAACATAGTGGATCACCGTTCTGAGAACGGACCGTTCAGATCGAGAAGTGAATTCCTGAAAGTAAAGAGGATGGGAGCCAAGGCTTTTGAACAATGTGCAGGGTTCCTAAGGATAAGAAATGCCGCTAATCCTCTCGATTCAAGCGCCGTGCATCCTGAAAGCTATCACGTTGTGGAGAAAATGTCGGCTGACCTGGGATGTGAAATCAGGGAACTTATGGCTGATCAGGAAAAAAGGAAACAAATCAGGCTCGAAAGCTATGTAACGGAAACAACGGGTCTGCCCACCCTCAGGGATATAGTGGAAGAGCTTGCAAAGCCCGGAAGGGACCCCCGCTCAAAAATAAAGGAATTCAGTTTTGCCGACATCCATTCGATGGAGGACCTCACGCCGGGAATGGTTGTACCGGGAATAGTGACCAACATAACAAAATTCGGTGCCTTCGTTGACATCGGTATCAAGCAGGACGGACTGGTGCACATATCAAATCTGAGCAGCACCTACGTCAGGGATCCTGCAGATGTAGTGAAGCTGCATCAGCATGTAATGGTTAAGGTTCTTGATGTTGACCCTGAACGTAAACGCATCCAGCTGTCCATGAAAGGACTGGATAAGGGAAACAGGGAACAGGTGTCCCCATCTTCTTAAAGGATATGTCCTGTGCCTTTATACAATGTACCTGATCTGTAAAGATCATCAATTCCGGAAACAGTCTAATTCATCCACGGGGCCATTTGGGACTGTTTTACATTCGTTGCCGGCTTCAGGGCAGGCTTTGACGGAAGTTTTGAGTTTCTCATGGCTGCATTGTAGGCAAATGCAGCGGTTATTATGGCATTGTGCCTGAGATCGTTCATGAGGAGCCTTTCATAGGTGTCCATAACTGTGTGGTAGCCCCTGCCGTATTCAATTTTGTCCTGGATGAACTGGAATGCAGGGAGGCCGTAGGCATCAAATGACAGGTGATCGGTGCCGCCTGTGTTCCTTCCGGAGACTGTTGCGGCCCCCATATCGGCGAACGGCTTAAGCCACTCCTCGAATATCGGCCGCACCATATCATTTTCCTGGGTGTAGATCCCCCTGTATTTCCCTGTGCCGTTATCCATATTGAAGTATGCCGCGAACCTGTCAAAATCAGGCTTATGTGCTTTTGTTTCACGGTCGGCAAGATATTTGTCCGCATAGGCCCTTGAACCAATAAGCCCCTGCTCTTCGCCTCCCCACAGGGCAACCCTGATGGTCCTCCTGGGTGCAACGTCGAGGTTTTTAAGTATCCGAAGGGCTTCCATCATTACCACGCAACCCGATGCATTGTCGGCAGCTCCGGTTCCTCCGTGCCATGAGTCGATATGGGCTCCGAGGAGGACCACTTCATTTTTAAGGAGCTTGTCGGTTCCGGGAATCTCACCGATCACATTGTATACTTTCTGCGGCCCAAGGAACTTGTTGAGGATCTCTATTTCCATTTCAACCCTCACGGAATGATCAATCAGCCTCTCCATTCGTCCGTATGCTTCCACCGGGATACTCAGTTGCGGAACAGGTTCGGGATCACCGGCCTTATAACTGGCAGAAGCTGACCTGGGAACATTGAAGGATCCTGAATTGTTAAGAATAACGGCGACCCCCTCGGTCTTCAGGAACCCGGTAATCTTCATCTGCAGCGCCCTTTGAGCCATATAGTTGGCCCAGTCGGCGGGAGGCCTTCCTCCCTGCGGCCTGACTGCAGCCATTGAGAGCTCTTTCAGCTCATCGTCAGTGTACCTGTTCGCAAGAGGCTCAAAGCTCACTTCATAGGCGGCTGTCGACGGCATCATTACTATCTTCCCTGCAAGTTTTCCTTTGTATTTATCAAGATCTTCCTCCGTTTTGGCGTCGAGGAGAATAACCTCTGACTTTACGGGTCCGCTGGTGCTCCCTGTCCATGCAACCGGGTTGCAGGCAAAGTTTATATAGTAAGGAGCTGTCATTGCCGCATAGGTCTTGAGATTGTCCCATCCTCCCTGGGAAAAATCTCCTGCTTCCTCAATCCTTACGTTCTGGAAACCGAGCTCTTCCATTTTTTTCATTGCCCATTCGTTCCCCCGTGCAAGGCCCGACGACCCCGTCAGCCTCGACCCCGACAGATCGGTCAGCCCGAAAGCCAGCTCCTCAATTGCCGGGTTCTTCATCCCTTCCTGCTTTATCCTGTAGATCATGTTCAGGTCCGCGGTTTCAGTCTGGGCAATGAGCAGTGCCGGGAAAAATGTCAGAAGAATCAGTGTTGTTATGTAATTCGGTAATTTCATTTGAGTAATGATTTTAAAGTCAGATCTCAAAAATAGGAAAATATATTAATTTGATGCTTTTCAAATGTTAAAGATATTAAATTACGGAGGCAGCCGGTAAGAATAACCGGAATGATCAGAATAATCTGCATAATGTGGAGGTTTGGCTGTTCAGATGTTATGATTTAAACAATTAAATTTGCGGGAGAAGGAAATCCAGATCCAGTACTGTCGAACCCGAACCCTGAAAGAAAATGACATATCCCGGCAATTTTGAAGTTAAAACAGGTTTTGACAGGGTCCGCGCCTTCCTGAAGGAAAACTGCCTTAGTGCAATGGGCCCGGAAATGATTGAGGATATGAAGTTCATGACCGATCTGCAGTTGGTTGAGGCACGGTTGTCAGAGACCTTTGAATTTCAGCAGCTGCTTCTGCTTGAGGACTGTTTTCCCTCGGAGGATTATTTTGAAATATCCGGCTGTCTGAACAAGATCAGGGTGGAAGGCACATTTCCTGAGACAAGGGAGGTTTTTGAACTCAGGCGCTCCCTGGAGACTGTCAGGTCGATCCTTGCATTTTTTAAAAGGAAGGAAAGTGACAGGTATCCTGTTCTCAGATCGTTATGCGGCAATGTGAAGGTTTTTCCCTATGTGATTGATTCTGCTGACCGGATCATTGACAGGAAGGGAGAAGTAAAAGACAATGCCTCGCCGCGGCTGAAGGAGATACGCGGCAGTATTTCTTCCCTCACCGCGCAGGCATCAAGGCGCCTGAATGCAATTCTCAGGCAGGCAATGGCAGAAGGAATCGTCGATGCAGACACCGTGGCTACGGTTCGCGACGGAAGGGGAGTGATCCCGGTCAATGCCTCCGATAAGCGCAGGATCAGGGGTCTGATACTGGATCAGTCGGCCTCGGGGAAGACCGTTTATATTGAGCCCGTGGAGGTTGTTGAGATAAACAACGAGATCGTGGAACTGGAATACGAAGAGCTCCGTGAGATAGTGCGGATACTCACTTCCTTTGCCGATGATATACGACCATACATTGATGATCTCCTGCTTTCCGGCGATTTTCTCGGGCAGATGGATTTTATAAGGGCAAAAGCATTGTTCGGCAATCAGCTCGGTTCCATCAAACCTGTCCTTTCTGACGGTCAGGGGATCAGCTGGAAAAGGGCAGTCCATCCATTGCTTGAACTTGCGTTCAGGAAGGTTCCGGGCAGGAAGGTGGTTCCTCTCGACATCAGGCTTGACCGGAACGACAGGATACTGCTTATATCCGGGCCCAATGCCGGGGGCAAGTCGGTTTGCCTCAAGACTGTGGGTCTGTTGCAATATATGCTGCAGTGCGGGATCACCATACCCGTCGGGGAGGGCTCGGAATCGGGCATATTCAAAAACATCTTCATTGATATTGGTGATGAACAGAGTATTGACAATGATCTGAGCACCTACAGTTCACATCTCCTTAACATGAAGTTTTTCGTCAGGAATGCTTCTTCTGAAACCCTGATCCTGATAGATGAGTTCGGAACGGGTACCGAGCCGATGCTTGGCGGATCGATTGCCGAGGCTGTACTCGGCGAACTGAACAAAGCCGGAGCATATGGTGTGCTGACAACGCATTACACTAATCTCAAGCATTTTGCATCGCTAACCGAAGGCATTGTCAACGGTGCAATGCTATTCGACAATCACCTGATGCAGCCCCTGTTTCAGCTCAGCATCGGCAGGCCCGGGAGTTCATTTGCCTTTGAGATCGCAAAAAAAATAGGACTGCCCGACAATGTTCTTGCAGTCGCTTCGGAGAAGGCAGGGGTAAAAAATATAAATTACGACAGGCACCTGAAGGATATCGCAAGGGATAAAAGGTACTGGGAAGCCAAAAGGCAGAATATAAGGCATCAGGAAAAACGGCTTGAAGAACTGATCGCCGAATATGAAAAGGAACTGGCCGGTGCAAAGAACCTGCGGAAGGAAATAATCTCAAAGGCAAGGGAAGATGCACAGGCAATGCTTGGCGACTCTAACCGGATCATTGAGAATACAATACGTCAGATTAAGGAGGCACAGGCAGAAAGGGAAAAGACAAAAGATCTGAGACAGAAGCTCGATGAATTCAGGGAAAATATTGCGGAAGAGTCAAAACCACTGATGACTGAAGCAGAAGAGAAAGCAACACGCCTGGCGAAGAAGGCAAAAAAGATAAAGCCGGAAGCTGTCAGGAAAAAGGCAGAGCCAATGGCTGAAAAGGTAAAACCCCTGTCGGCCGGTGACGCTGTCAGAATGCTTGAAACGCAGGCAGCGGGGGAAATTGTGAAGATAGAATCAGGAATGGCAACTGTTGAGGCAGGCAGTATCAGGTTCCTTGTTCCGCTCGAAAAGATTGAAAGGATCAGCATATCGGAGCTGAAAAAAAGTGAAAGGTCGCACCAGTCTGTTTACAGGTCAGATCCTGTCATTGAGCAGCGCAAAAGCAGTTTCAGGCCCGAGATAGACATTCGCGGGGTAAGGGGAGAGGAGGCATTGAATATTGTACGCGATTTTATTGATGATGCACTTCTGGTTCAGCACAGGAACCTGAGGATCCTTCATGGCAAGGGTAACGGTATTCTCCGGCAGCTTGTAAGGGATTACCTGGCGACCATGAATGTCGTAAGATCATTCAGGGACGAACATGTGGAAATGGGAGGGTCGGGAATTACGGTTGTGGAGATGGATTTTTAGAATCCAATATATTGCTTTTGCGGCACAAAATGAATGCGCAGTCGTGTAACTGCGCATTCATTATATTATGCCGGTCATGACGGGGGTATTTCCGGGCAGGCTTTACCGGGTCAACCTTACCGAACCGTAGGTTGCATGAACTTTTACAACTGATGCGGGATCGCTTTCACTTCCCACGATCCCAAGGGTTTCGTTTGAAGTGTTTTGAACTATCCTCTTCTGGTTGCGGTAATTGTCTTCATTGAATTTGAGATTTCCGTACGAGAGCCTGGCATCGAGCTTGTAACTTGCATTTTCATCGATCCCGAGCTTGACCCCTATGTATCTCGTATCAGTATCGATTAATTCGAATCCGGCAGGTATTTCACCGACGGTCAGGGCTCCGTAGCCTCCTTCGAATTTCAGTTTCTTCAGCAATGTTTCCACAACTATATCCGAATAGCCGGCATCGAGAACGAGATTGTTGATTTTGCTTATCCGGAAATTGTCGTATTTTGATTCTCCCACAACGGAGCTTGTTTCGCCGAGCCTGATTTTAGAATACCTGCTGCTGATAAGGAGGGCCTGGATCCTGTCTATCCTGAGGTTACCGGCGTATCTTGAGTTAATGTCGAGCCAGCTGGCCGAGGATATTGAAGCATTGCCATAGGCAATGGCAAGGGTGTTCAATGGTTTTTCATTTCCCCTTGAAAGATTCTCAGCAGTGAGGTTGCCATATTTGATATCCAGGTTCACAAGACCGTTTATTTCTTCAAGATCTGTATTGCCATATTTGTTTGCCAGGGTGAAGTTCATCCGGGCAGGCATTATTATCTTGTAGTTTATGCTGAATTTCCTGTTGCCCCCTCCCCATCCCGAGAAGCTGAATTTATCGTCGATAACGGTTTTTGCCGAGATGACATTATCGCTTTCGGCAAAGCTGACGTCAATGTATGACAGGAGCTTTTCGGCCCGTTCCCTGCCGGGGAGATCAATTGTAACCCTTACATCAATGATCACCTGATTGCCGTCAGTTGTTTCGACAGTCACATTGCCATACCTGTTGCTGATGTCAAGGGTTGTGTTGGGTCCCGCCGTATATTCCTTGTGAAAATCCTTTACCGCCTGCTGGCCGGAGATTGCTCCGGGAGCGAGCAACAGGAAAGACATAAGGATAAATCCTGTTTTATAAGCCTGAGTTTTCATGAGCCTTCCTTGTTTGGTTGTCATTTCTGATTGTCTTGAGCTGGTTGACTATATAGTTCATTACTTCCAGTTTCGTCTGATAGTGTTCTATCATTGCATTGATTATTCTCTCATCATTGGGATTTGCCCTGAGGTCTTTCTGAAGCTGGATGTATACTGAGTCCATGCTTTTCATTTCAGTGAGCAGCATTTGCTTCTGTCCTTCATCGTTTTCGTCGATGCTTGTAAGTTCATTGCTCATGAGTTTCACCTGGTACATGTAGTAGTTTTCAACTTCCCTGTACTGTGGCGATACATCGCCAAGGGCCATCCTGTCCCTGCCGGGTTTCAGGAAATGTTCCCATGTCCACAGCGATGAAAGGGTTACAAGCAATGTGACCACTGCTGCCTTGAGCAGGTAGGGGACAATGCTCCGCCTGACCATAGTGTGTGCGGGCAATCTTTCCTCCAGCCTGGAGCAGAATCTTTCAAAGTGACCTTCCGGTGGTTCCGCAGTGTCGAAAAGTCTTCTGTTGTTTTTTATTATGTCTTCTATATTTTTCATTGCCGCTGATTTTCAATAATTCTTAAGTTCCGAAATCAATTTCTGTTTAGCCCTTGAAAGCTGTGACCTGGACGTACTGCTGGAGATTCCGAGTATTTCAGCAATTTCATCGTGATCGTAGCCTTCCAGAAGGTAAAGTGAGAGAATTATCCTGTACCCGTCGGGCAATTTGTTTATTGCCTCTTTTATTTCTTCCACCTTAATATCGAGTTCTTCCTGCCTTGATACATCGTCTGATCCCTCATCCCTGATACCTGTGTGGGCCTCTATATCTTCAAAGATCGCTTTTCTTCTGCTCACGGCATCGAGCGACCGGTTGATGACTATCTTTTTAAGCCATGCCCCGAAGCTCACGGTGCCGGAGTAGGTGTCAATTTTTTCAAAGGCCGACAGGAACGATTCCTGCATTATGTCTTCGGCTTCCATTGTGTCGTTAATGATCCTCAGACTCGTATTGTACATTGCCTTGTAGTACAACTTGTAAATCTGAAACTGTGCCTTCTGATCCCCTGTTTTGCATCCATCCACAAGAGCCTGGTGGACGTTCCTGAATGCTGCTTCTGGATTAGCCATCTTAATATAAGGACTTGTTTTTAACCGAGATGCCGCACCCACGTTTAACATATTTCAGATTTTCATCTAAAAGACGCAGGTAAACTATGAATGCTGCACTTAATTTAATATTTTTTCCCGGATCGGGAAGAAAAAGATCAGAATAAATCCCTGAATGACTTTGCCGCTCTCATAGTCCAGTTCGGAACCGAACATGCTGTGGGGTATGGAAAATATCAGGATAAGGACAACTGAGGCAATGATGCTGTATATCCGGCGTTCTTTTCTCCGATTGAGCCACACTGCTGCTATCCAGAAGATGAATGCAATCAGTGTCTTGTTATCGGTCAGGTCCCAGCCGAAGGGGATACCTGTCCAAAGGTCGCCGAATGCGAATTTCTGAACCAGCGGACCGAAGATCATTCCTCCAATGCCAAGTACTACAAGGGTTATGATCCCGTATTTCCTGAACTTAGGATGGTTTGCTGCAGCCATAAGCCCGGTAAGGGTTGAAAAGAACATGGCCAGGAACATGAAAAGGATGTGAGGCACAAGGATGGATCCGGGTACGGCTCCCTTGAATCTGATAACCACCGGGTTTTCCCTGAAAAGTGTTTTTGTGCCCTTCGAATCGGTAATTTCTATATAATACTCAATTTTTCCGGCGGGAGGCTGGGGGGGAATTTCTGCAAAGAGCCCCCTTTCCTCAGTGATCCTGAAGACCCTGTTCATAAGAAATGAATTGACCGGGTATGTTTTGTAAACAAAATCTGCCGGTATGTATGGTTCTTCACTCCTGTACCTCTTGTAAAAGAGCCTGGCTTTTATCCCCTGGTCCTGGATATGGAGTTTAACTTCCGGTCGCTCATCCAGTCCCAGGCTTCTTACCAGTTTCAGGTTATAAACAGTGTCATTCAGCTCAACGGTATGGCTTTTGGGGTAGGTTGGTCCGCTTTTTCTCTGGTAATAAGCTGCCGCAATAGTAATTATGAATGCCAGGAGCCATAGAATGAACCTTTTCATCGTGCAGGTATTTCTGTTTGTGTCATTATAACTGTATGAGAAGTACAACGGTTTTGCCATTGCGCAATACTTCCACACTGATTGTTTCGCCATGCTTAAGCCGGCTCATGCGGAACATGTAATCCTGTATATTGCTGACGGTCATTCCGTTGATTGAGGTAATGATGTCTCCTTTCTTCATTCCTCCAAGGGCGGCCGGTTTTCCCGGGGTGACAAGATCGGCCCGGAGACCGTTTTTTATGTTTCCCGAGTAGTCGGGCATAATGCCGAGGGTGACTCCTTTTCTTCTCATAACGGTGCTGACCCCGGTTTTAGGTCCGGCTTCCCTGAATTCCAGCCTTTGGGGTGTGTCTGCAATGTTCCCGGCAATACTGAAAACAAGGTCCGATATATCTTTCATCCCCGGATAATTGAGCTTGTCCCATGTGTCGGAAGGGGTATGGTAGTCGGGATGGGCCCCGGTCGAGAAAAACAGGACCGGAATGTCTTTTCCGTAAAATGACGAATGATCCGAGGGTCCGTATCCTTCTTCGGACAGCGACAACCTGAAACGACTTGTGTCGGTTAGGCCGGTGATGATATCCCTGAATCTTCCGGCCGTGCCGGTTCCTCCTATCTGCAGGCTTGAATCCTGCAGCCTTCCCACCATGTCGAGATTAATCATGGCGTTGACCCTGGAAAGGTCAACAAGGGGGTTGTCGGCAAAATACCTTGATCCCAGGAGCCCTGATTCCTCTCCCGAGAATGCGGTAAAAACCAGGCTTCTCCTGTGGCTTCCCGGTGTAAGGGCAAATCGTTCGGCCAGTTCGATCATAGCACTGATCCCTGAGGCATTGTCGTCGGCCCCGTGATGGACCGCAACCGTATCCCTTGCCCTGCTGGCCGGTCCGCCCATGCCAAGGTGATCAAAGTGGGCGCCTATGATCACATATTCATTCCTTAATGATTCATCTTCTCCCCTGAGATACATAATCACGTTCCTGGTAAGCGATGCCGTTTTTTGTACATCCGAACCGGCCCTTACTTTGGCGCCCGTGTCGAAGGCAGCGGTCTTTTTTGTGACGTTGATCTTTTTTTCAAGGGCCCCAACGGTGTTATTGGTTTTTTTCAGTATAAGATCGGCGACATTGCGCCTGATCCTGAGCACGGGTATGCCAACGCTGAAGCCTTCAGCAGACAGGTTGTCGAATGAATCTTCATTATCGTTTGCCGGGCCCGATACAAAAAGCACGCCGGCTGCTCCCATGTCTTTGGCAGTCATTGCCTTATCCCTGTCGCTATTGAACGGGATGAATCCGCTGACTGATTTTTCCGGCTCGGGATCGCCCCTCAATACAAGCACCCACTTGCCTTTAACGTCATGGTTCCCGTAATCGTTCCATTTTATCGAGTCGTTGGAAATAATGAGTCCGTAGCCGGTAAAAACCACAGGAGCTTCAAGCGATGAATTCCCGCTGAATGAGAAGGGTGTAATATCTTCAGAGGGATTGAATTCCTGTCCGTCGAGTATGAAAAAGTTACTTTTTCCCGCAACAACCCTGTCGGTTACGGAGAATTCCTGGAACCCGTTGCCCTCCAGCGGCTCCAGGCCCGCCAGTTCGAACTGCTTCCTGATATAAACCGCAGCCAGGCTGTCTCCTTCGCTTCCTGTCTGGCGGCCTTTCAGCATGTCGGATGAAAGATACCGCACATGTCCCTGCAGCTCGTCATTGGTGATCTGCCTTGTAACCTGACCCGTACATGAAATGAAGGCATATACTGCTATCAGAATGATTGGCAGGACGCGCCTTTTTGATTTTATTCCTGACGACATTTGTAACGTGTTAATCCCATGAACGGGACAATGATTGTTAATCTGTTAACAATCTTCTATTCGAAAAGTTTAAATGCCTGTCTGATCAGTCCGACAGCTTCCCTGAGCTGCGGTTCGGTAATGACCAGCGGAGGTGCAAAACGTATTATATGCTCATGTGTTGGCTTTGCAATCAATCCGAGGTCCTTCATGGCAATGCAGACATCCCACGCGGTTTTGCCATTCTTCGGTCTGACCACGACGGCGTTGAGCAGCCCTTTACCCCTTACGAGCTCAATCATATCCGATTTGATGTTTTTCATCTCGTTCCTGAAAATATTGCCGAGGTTAGTGGCGTTTTCATCAAGTTTTTCATCCTTCACCACTTTGAGGGCTTCTATGGCAACCTTGCAGGCAAGCGGGTTCCCTCCAAATGTGGAACCGTGTTCCCCGGGTTTAATTGTGAGCATGATGTCATCGTCGGCCAGAACTGCTGATACCGGAAGGATTCCGCCCGAGAGTGCCTTGCCGAGGATAAGGATATCCGGACGCACTCCTTCATGATCGCAGGCCAGGGTTTTTCCTGTACGTGCAATTCCAGTCTGTATCTCATCGGCAATGAAAAGCACATTATGCTTTTTGCAAAGGTCATATGCCTTTTTCAGGTAGCCGTCATCGGGAACAAATACCCCGGCCTCTCCCTGGATGGGCTCAACCAGGAAACCTGCAACATCAGGATCCTGAAGTGCTTTTTCCAGAGCCGGTATGTCGTTGTACGGAACAACGATGAACCCCGGGGTAAAAGGGCCGTAATGGTTTCGTGCATCAGGATCGGTTGACATCGATACTATGGTGATTGTCCTGCCATGGAAATTACCTTCGCAGCAAATTATTCTGGCATTGTTATCCTTTATGCCTTTTTTCTTGTATGCCCATTTGCGGCAAAGCTTGAGAGCCGTTTCGTCTGCCTCGGCCCCTGAATTCATTGGAAGAACTTTATCATAGCCAAAATAACGGGTTACGAATTCTTCATATTCTCCCAGCACGGAATTATAGAATGCCCTTGAAGTAAGAGTCAGCTTCTGAGCCTGGTCAGTCAGCGCCTTTACGATCCTGGGATGGCAATGACCCTGATTGACTGCGGAATAGGCCGACAGAAAGTCAAAATACCTTTTACCCTCAACATCCCATACAAACGGACCTTCACCTCTTTCAAGAACCACCGGAAGAGGATGATAGTTGTGTGCACCATACCGGTCTTCCCGATCAATATAATCCTGTGTATTCATTTCATTGAGAATTAAATAGTTGTGAAAATAAATAAAAATAAGTTACAATTTTACAAAAGCTTTTGGTCTTTTCCAAAATAATAAGTTTCATCGGCGGGAACCCGTGCCATTGTTTGTTCAGGTCCACCGGCTGCGTGTATTATCGGCAGCCTTGCGAAGTGCGGCAAAGATGGGAGGGAGCCCTGTTCCAGGCCGCGGAGTTCCCTGTTGCGACAAACCGGGAGCACTGTGTTTCACGGTTCCTGATATGCGCCTTGTTCCGGCTCATCCCTGTTTCATCAGATCGGGCCTTAGCCTGAGGGTTCTTTCCACCGATTGTTCATGCCTCCATTTATCGATTTCCGCTGCGTGACCCGACAGCAGGATATCCGGCACCTTCCATCCCATGAAATCTGCGGGGCGGGTATAAACCGGCGGAGCCAGGAGATCGTCCTGGAACGAGTCGGAAAGGGCCGACTGTTCATCCGACATCGCGCCGGGCAACAGCCTTACTATTGCATCAGTAATAACTGCTGCAGGAAGTTCACCCCCGGAAAGAACATAGTCGCCCACCGAAATCTCCCTGGTTACAAGGTTGTCCCTGATCCTTTGGTCGATACCTTTGTAGTGCCCTGCAAGGATTATCAGGTTTTCCTTAAGTGAAAGCTCATTTGCCATTTTCTGGGTGAAAGGTTCACCATCGGGCGATGTATAAATTATTTCATCATAGGTTCTTTCTTCCTTCAGTTTTTCAAGGGCCCTGAACACCGGCCCGATCATCATCACCATGCCCGCTCCGCCTCCGAAAGCGTAGTCATCGACACTTCTGTATTTATCCGTTGAATAGTCGTGCAGGTTGACAATATTAATCTCAACCAGCCCCTTGTCGCGGGCCCGCCTCACTATGGAGTAATTCAGGGGGCTGCTGAGCAGTTCAGGCAGAACTGAAAGAATATCAATTCTCATTGTCATTGATTTGTTCAAATTTAAGCAAAAAGCGCCGAACCATGCATTGAATTTTTCACATGCAAGTGCATCATTTTGGAATGAAAATAGTCTTTAACCCGTTAGCACACGGGACTAGCCTGTGCCTATATAAATAAATGAATCATCTGCCATCTTAAATTTGTTGTCATGACAGGAAACCTGATCAGCCACAGCCTGAGATCATTCAGGCGCCAGAGATCTTACATACTTATTAATATACTCGGACTTTCGATTGGCATTGCATGCAGTCTGCTGATTGCACTTTATGTTGTTAATGAAGCAGGCTATGACAGGTTCAATGTGAAGAAGGACAGGATCTACCGGATCGTTTTGAACGGCAGGATGGGAGGGCAGGATTTTGTAGGGGCCTTTACCTGCTCCCCCATCGGGCCCGTAATGCAGAGAGAATTTCCCGAGGTGGAGGATTATCTCAGGCTTAACAGCCGGGGGCCGACAGTAATCGAATATAACGACCTGTCGTTTACCGACGATAAGGTAGTGGAGTCTGATTCGGCTTTTTTCAATTTTTTCTCCATCCCTCTTTTAAAAGGTGATCCGGGCAATGTACTTAATCAGCCCAGGCGGGCCGTGCTTTCCGAGTCGATGGCGGGGAAAATTTTTGGAAATGAGGACCCGATTGACAAAGCAATTAAAATAGGGGACGACAGCGCCCGTTACATTGTTTCGGGTGTTATGGCCGATTTTCCCGGCAATTCGCACTTTGAAGCCAGCATCCTGTTATCTTTCATGACCAATCCGCGGTCACAGGACCCGATCTGGCTCAGCAACAGCATCAGCACCTACCTCCTTCTGAAACCCAACACGAGCCATAAATCTGTCGATGATAAAATTCCGGCCCTGCTTGAAAAATATGCGGGCCCGCAGATCGAACGCTTCATGGGTGTCTCTGTTGAAGAATTCATGTCGCAGGGAAACAAATACAGATATTATCTTCAGAGCCTTAAGGATATACATCTCGATCCGTCAATACAGCAGGAGTTTAAGGAAGCCAGTGATCCCAAATATCTCTGGATTTTTTCGAGCATTTCAATCCTGATAATAATTATTGCTGCAATTAATTTCATGAACCTGGCCACGGCCCAGGCAACAAGGAGGGCAAAGGAAGTAGGGATAAAAAAAATTTCCGGGTCAACCCGCGGAATGCTGATCTCGCAATTTCTTTCAGAATCATTTTTCCTGTCATTCATTTCACTGATTCTTGCCCTTATAATGATCAGAATAAGCCTCCCGTATTTTAATAATCTCCTGGGTTCCCGGCTCAGTCTTTCCATATTCGACCCCTGGTATAAAATTCCGGTTCTGCTCGGTTTCACGCTGGTAGTGGGAATTTTTGCCGGAAGCTACCCTGCCTTTTTCCTTTCTTCATTCAACCCTTCAGAGGTTCTTAAAGGCAGTGTCAAAGGTTCGATGAGGAACGGAAAGATAAGAAGGGTGCTTGTCGTTTTCCAGTTTGCGGTGTCTGTCCTTCTTATTTCCGGAACCATGGTGATGTACCGGCAGATATTCTTCATGCTCGGCAAAGACGTTGGATTTGACAGGGAACAGCTCCTGGTTATAAACGCGGCCCACACCCTGGGGAACCGGGTTGAGGCTTTCAAGGAAGCTGTGAGGCAGATACCGGGTGTGGTTAACATAGCCAGCTCAACCGCTGTGCCGGGAAGGAACAACAACCTTAACGGTTACTCCATCGAAGGCCGAAAGGACGAGTCTTTCCTTCTTCAGAGCAACTGGGTTGATTATGATTTTTTAGATTCATATAAAATGACCCTGGTTGAAGGCAGGGGTTTCGACAGGACATTTGCTGCCGACAAGGAGGCTTGCATCATTAATGAAAGCGCTGCGAAAAACTTCGGAATAACCGACATTGCCAGCTCCAGGTTCATGCTGCCCCAGGATTCCGGAAAATTCCTGTACCTTCAGGTTATCGGTATCGTTAAGAACTTCAATTTCGAATCGCTCAGAAATCCCATCCAGCCTTACATCTTCATCAATAAAGGCGGAAATCAGAACTGGGGTTATGTAACGGTCAGGCTTTCAGTAAATAATTATCAACAGGCAATAAGCGGGATTGAAAACAGGTGGAAGCAGTTTACTTCCAATGATCCAATGCAGTATTATTTTGTGGATGAAGACTTTGAGCAGATGTACCTTCAGGAGAAACAGAATGCAAAGCTTGCAGTGATATTCTCCGTCATTGCAATTCTTATTGCAGCACTGGGATTATTCGGCCTCACATCTTTTACCGTGGAACAAAGAACCAGGGAGATTGGGGTGAGGAAGGCAATGGGCTCTTCAGTGACGGGTATTTACTTTGTAATCTCAGGAGAGATACTGATCCTTGTGTCGGTTTCAGCGCTTATTGCCTGGCCCCTGGTTTATTATGTTTCCTTAAAATGGCTCGAGAACTTTTATTACAGGATAAATGCCGGTGCATTCAGCTTTCTGGCGGGCCTTGCAATTGCACTGGCGGTCGCTGCAATAACGATTAGTTACAAAATACTGAAAGCAGCGAGGATAAACCCTGCCCAGTCGCTAAAATATGAGTAGGACTTAAGGGGCTGCAATGCAAAACCCGGCCATTCAGCCGGGTTTCCTTTATCAGTTGATCTGGATCAGAGGCGGGAATTCTTATCAATGCATCTTGTTGATGAGCTGACCTATCTCGTCCCTTTTCCTGAGAGGGAAGACATAGTTTTTACCATCGCGGGTAATAATGTTCAGGCCTTTGGCCAGGAACAGGCCCTTCCGGTAAAAAATAACATCCATGATGTTCCCGAATAATATTTCAATATTGTACCTGTCGGGTTCTTCGGCGATAGTCTTGAAATAAATTCGCTGGTTAGTAACCAGAAGTTTTCCTTCAACCAGCCTTTTGTCGATAACCTGGTTTGTATGTCCTGCTTTTAGTACAACTTCGTTGGGATTTAACCTGACTTTCATATTTGTCGTTTTTTCCAAAGACGTAAATTCTGAAGGAATGTGGCAGTTACCACCATAAAAACCGGCTGATGATTAAAAAACAAGCGGTTTTTTTTATCTTCGTGATTCATTATGTCAAGGATGGCAAAGGGAGTTGAAAAGCTTGTTTATGGTGCTTCGCCCACGATGATAAACGTGCTGAACATTGTCCGCAGGGTTGCCGTTACTGATGCAAATATTCTTATTACGGGTGAAAATGGTACCGGCAAGGAACTTCTTGCCGCTGAAATCCACAAGCGGTCGGGGAGGGCAGGTGAACTGATGATAAGTGTTGATATGGGATCTGTGCCGGAAACGCTTTTTGAAAGTGAGCTGTTCGGACACGTAAAGGGGGCATTCACAGATGCAAGGGACGACCGCAAGGGGAAATTCGAGCTGGCTTCCGGCGGAACCCTGTTTCTGGATGAAATAGGCAATCTGCCATTGGGTTCGCAGTCAAAGCTCCTGAATGCGCTCCAGAGCCGGCAGATCACCAGGATCGGATCAAACAGCGGGGTCGCCGTCGATATCCGCCTTATCTGTGCCACAAACCGCGATCTTAACCAGATGGTGGCAGAAGGAAAATTCAGGGAAGATCTCCTTTACAGGATAAATACAATAATAATCGACGTTCCTCCTTTGCGCGACAGGATTGATGATATTCCCATCCTGGCGAACCACTTTCTCAGATTCTATTGTGAAAAATATAACAGGAGTCAGATGCGGTTCAACATTCATGCTCTTGAAAAGCTCTCCCACCATATGTGGCCGGGAAACGTGAGGGAACTTCGTCATGCCGTCGAAAAGGCTGTTATTATGAGCGATTCGGCAATACTGTTTCCTTCTGATTTCGAATTCAGACCTTCAGGCAGGAGCATTGCTCACAAAGAACTCACCCTGGCTGAGATGGAGGCAAAACATATTCAGGAAACCCTCAGGAGGCATGCGGGTAATCTGAGCACCGCCGCTTCGGGGCTTGGCATAACAAGGCAAACCCTCTATAATAAGATACGTAAATATAATCTGTAGGTTAAAGGCCGTTCAGGTCGCTGCACACCAGGCGCCCGGGTTATCCTTTTCATAGCCTGTCCTGCATGATCTGGCCGTCGAAAAGGTTTATGACCCTGTGAGCATAACCGGCATCCCTTTCAGAGTGGGTAACCATGATAATGGTTGTTCCCTCCCCGTTCAGTTCCGAAAGAAGGTTTATCACCTCGATACCGTTCCTCGAATCGAGGTTGCCGGTTGGCTCGTCGGCCAGAATAAGCCGGGGGT
The DNA here is from genome assembly GCA_964435015.1 of uncultured Rikenellaceae bacterium. Taxonomy (GTDB): domain Bacteria; phylum Bacteroidota; class Bacteroidia; order Bacteroidales; family VadinHA17; genus LD21. The sequence continues at coordinate 290,229 of CAYSXP010000001.1, forward strand.
TGGCTACAACCGCCCTGGCTATGGCGACTCTTTGCTGCTGCCCTCCCGACAGCTGCTGGGGAAAGTGTTTTGCGCGGTGGCTGATCTTCATCCTTTCGAGGGCCTCCTCAACTTTTTTCTTTCTTTCACCGGCCTTCATCCTCAGGTAGATTAGCGGGAGTCCGACGTTCTCGAAAACGTTAAGCTCGTCAATGAGGTTGAAGCTCTGAAATACAAATCCGATGTTCCCCTTGCGAAAGACTGTCCTGTCGCGTTCCCTAAGACCGGCAACCTCCGTTCCGTTGAAAAGGTAGCTTCCCGACGTGGGATTATCGAGCAGGCCCAGGATATTCAGGAGAGTCGATTTGCCGCATCCCGAGGGTCCCATCACCGCTACGTATTCACCTTTCTTTATATCGAGGTTGATTTTGTTCAGGGCAGTGGTTTCGATTTCCTCTGTTCTGAAAATTTTGGTTAATTCGTTGACCTTGATCATGGTTCTGATTCTTTATCTATTTTGATTTTTTAATGATCAGCTTTTCGTTTTTTCCGAATGCTTCGTAGCCAGAAACTATTACCTCTTCGCCCGGGGTTAGGCCATCCTCGACCTCGTAATATTTAGGATTCTTCCTTCCCAGGGAAATCGGGCGTTTCATGGCATACGACCCTGACGGGTCGAGAACAAAGATCCACCGGCCGCCGGTAGCCTGAAAGAAGCCTCCGGCGGGGATCATGACCGACATTTTCGGCTGCCCGAGCTGAAGACTCGTGTAGTATGTCTGCCCCGTCCTGATATTTTCCGGCATGCTGTCGATGAAAACCATATCGATCCTGAATGTGCCGTTCCTGACTTCAGGATACACTCTTTTTACGACGAGAGCATACTCTTTACCCTGCCTGTCGAGATTTGCGGTAAGCTGGGTTTTAACCCTGTCGATATAGTGCTCGTCGATCTGGGCTGTCACTTTGTATGAGGTCAGGACATTTATCTGGCCCATGTTGGCTCCCCTGGAGATCGATTGCCCGATCTCGGGAACGAGCAGGCCAAGCTGACCATCGACGGTTGCCCGCACATTGAGGTTTTCTACCCTCTGGCGAACGAGGGCAAGGTTCTTGCGCATATTGTCGAGATTGGACCTGAGTGTTTCTACCTGGACGGATCTGAAAAGCGAGTCCTGCCTTTCCCTTTCGATGAAAAGCTCCCTCGACTGAATCGCCATGTCAAGATCCTCCCTTGACCGCAGGTATTCCTCCTGTGAGATTAGTTTATCCCTGATAAGCCGGTCGTTCTGTCCGAAATTCCTTTTTTTCCTTTCTATATCATATTTCAGACTTATAAGCTCCCGCTTAATTGAGATCCTCTCCTGTTCCATTGTAACCCGGGTATTTCTCAGGAAATTTTCTTTTTCCGCAAGCTGGGCCTCGCTGTCGAGAATATTGAGATACAGGTCGGGATTGCTCAGGCGAAGTATGACATCTCCCTTTTTTACCATTGCCCCCTCCTCAATCAGTATCTCCTCAACGCGGCCGCCTTCCTGGGCGTCGAGGAAGATGGTGCTTATCGGCTCAACAGTGCCGGGAACAGTGATGTAATCGTTGAACTGGCCCCTGGTAACCTGTTCTGTAATAAGTTTGTCTTTCTCAATACTATAGGTAGATGTCCGGTCATTGAAAAAAGCCATGTAAAAAAGCAGTACAAGCAAAAACCCGCCGGCAAAATACCAGATGTGTTTTTTCTGAAGCCCTTTTTTCCTTGGGATGGCCTTATCCATGGGATCAACAGGTCTGTCCATTGCAGGTGTTGTTTAATTATTAATCAATTGTTCGTATTCTCCCGTAGTATAGAATTCTATGGTGAGCTTTCTGATCAGAAGCTGCAGCTTTGTCCTCAGGGCCTCGGTCTCAGCCCTGAAAAGGGTGATCCTCGCAGCCGAATAGTCTGTAACATTGGCCAGCCCTGCCTCAAATTGCTTTTCCACCACCTCAAACGATTTCCTGTTGAACTCCAGGTTTGATGATGCGGCGGTGAATTCGCCCCTTCCCCTGTTGAAATTAAGGCAGGCATTCTCAATATCTGTGTAGAGATTGTTTTTTTCCTGCTCCAGCTTTAACTCGGTATCGCTTTTCCGGATCCTGGCCACGCGGATGTTCCTTCCGGTAGTGTAATTGTTGAACAGGGGGATGCTGAGGCTGAGGTAAACAGCCTGGCTGTTGTTGTTCTTCAGTTGTGTCGCGAACGGATCCTGCTCCGGGGCGTTCCTGCCGGTGATTTTGTAAAACCCGGTAAATATTGCCCCGCCTCCCGATAGGCGGGGAGCAATGCCTCCCCTGGCAGCGGCAACCTGTCTTTTTGCGGCAGCAAGCTCATAATCTATGGCTTTCAGGCGGGGCAGGGTTGAGGATGCTATTGAATAAATACTGTCAACACTGAATTTCCCGTCAGCGATGAGAATATTCTCAAGCCCGGGCATCAGGATATCGAACCCGGTGCCAGGAGCCAGCTGAAGCAGCTGTCTGAGGGAAGTAAGAGCCTGATCCGACGTGTTCATGGCAATGGTGTATGACAGCCTGTCCTCCGATACCCTGCTTTCCATCTCATACTGCCTTGAAAGAGCTTCTCTTCCGGTTTCCACAAGCTTTACTATCCTGAAAAGCTGCTTCTCAGACTGTTCAACCTGCATTCCAGCAGCCTGTTCCAGACCTTTGGCATACAACACCTGGTAATAGGCGCCGAGGATGTTGATGACCAGAGTGTTCCTGATTACCTTTTCGGTCTCTATGCCCGCTTTCAGCATGAACCTGTTCGCTGCCACAGTGTTAATGGCAGTAAAACCCGAAAAGATACTGAACGACGAACTTAGTGAATAGGAGTTGCTGATGTTCTGTTCAAACGTGATGAGGTTTGTTACCGGGTCGATCGACCTCCCGAAACCCATCTGGGCATCCGAACCAAGATTCAGCGATGGAAGCAGGTCCATCCTTGCTTTCAGCAGATCCGTTTCAGCCAGCCCTGTCTGAAGCGCCTGCCTCTGCAGACCAATATTGTTCTCCACGGCATGGCGGATGCAATCCTGAAGAGTCCATTTCCCTGCCATCTGTGCAGACAGGCTGCTGCATCCTGAAACCAGAAAAAATATTAATATCCTTATTATCATGTTCATTTCCCCGGCATGAGTTTCCTTTGATTGATCAAAAGTTGTACCAATTCCAGTATATATCACATATACAGTGATATGCGAATTGAGAATAAATCCGGAATGTATAATTATAAGACATGTGACTGTATGATAATCATACAGTAAGCGTTAAAAGATACCTTGTTATCCCGGCAGGGTGGCGGCTGTAATCAGGTATCCTGGCAACTGGTGAAGGATTAGGGATCACCGGCAGGAGAGGGGAGTTGCTGTTGAGTTTTTTTTTCTTATTTTTACTGTATCATGTACTGAAACAGTTTCCGTGCGGATTGCTTTGACATTTTGACTGAATGAATGTTGACTTTGGTATCCGGAGCTTATCTGAAAGCTGTGAAAAGCGGCTTGCGAAGCTATCAGGAAAACAAAAAAAGAACAGATACTTCCATGGAATGCCGTGAAAACTGTGGTGCCTGTTGTATCGCAGCCTCGATATCGTCGCCGATCCCCGGGATGCCCGGTGGCAAACCGGCGGGGGTAAGGTGCATTCATCTCACTGACGACAATAAATGTGCATTGTACGGCTTGCCTGAACGACCTCAGGTGTGCAGAGATTTCAGGGCCGATCCCGAGTTTTGCGGAAGCACCCGTGATGAAGCAATGAAAATACTGGCCGGCTTATCGGGTTTGTAAAGGAAAATTTTCTGCAGAGCTGTAAACGACCCTGCCTCCCGTGATGGTATAATCGATCCTGGTCTTCATTATCCCGTCTTCCGGAATTGTAAGAAGATCCCTGTCTGTAATAACGATATCAGCAAGGTAGCCTTTTCTGAGCATCCCTTTCCTGTCGTCCATGAACTGGGCATGGGCAGAGCCGAGGGTATAATATTTTATGGCCTCTTCCATCGTGAGTTTTTCTTCGGGGTACCAGCCGTCGCCTTCCTCGCCGAGCCTGTCTTTTCTCGTTACGGCAGCATAGAGTCCTTCCATCGGGTTCAGCGGTTCTACCCCGTAATCTGTTCCGAAAGCGGGCATTGACCCCGAGCTGATGAAGCTTCTCCAGGCGTAGGCTCCGTGGCATCTGCGGGCACCGACCCTTTTTTCAAAATAAAGCTTGTCGGAGATGCAGTGTGTAGGCTGCATGGATGGGATAACACCGAGTTCCGCAAAACGCGGGATATCATCCGGTCTGACGCACTGCGAGTGTTCGATGCGGTGGCGGCTGTCGCGCCGGCCATTCCGCGCGAGGGCCTTTTCACAGGCATTCAGCACCTGGTTGTTGGCTTTGTCGCCAATGGCATGGATACCGATCTGGAACCCCATGCTGTCGGCGGTGACGATCATTTTCTCAAGCTCATCGTATGGCCACATTGCCAGGCCCGATGTTGAAGGATTATCTTCGTATGGTTCGAACATTAGTGCTGTCTGTGATCCTATTGTCCCGTCGGCGAATTCCTTGAGGATGCCGAATCTTATCCAGTCACCTTTCCGTGGATATTCGGCCTCCTTCACCCGGTATTTCCTCAGAACGGCCGTATCGCCGGTCAGGGCGGCTCCGATATCGATACGCAGGGTCAGATGTCCGGCCTGCTGAAGCTTCCTGTACATTTCAAAATCTGCTTCACCGGCATTCTGGACGCTGGTGACGCCCAGCCTGGCAGCTTCCGCCAGGGCCAGGAGATAACCCTGCCATGTCCTTTCTCTTTCTTCCTCCGGTGTCCGGCTTATCTCGAGGTTACCTGCCCTTATCAGTCCCATTGCCGCTTCCTTGAGGATGCCGGTTGGTTCCCCCGTTACAGGGTCACGCTGGATCTCGCCGCCGAAAGGATCCCTGGTTCTTCGCGTAATGCCCGACATTCTGAGAACGCAGCTGTTGACGAGAACCGAGTGGCCGTCGGTGCGGCTCAGCATTACGGGATTATCGGGCGACACCTTGTCAATGAGCTCTTTGGAGGGCCATTTCCTGTCGGTGAAAAGCTCATGGTTCCAGTGTCCGCCCCTGACCGGCTGACCGGGCACCGACTTTGCAACCTGTGCAGCTACCTTCTCCGTAATGATGGCGGGATCGGTAACGTAACGCAGCTCAATATAGTCGGGATCGAGGGGTCCGAAATGAAGATGGGCATCATTGAATCCGGGGATAACGAGCCTTCCACCGGCGTCGATCACCCTCGTGAAGCCATCGGCGATGAATGGCCTGATCTCTTCCGTGCTTCCCACTGCGATGATCTTTTCGCCGCTGACGGCCACAGCCTCAGCCACTGGATTTTTATCGTCGATAGTGAGGACTTTGCCGTTGATGATCGCCAGATCGGCTTTGGGCCCGTCGGTACATGAAAAAACGCATGAGACCAGAATGAAAATGCAAGCAAGGCAGGATATTCGCATGAGTGATCTTTTTTTAATTCCGAAATATATGAAAATATTCTTTTCGGGTTAAATTCAGAATGAGGTTCCCCGGGTCAGGTGAGACCGCTCATGCACCAATGCATATGCATATCTTCAGACTTCCGTTAAGGGCTTCATCCGGCCGGAAAAAATTTTACTCTCCGGGTACGGTATTAAATACCGCCGGGTGTCCGGCACATATTAAAAAGAGATAAATTCGCAGAAATTCAAAATTATGAATATAGCTATTATCGGTTATGGCCGTATGGGGCATGAAATTGAATCGGCCGCTGCCGGCCGGGGGCATTCTGTTAAACTGATCATCGACAAGGACAATCCTGCCGACCTGAACCATGAGAACACCAGGGGCGTTGATGTGGCAATTGAGTTCACCACACCTGACACTGCCTTTCAGAACATCATAAAGTGTTTCGGCCTTGGTTTGCCGGTTGTAAGCGGAACAACAGGATGGTCCGGCGACTACGAAAAGGCCGCCCGTATGTGCACTGAAAAGGGAGTGGCATTTATCCACTCGTCAAATTTCAGTCCGGGTGTGAACATTCTTTTCAGGCTCAATTCGATGCTTGCCCGTTATGTATCCGCGTACTCTGAATACAAGCCCTATATAGAGGAGGTGCATCACACGCGGAAGCTTGACTCGCCGAGCGGAACGGCAATTTCCCTTGCAAAGGGGATATGCAGTGAACATCCCGGTTTCAAAGGCTGGTGCTTTGAAAATGAACAAACCGAGCATCATGTTCCCATTAATGCGATACGTGAGGGAATGGTACCCGGAACCCATATTGTCGAATGGGATTCACCCGTCGACAGGCTGACAATTCGCCATGAGGCAAAGAACCGGAAGGGACTTGCACTGGGGGCAGTGATTGCTGCCGAATTCATAAATACCAGGAAGGGAGTCTTCACAATGGCCGATGTGCTGGGATTCTGATAATAATTTTTACATTTGCAGATTCTTATCAGAAAAACGACATGAGCGAAAAGAAGAAAAAATACATCCGTTTTGGCATAGCAGCTTTGATTTATATCCTGGTAGTGGTATGGATCGGTAATTACTGGCTGCTGATCGGACTTGGGGTTGTTTATGATGTCTATATTTCAAAAAAGGTCAACTGGGCATTCTGGAAAAAAAGAAATGCAAGGAACAGTGCCTTTATCGAATGGCTGGATGCACTTATTTTTGCCGTAATTGCCGTTTCGCTGATAAACATTTTCCTTTTCCAGAACTACAGGATCCCCACCGGTTCGATGGAAAAATCACTTCTCATCGGGGATCATCTTTTTGTAAGCAAGCTGGCATACGGCCCCAGAATGCCAAACACTCCCATTGCATTCCCGTTCACGCAGCATACCATGCCCCTGACAAAGGGAAAATCGTGGTCGGATCTGGTTCACTGGCCCTACAAAAGGCTGGCAGGGTTCGGCAGGGTAAGGAACAACGATGCCATAGTCTTTAATTTCCCTGCAGGCGACACAGTTGTTGTTGAAGAGCAGGCGACCAGTTATTATGAGATAGTGAGGAGGACGGCCCGGGAGCTGATGGCCAGGGATGCCTATGCAAATCAGGCCTCAGGGCCGAAGGATTATTATATGCGGCAGGCCAGGCAGGAAGTCAGGGAAAGGAACCATATAATATATCGCCCCGTCGACAGGAGGGATAATTATGTCAAGAGGTGCATTGCCCTGCCGGGCGACACGCTTCTGATCCAGGGGGGCAGGGTTTTCGTTGACCATGAGCCGGTGCCGGAGAATGAAACGCAGCAGGCTGTTTATATCGTAAGCACCAATGGTACCACAATCAATCCAAAGGCCTTTGAAAGGATGGGTGTTTACCGGTCCGATCAGAACATGATATCAGGCTCCGCATATCTTTTACCGCTGACAAAAACGAATGCTGAAGCCATCTCTAAATTTGCGAATGTGACAAATGTCACACCGGTTTTTTCCAGGAAAGGAGAATATGCTCCTCATATTTTCCCCTACAGCAGAACCTATGGATGGAACGAAGATAATTTCGGACCGCTGTGGGTGCCGGAAAAGGGTGCCGTTGTCAGCCTGGATACATCAAATCTTTGTCTTTATGAAAGAATTATCGATGTTTATGAAGGCAATGATCTTAAAGTACAGGGAGACCGCATCTATATAAACGGCGAACCGGCCGATTCCTACAGATTCAAAATGGATTATTATTTCATGATGGGCGACAACCGGCCGAATTCTGCCGACTCACGTTACTGGGGTTTCGTTCCTGCGGATCACATTGTGGGAAAACCCAAATTCATCTGGCTGTCGATTGACAAGGAATCCACTGGTCTGAAGAAGTTCAGGCTGAAACGGATGTTCATGCGGATCAGGTAAATCATTCCGGAAACAGGAGCCGGTCAGGGCCGGACGGGGAGCTTCAGATCCTCCTGCCTGTTTTTTGTTGCGATGACTTTCACTGAAAAGCCAGGGGCTTCACGGAGGTTTTTGCAATCAACTCCATGAAACCCCTGGTCTTCCTTGTGGTTCCCTTTTCAGGTACCAAATGAAGTTCGCGGATTTCTGCCTGTTAAGCAGCCGTATTTATGCTCCCGCGATTATTTTACCGTGTCAACCACCGCCCTGAAGGCTTCCGGGTGGTTCATTGCCAGGTCGGCAAGTGTTTTCCTGTTGAGGGCAATACCCTTTTTTTCAAGCTTGCCCATGAACTCTGAATAGCTCATGTCATATTGCCTTACCCCTGCGTTGATCCTCTGGATCCAGAGTGACCTGAATTCGCCTTTCTTTTTCTTCCTGTCGCGGTAAGCATAGGTCAATCCTTTTTCGAGGGTGTTTTTGGCTACCGTGAATACATTCTTCCTTGAAAGGAAGTTGCCTTTTGTCTGCTTAAGGACTTTTTTGCGTCGGGCTCTCGATGCTACTGCATTTACTGATCTTGGCATAACTCATTTTTTTGAATGGCAGCGATGCGCCGTATGCGCATTCTTGACAGCTGTACAATCTGTTAATACTAGTTTAATAATTCAACCATGCAAACGTGCTACTTGTTCGTGAGAAGAAGCTTTATATTCTTCTGGTCCGCCTGGTCAACCTGTCCGAAATATCTGAGATTTCTCTTCCGCTTTGTTGACTTTTTGGTCAGTATATGATTTTTAAATGCATGTTTGCGCTTTATTTTCCCCGTTCCGGTAAGAGTGAATCTCTTTTTAGCACCGGAGTTTGTTTTCATCTTTGGCATTTCTTCTTAAAAATATATTAAAATCATTTCTTCTTTTTCGGAGACAAAGAGATTGTCATTCTTTTACCCTCCAGTTTTGGAAGCTGTTCAACCTTGCCATGTTCCTCGAGGTCATTTGCGAATCTCAGAAGGAGCACCTCTCCCTGTTCCTTGAACAGAATCGATCTTCCCTTAAAGAACACATAAGCCCTTACTTTTGCACCTTCCTCAAGGAATTTTATGGCATGCTTCAGCTTGAAATTATAATCGTGATCATCTGTATTCGGGCCGAATCTGATCTCTTTTACAACAACCTTTGTGGTTTTTGCCTTTATTTCCTTTTGTTTCTTTTTCTGCTGGTAAAGAAATTTCTGGTAGTCCACCACCTTGCAAACCGGGGGATCGGCATTCGGGGATATTTCAACAAGATCGAGTTCCATCGAATCTGCCAGCTTCAGAGCATCATGAATACTCATAACAGCTGTTTCCAGTTCATCACCGACCACCCTGACCACCCTGGCAGTGATCCTGTTGTTAATCCTGTGAGCCTGCTGTACAACCCTCGCAGGGCTTCGCCTAATTGGTCCTGCTATAGCTATTTCCTCCTGTCTTTTGTTAATACTTTTTTTTCAAACAAATCTTAAAAGGTGATTTCCCTGGCAATCTCGCTTCGCACAAGACCGGCAAATTCTTCAGGTTTCATGCTTCCCTTATCGCCTTCGCCCTGTCTGCGGACTGAAACCGTATTGTTCCCGGCTTCATTGTTGCCTATGATAAGCAGATAGGGAATTCTTTTTAATTCATTATCCCTGATCTTCTTACCAATCTTTTCACTCCTTTCGTCAATAAGTGTGCAAATATCGGAATTATTTAGAAAATCAAAAACTTTTCTTGCATAATCATTGAATTTTTCACTGATAGGCAGCACTACGGCTTTTTCGGGAGCGAGCCAGAGGGGGAATTTCCCCGCGGTATTTTCGATAAGCACCGCAATAAACCTTTCCAGTGATCCGAAAATTGCCCTGTGGATCATCACCGGCCTGTGTTTCTGATTATCGCTGCCGTTATAGGTCAGTTCGAATCTTTCAGGAAGGTTGTAATCGACCTGGATCGTACCGAGCTGCCATTTTCTGCCGATGGCATCTTTAACCATGAAATCGAGCTTGGGGCCGTAAAATGCAGCTTCTCCCGGTACAACCGTGGTTTCAAGCTTCTTTTCACCGGCCGCTTCAATAATTGCGTTCTCGGCTTTTTCCCAGTTCTCATCCGATCCGATATATTTCTCCCTGTTCCCGGGATCACGCAGGGATATTTGTGCGGAATACTCATTAAGATTAACGGCCCTGAATATATATTGAACCAGGTCGATAATGCTCTTGAACTCTTCTTTCAACTGATCGTGCCTGCAGAAATGGTGGGCATCATCCTGGGTGAAGCTTCTTACTCTGGTAAGCCCGTGCAGCTCACCGCTCTGCTCATACCTGTAAACTGTCCCGAATTCGGCCATCCTCAGGGGAAGATCCTTGTATGAATGGGGTTTGGCATTGTATATTTCGCAATGATGGGGGCAGTTCATCGGTTTAAGCATGAATTGTTCGCCTTCCTGCGGTGTCGACATCGGTTGAAATGAATCCTTCCCGTATTTTTCATAGTGCCCCGAGGTCTTATAAAGATTGATGTTCCCGATATGAGGGGTTGTAACAATCTGGTATCCTCTTTGCTTCAGTATCCTGGTCATAAAATCTATCAGGTTCTGCCTTAACTCGGCGCCTTTGGGCATCCACAGGGGGAGTCCCATGCCTACCCGGGGGGAGAATGTGAACAGTTCGAGCTCCCTGCCAATTCTGCGATGATCCCTTTTCCTGGCTTCTTCGAGGAACACCAGGTAATCATCGAGCAGTTTCTGCCTGGGATATGTAATGCCATAAATCCTGGTCAGCATTTTGTTCTTCTCATTCCCTCTCCAGTATGCGCCGGCCACATTGAGGAGTTTAACGGCCCTTATCGGTGCGGTTGACGGCAGATGGGGCCCGCGGCACAAATCGGTAAAACTGCCCTGTGTGTACAATGTTATTGTACCGTCTTCCAGTTCGCCAATCAGTTCTGTTTTGTATTCATCTCCCTTCGCGGTAAAAATATCCAGGGCTTCCTTTTTGCTTACTTCCCTGCGGGTGAACCTGAGGTTTTCTGCAGCAAGCTCCTTCATCTTTTTCTCAATCGCCGGCAGATCGGCGTCGGTGATAACACGTCCCTCACCCGGGTCAACATCATAGTAAAATCCGTTCTCAATGGCGGGTCCGATACCGAATTTGATCCCGGGATACAATGATTCGAGCGCTTCAGCCATCAGATGGGCGGAGGAGTGCCAGAACGCATGCCTGGCAGGTTCGTCATCCCATTTATGGAGTACAAGCGATGCGTCGGCATAAATCGGCCTGCTCAGGTCCCAGACCTCGTTGTTCACTGTTGCGGCAAATACCTCGCCGGCAAGCCTGGGGCTGATCTGTTCCGCGATTTCAATACTGCTGGTTCCCGGGTTGTATTCCTTTGCCGAGCCGTCAGGAAAAGTTATCTTGATCATTAATCGTGTCATTTTTATTGAGGTGCAAATTTAATGAAAATTATTTTCAAAGGTTTCTGCTTTTGAGGACTATGATCTTATTTCCTGCCGGCGTATGCAGCATTGGTGAAAAATGCACGACTTTATAATGTTATTGGCACCAAATTTGAATTCATCATTATGTACAAGTAACAATAAACACCATGACCAAAGCAATCTGCATATCATTTATCCTGCCCCTGATCCTTGTCTCATGCGAATACTCCCCCAGGGCATTTTTCTCGGCAAGCCCGGGCGATCCGGTGGTGGGAGAGGAGGTGTGGTTCACCAATGAATCTGATAACACAGTTGAGCATGAGTGGGATTTCGGCGACGGGTATTACTCAACCGAAAGGAATCCGGTGCATAAATTCATGTCGTCGGGTAAATTCACCGTGATACTGAAGGTATGGTCCTCATCGGGCCAGAGTGACGAAGCTTCCCTCGAAATAAATGTCCTGATCCCGACACTGCTCGAGATAGAGGTACTGGAGTATTATGATGAGTATCCCGTGAGGGGGGCAAGTGTTATCCTTTACCCGACTCTCGACGACTGGGAGAGGGAGAAGAACATGATCGGCGAAGGCATTACCGGCAGCGACGGTAAGGTGGTCTTTGCAGATCTCGATAAAAAAGTTCATTATGTCGATGTCTGGGAAAAGAACCATGATAATTATTCCCTCCGGGATGAGGACATCGGGTTTATCCGTACTCCCGAAATAATTCCCAACCGGATAAACAGGTTCATTGCCTGGGTTGATTATGTAGAACATGGCAAAGCCGGAAGGCGAAGCGGCGGTGCTGTTATCATAAAAATGGAAAGGAAATCCGCGGAGAAGAAACAACCCGGAGCGTCAGACGGCACTTCCGGCTGGGAAGAGCTGTACAGCAGACGCGCCAGATAAGCGGATACATCCTGATTTCAGGCCCGGGGTCCGCAACATCTAACCCGCAGCTTCTAGAACCAACTCTGTATCAGGTTTTTTCTGTCGTGCTGATAGTCACTCAATCTGTAGAATATTTCGGAGTTCTCTGATTCGATCCTGTATTCCCAGTAGGTGGAAATGGTTCCAGGTGACACCATTGTCCTTCTGATATAAAGAGGAGAGCCTTTGGAAAAATCACACCTTTCGGAAAATGCGGATATTTTACCGTAGGTGCTGTCCATTGAAGTTTTGATAAAGATCAGATATGGCTCGCCCAGTTTTTCGGGCACATGCTGGCGGTAATCGATGAAATTCCCGATATATTTCCTGGTTATGATGAGAGAATCTTCCTGTACCGATTGCTTTGTTGTGGCACATGAGGCAAGTATTATCGACAGCAGAAGGAATAATTTTTTCATACCAGCATTTCTGATTCCCGGTTGTCACATAACAACGTAAAAGGATTGTGCTTTATTGGATGAGGGCGGCGGATTATTAGATGTGAAAGAGCGGCCGGTACCGGATCGATCCTTAAAAAGTGATTTGACATTTCACCGGTCATTTGTCCGGAAAAACGACCGGGCCAGTGTATAAGGAAAAGCCTTCAGCTGTTCTGACCGACATCTGGGGCATGCGGTCGCCCTTCATTGATGCGCATCCGGTTTCGCCCGTCCTGCTTATTGCGACGAATTTCTCGGCAGGATAGAACAGGGGGTTGACTTTTTTGTATTTGTCAGCTATCATCCTCAGTGCATCTTCGCATGCCTGCTGGGGTGTTCTTCCCTCTTTCATTTTAAGGACAATATAGTATGAGGCGCATGATTTGATCACATCCTCGCCGCGGCCTGTTGCGCCTGCGGCCCCTGTTTCATTATCGACATACAGTCCGGCTCCGATTATCGGGGAATCTCCCACCCGTCCGTTCAGCTTGAAGCTCAGTCCGCTGGTAGTGGTGCAACCGGCGATGTCGCCCCCGGCGTCGATTGCCAGCACGTTGGTGGTGCCGTAGTGGTGTTCCGGTGCAGGGAAGTCGTTCCAGTACGCCTCTTTCAGGTCAGCATCCTTAAGGTGTTCGGGAGGGCCCCAGTCGTCATCAGGGCTGAGGTTCTCCTTCCATCTCAGCCATATTTTACGGGCTTTTTCGGTAAGAAGATTTTCTTCCCTGAACCCCCATGCTTTTGCAAATTCCAGCGCACCGGCTCCGGTAAGCAGAACATGATCGGTACGCTGCATGACCAGCTTTGCTACTGATGACGGAGTCTTAATGTTTTCCAGGCAGGCCACTGCTCCCGCCGAGTAGGTTTTGCCGTCCATGAATGAAGCATCAAGCTGGACAACGCCTTTTTCGTTTGGCAATCCCCCGTACCCTACGGAGGTATCTTCGGGATCAAGTTCTAAAATGTTTGCAGCTTTTTCAACCGCATCCGCGGCGTTTCCTCCTTCATTAAGCACCTGCCAGCCTGCCTCCATTGCCTTCCGGCCGGTTTCGTTTGCATGGCTCGTGATAATCAGGGGGATAATTCCCTTTGAAGTTGATGATGACCTGCCTGAAGACAGCGCCGGGAACATAAGGGAACCGGCTCCGGCCCCCAGGGTTCTGAAGAAAAAATGACGGCGGGATATGTTTCTCATGACTGGGTGGTGTTTGAGGTTGTCATGTTCAAATATAAACAGAACTTCGGGATAAACCTCCCTCCGGGTTTCGGGCCAGGGGAAAGCGGAGACCCGTATTGAACATTTTAATCCTATCTTCCGAGAACCTTGTACAATTCATTCCTGATGATCCCCGACCATGCCCTGTAACCGTCCCTGTTCAGGTGAAGCTTGTCGTCGAGGAAGAGTTCGGTGCGGGGAAGGCCCTCTTTGGTGAGGAAAGCCTGCTCTGTACTGATGAAGTAAGTGTTATGATGGTTTCTGCAGACCCTGCTGATCAGCTGGTTGGCCTCCTTTATTTCGGGCCAGACGTGCCACCTGGCGGCAGTGGGGGTGATACTGATCCAGAAGACGGGCGTATCCTTGTATTTCCTGCGTATGATGTACAGTGTTTTTCTGAACAGCTTTGCCACTTCGGCCGGGCTTTTATCAGAATCACTGCCTGAAATGTCGTTAGCAATGAACAACACGATTGCGCTGCAGGGATGGGGATAGATGATCCTGTCGGCATATACTGCGAAATCGCTGAGCCTGGCGCCGCCATAACCCCTCTGTATCACATTGTAGGGTTGCATGTCCCTGCCAATTTCATCCCAGAGTTTGATGCTTGAACTGCCTGCAAACAGAATTGCGTCGCCGGGGTATGACTTTTCCGTGTCAAGCTGTTCAAATTTCCGGATTTCATTTTCCCATGCCTTTACTTCCGGCAGGTTCCTGTAGGTTTTCAATGGTGAACAGGCCGACAGGATGATCAGGATCGCAAGCAGGTATTTACGTATCATGGCTTTAAAAGTTTTTGATATCATAAAAATAAGGTTTATTCATGTAAACGTTTAAAAAAAAACAATTTTTGATTTGATTAAATGCAATAGTAACAATATTTCGTTTACAAAAAAAAGCTACGTTTGCAATATTTTAAGTATTCCATGCTAATCCAGTCAATTAATCCCAATGTCGAAAAAACAATTATTCCTAACCAAGCCCCTGGGGCAGTTACTGAGTGAATCAAGGGAGACGGGGGGCTTGAAGCGGACTCTTACGGCGCTCAATCTCACAACTCTTGGTATCGGCGCCATTATCGGCGCGGGTATTTTTGTGCTCAGCGGTCAGGCTGCGGCACAGTATGCCGGGCCGGCCATTGTATTGTCATTTGTGGTTTCCGGCCTGGCCTGCGGTTTTGCCGGCTTGTGCTATGCCGAATTTGCCTCGATGATACCCATTGCAGGGAGCGCCTACACTTACTCATATGCAACGCTGGGAGAGTTTTTTGCATGGATAATTGGCTGGGACCTGATCCTGGAATATCTGTTTGCAGCATCAACCGTTTCGGTGGGTTGGTCAGGATATGTCGTCAGTTTTCTCAAGGATTTCAATATCAATATTCCACCGCAGTTCTCCGATGCCACCGGCACGGTTCTGGTCAACATTCCCGAACTGGGGTGGAAGCCGCTGCATGCTTTCGCCCATTCACTGGCCGAATCAGGGATAAATGCCGATGCTTTGCCGCATGTTACATGCGTCCTCAATCTGCCGGCAATGTTCATAATAGCATTGCTGACGACTTTACTGGTGATAGGGATCAAGGAATCGGCCAACTTCAACAACATAATGGTTATAATCAAGGTGTCGGTTATTGTGTTGTTTATTGCCGTCGGCTTCATGTTTGTCAGGTCAGCCAACTGGCATCCCTTCATACCGCCAAACAAGGTTGAATCCACTCCTGTATCGGAGTATGGCTCATTCTGGTTATGGCTGAAGGCTTACGGGGCGGAATTCGGAAAATATGGCATTAGCGGTATTCTGAGGGGAGCCGGCGTAATATTCTTTGCCTATATCGGATTCGATGCAGTGTCGACGGCAGCGCAGGAGGCCCGCAATCCTCAGAAGGACATGCCTGTAGGCATACTGGGATCACTCGGGATATCGACAGTTCTTTATATCCTGGTTGCTGTGGTAATGACAGGAATAGTGAGTTACAAATCCCTTAATGTTGCTGATCCGGTTGCAGTTGGTGTTGACGCCATGGGGCAGGGGATGTTCTGGCTGCGGCCGATTGTAAAGATAGCTGCGATTGCAGGGCTGAGCTCCGTTATCCTGGTGATGCTCCTGGGGCAGCCGAGGATCTTTTTTACAATGTCGAAAGACGGGCTGCTCCCTCCTGTTTTTTCAAAGGTTCACCCCAGGTTCAAAACCCCGTATATAAGTACCATAGTCACAGGTTTTGTTGCGATGATTATTGCCGGGATCCTGCCGATAAGGATCCTGGGGGAGCTGGTATCGATCGGCACCCTGCTTGCCTTCATCATTGTTTGCCTTAGCGTGCTGGTTCTCAGGAAAACAAGACCTGAAGTGGAAAGGCCGTTCAGAACCCCATGGGTGCCCGTGGTGCCGATTCTTGGTGCGCTGATCTGCTTTGTCCAGATGGCCGCCCTGCCCTTTGATACATGGCTCAGGCTGCTGGTGTGGATGACACTCGGCTTCCTGATATATTTCCTCTATGGTATCAGGCACAGCAAGGTGAGACATGAGAACAAAAAAGACTGACCTGCGGTTCTGACTCCACCGGGGTATGGCTCCCGGCCCGCAGGCGAACCAGTGGGTTTGTTCCGTGTTTTCAGGCTTCAGCCGGTTTCAGATCTCGTCAGAAAAAACACTGCCGGGCAGATCGCGCATATTGTAGCGCGAAGCCATTGACTCGCCATATGCCCCGGCAGACCTTATTGCGATGATATCACCTCTTTTTGTCTCAGGCAGCCTTATGTGAGTGGCAAAAGTATCGGCCGATTCGCATACCGGCCCCACCACATCGTACCAGTGCTCATTCCCGTTTGATGTGAGGTTCTCAATCAGGTGATGTGCATTGTAAAGCGCGGGCCTTATCAGGTCGGTCATGCCGGCATCAATTATTACGAAGACCGTTTTGCTGCCTTTCTTCACGAAGAGCACCCTTGAGACAAGCGAGCCGCATTGCCCCACAATCGACCTGCCGGGTTCAATGTGAATCTGCTGGCCCGGACGAAGCCTGATATATTCATTTACCAGCCTGAAATAATTCTGGAACCGGGCCGGCTTATCAGGGTCTTCATAATCTATGCCCAGGCCCCCGCCGAGATTGATGATCTCCAGTTCCGCATCAATTGATGCGAACCATTCCTGGAGTTCGTTTATCCTCGAGCACAGGCTCCTGAAAACTGACATCCTGGTAATCTGGGAACCAATGTGGAAATGAATGCCCCTGAACCTGATATTATCGAGATTTTTAAGCCTGTTCATGACCTCTTCAAGCTCCCAGACGTTAATCCCGAACTTGTTTTCGTGCACGCCGGTGGTGATATACTTATGCGTATGAGCCTGCACATTCGGGTTGATCCTGAGAGCTATCGACGCGGTCTTTCCTGCTGCTGACGCTATTGAATCGATAACCTCCATTTCGGGGATCGATTCGCAGTTGAAACAGAAAATATCATTTTTCAGGGCTGCCTCAATATCCCTGTCTGTCTTGCCGACGCCTGCAAACACTATTTCTGACGGGCTGAAACCGGCCCTGATTGCACAGTCAATCTCATTGAAACTAACGCAATCGGCACCAAAACCGTAAGAGGCGATGATTTTCAGTATCCCGGGATTGGCATTTGCCTTCACGGCATAATGAACTTTGCACCCTGAAGCTGAAGCTTCCTGTTTCAGGGTTTCACAGGTGCTTTTCAGGACGTCAACATCATAGTAATAAAACGGTGTTTGCCTGTTCCGGAATTTTTGTATGGTTAACTGGTCGAACATTTTATTTGCTGAAAAGGTATTTGTGCAGGAACCTGAGGGCATTTATTTTATCTTTTGTGTCAATCAGCAATGAAAGGCTGTGGGAGCTGCCGCCGTAGGAAATCATTTTAAGTGAAATGGAATCAAGGGCCTCAAAGATTTCGGGCGCCGATCCTTTCTTTTCAGCCCTGAAATCGCCGACAATGCAGATTATGGTCTGCTCCTTCTCAACTTCCACGCTTCCGAGAGCCTGTAGTTCATGTTCTATCTGGTCGAGATGCTGCGGGTCATCGACAGTGATCGATACGGATACCTCCGATGTGGCAATCATGTCAATCGGGGTTTTGAAGGTTTCGAAAATCTCAAATACCTTTCTCAGAAAACCATATGCCATCAGCATTCTGGCCGAGTGGATCCTTATCACTGATATCCCGTCCTTGGCAGCTACGGCCTTGTAATCCTGCGGAATGTATTCAGATGTGATTATTGTGCCTTCATCCCGGGGGTTCAATGTGTTCTTCAGCCTCACCGGGATGTTCTTTTCCCTTGCCGGATTCACACTCGACGGATGCAGTATCTTCGCACCGAAATACGCGAGCTCTGCTGCTTCATCAAATGATATTTTGCGTATCACTTCAGTGTTCTCAACCAGTCGCGGGTCATTGTTGTGAAATCCGTTTATGTCGGTCCATATCTGAATCTCAGATGCATTCACGGCAGCTCCGAGAAGTGATGCCGTGAAATCGCTTCCGCCGCGTTTGAAATTATCCGTTTCGCCGTATGCATTCCGGCAAATAAATCCCTGTGTGATAATGATGTTATGGCCGGGATGGGCATCCAGCTCCCGCCTGAAGTTTTCAGCAATATAATAGGTGTCAGGTTCGCCGTCCTTGTCAATCCTCATAAAATTCAGGGCAGGAAGAAGCACACAATCAATATTGTTTTCGAGAAGAAGATAATAAAACATTGCAGTTGACATCAGCTCGCCCTTTGAAAGGATAATCTTCTCATATTGTTTTGAATGTTTAAGCGAGGTGAGCCCCTCGATATCATTCAGCAGGCTGTCGGCCGTTTCAAATCCCTTGTATTTGTACTGATCTGTTTTGTAAAGATCTTCAATGACTTTGTGATATTTTGTTTTCAGCAGTCCGATCTTCTGAACGGCTTCTTCCGGTTTGCCGGCATAAAGCAGATCTGAGATCTCCACCAGGCTGTTGGTGGTTCCTGACATTGCAGACAAAACCACCAGGTTCTGCTCTCCGTCGCTGATCAGCGGAATTATTGATCTCATTCTGTCGGGGCTTCCAACGGAGGTTCCTCCGAATTTCATTACCTTCATCATAATATAGATTTGATTTTAACGCTATTGTACCCGTCCCGAAGGGAGCGGGAGATTCTTGCAGAAAAAAGTATTCCGGTCATTTCAGTTATATGGCAAAAACCACTCATGAGTTTCCAGGCTCGCTGCATATCTGTGAATAACAAAAAAAACCTGCATCATTTGCAGGTCCGCGTGCTGTTAAATTTTTCACAAAACAGTTATTCAGACCTGCCGGGCAGATTCATGAATGATTTAATATGGTTCTTAAATAAACTTTTCATATCCGTTAAACAGCGAGCAAAAATATAATTTTAATCGATATGTAGTATTCGGCCATCATTTTTTTCCTGATTGTTCTGGTATGATCATTAAAATGCCGATACCTGCAGCCAGGCTGATTCCACCTGGCCGGGCCGGCAGGAAAAGAATGGTTTGCACTGATTGGAACAATAAAGATCAGCCGGCAGGGAAATCACCGTCTGTACAGACTTTCGATAATTTCAGGACTGATTTTGGTGCCGGGATTAAATTCATTGCTCAGCATATATGATTTTATGCTGAACAGGAATTGTTGTGCTTCCGGCCTGTTTTTAAGACCGGAAATCAGATCTGCCCCCGATGCAATCAGTTTTCCTTTCCCGACCCTGCATTCGAACAGTAAGCCCAGGGGGCGTGCAGTGAACCAGTCATCGATAACTCTTACCAGGGGCCGGATATCTCCCGGCATCATATCCATTCTGAAAGCATTGGCATTCATCATAATATCGCGCCACTGGTAATTACTGTGAAATTCGGTAGGAAAGTACCGGAAAGCGGGATGAGCCGGATCGCAAAGTATTCCCAATGTTTCCGGCGGCTGATGATTGGTCCAGAAAGTGTTCCAGAATATACTGGAAAAGCCCATTGCTATGTCACCGCCTTTTTCCGGGAGCAGCGAACCTTTACGCGGAGTAAGTAAAACCGATGCCCCGTTTTCAAGCATCTTTTTAGTTGATTCGTTAAACTCCTGGACTACAATGATTTCATTCTTATCTTCGATAACGGGTAATTCAGCTGGATAAACCCAGATGTCCCACGAGTTTTTGTATTTCCCGGCCTTAAATGTGAATGTTAATTTTTCCGGGCCGGTAATGTCGTTTAATTTCCTTTGTACCTTGCCTGTTTTAATTGTCCCGCGGCTCGCCTTTATTTTCCCTGCAGGATTTCCCCTGTCAATAATGCCGGTCTTTCCCGCCAGGATCCATTCCGGGGTAATATATTCCTCGTTTTCGGCATAATATGCTATTTCCAGGGCGGCACTGAAAATTTCGTTGTTCTTATATATCATTTTCGGAAAACGGGCCAGGGGTACAACAACATCGCAAAAATGTTTGAATTCATCAGCCGAAACATAGGGTTTCGGATCCCAGAAAGGATCGACAACCCCCACTATTGCCGATCCCTGTCCGGGAAAGTCGTGTAAATCTAGTAGTTCGAAACCTCCGAAATTTTCCGTACGCAATGCGGCTTCGATATCGGCTTTGTAACATATTGCCTGCAATTTGCCCGAAGCAATAAAAAAACTGTCAGCCAAATGTAAAAGGTTGTTATTGATCAGCCTGTCTTTGAAAATTTCGAAATTCCTTGCTTTCAGAACACCGTCGTACTTTTTGATTTCCCTGATATCCGGGTAAACGCACCATTGTCCAATTTCATGGCTGATTACCGGCTGGGGATATTTTTCAATTATTTCGGTCCAGTCGAAAGAAGTATTGGGAATTTGTGAATTTATCCTGCTTTTAAGGCCTTCACCCCAGCGTTGGATACGGGGGTCCGCAGAACTCTGAAAATCGTTTTCCGGAACATTTGCCCAACCGAAGGCTGTGGTGTAAAGGCGTCTGTCATCATACTGCCTCACATGCTTTACGAATCCGGTAAGAAATGCTATGTGATTCGGGCCGGAAGGTTCGTTGCCGTATGCCATCATGCAGAATGACGGGTGATTCCCAAAAGTATTGATAATACGTTCAGCTTCATCGTATATGAATTTGTCGACAGGTAAACCGTCGCCCACAGAGGTCCAGACACCGCATTCCACCGACAGATATATTCCTGCAGAGTCGGCAGCGGCAAATGCTGCTTCCGGGGGGCACCATGAATGGAACCGGATATGATTGAGCCCGTAATTCTTGCACACTTTCATGATTTTTGTCCATTCACCCGTTGTGGCGGGAGGAAATCCTGTTTTGGGAAAGATTGCACACTCCAGCGTACCCCGCATGAAAACTTTTTTCCCGTTGATAGTAAATTGTCCGCCGCCGGTGGCAATTTCCCGCACCCCAAAAACAATATTCTTCTCATCGGCCAGGGATTTGCTTTTCAGCTTAATGTTCAGCGAATAGAGGTTGGGTGTAAACTCATCCCATAGCCGAACACCGGTACCCATATTATACTCCAGGGCAAGCAATTGCGAATCGGTTTCATCAAGTTTTCTGACAACCTTATTCTTACCGGCAACCCTGAGTTCCACGGAATAATCTTTCGGGTTATGGGGTACTTTATTCAACCTGACCATTACCCTGATTTTGCTGTTTCCGATATCGGTGTAAATACGTACATTTTCGATGTTTACCGGGGGCAGGTTCACAAGTTTCATTTCTCCGATCACCCCGTTCCAGTTGGTTTGGGTGTTGTCACTTATACTGTGTGCATCGAGTCCGGGATTTATCTCCTTCACCCGGTTATCGATCCGCAGGGTTAGCCGGTGCCTGCCGGGTGCCAGATCACCCAGGTTGTAAATATGGGGCGTGGCCAGTGAATTCTGCATTCCGAGGTACACGGTATCTATCCACAAACTCGTTTCCCAGTGGCAGCGTTCCAAAACAAGCCGGGTGCATCCGTTGTTCCATGAACCGGGAATTTCAATTTCCCTGCTGTACCATGCAACACCCGCAAATCTTTTCAATGGTTGCAGCCAGAAAGAAATTTTAACATCGTCGGGATTCCTGTATTTTGCATACGATTCATCTTCAAACCAGGCACGGTTCCATAGATTTCCGGTCCAGTCTTCATCGGGCCTTACGTCGTAGCCTTTGCCGTTTGTGAGCATTGATCCGGGGAGAATGACCTTTTCATCAAAATCGAGGGAGAACCATTTTCCTGCCACACCGGTATCGCATGAGTCTATGCGGAATGACCATTCACCGGACAGGTCAAGGGTATCAAAACCCCTGTGCCTGCCGCACCCCAGAACGGATAGCGTGATAAATATCAAACAAAGCCTTTTCATTGCTATTTGTCGAAATAAATGATCCAATCTATTTTTCCGGTATTGCCAAAGAACAGGTCGATCCTGAGAATGTTATCATCTGTCATTTTTAATAAGTAATTATCATGGCTCTCATACATTTTGTGCCCTTTGGGAGACCATGAGCAGTTACCGGGTATATAAACATAAACGCTGTGTACTGAACCTTCGGGACCAACGGAAACGCCTGTTAAAGCATTTCTGTTTTTGTCATAGTGAACCGATTCTATTTCAACAGCTCCCTGCAGAATGTGTCTGTTTGTGGAAATTATCCCGGGTTCGCTGCTTTTCTCATGCAAAGAATACAGGGTAACCCCTTCGGCCTCAATCATCACATTAATGGTGTCTTTTATTTCACCTGTGAATTCTTCTTTCCAGAAATCGAAGCATAAATATGTTTTGTCCGGATCAAGCATCAATCTGTTCAACGGATATTTCTTCCTTACCGGGTTTAACGGGTCAGGGTTGAAAAATCCCGCGACTGTCCATTCTCCGAATGGTCTTTTAACATCTGTAACAAACACGGTTTGAGGATCCGATTCCAGTAAATCCACGGGCCGGGTGAACGATCCGCCTGACGGAAAAACTTTTTTAAGTATTTCCTTTTTTGTTTCAGACAGATTCATCAGTCTGTCGCCCGACATGGTGTTGCCGCCGCTAAGTGCAATAAGAGTTGCAACAGCCTGTGATTGTGAAGGTGACAGCAAATCTATACATATATGGTCAATATCATTGGTCCAGGCATTGTTCTGGTAATAGTAGCGTTTTCCCAATGCTCCTGCGCTTGACGAAGGGTTGCCGAAATACTGTTTCCAGGTCTCATGACGGGATCCGTAGTTCTGATCGTATTCAATTCGCATGCTGTTAATCAATCCGGCAGTTACCTGTCCCGGGCCGCAATCGAGAATATGACACTTATTTCCCGCCACTTTTCGCATTATTTCAAATGCTTTCCGGTAGACCTGTGACGGAGAAAATGCAGGGTCATAAAATTTATATGCCGAAAAAACTGACCAGGCTACAAAATCAATTTTCAGCATTTCATATCCCCAATTGTTGACAACTGTATCAATCAGATCAGTAAACCATTTTTCGGCATCGGGATGTGTTATATCAAGGCAGTAGCGTTTCGGGTTCTCGTCGCGATACCAGTCGGTTGTTTCGCCGGGCCAGGGTCCGACACGTTTAAGCGAGCCGTCGGGGTTTTTAAGGAACCAGTCAGGGTTATTCCTGAATATGGCGGCATTTTCTGAAACGACAAAAGGAGCGAGCCAAATACCCGGTTTAAGTCCGTAGCTTTTTATCTTGTGTGCCAGGTACTTCATTCCGCCCGGGAATCTTTCGTTCCCGTCCCAGTCGCCGTGTGTTTTCTGATATCCCTCATCAATCTGAATATACTCCAGTCCGTATGGTTTGAGATGTTTTGCTGCAAATTCTGCATTCTGAAGGATTTCTTTTTCATCATAATCGTCCAGCGAGTAGAACCAATGGCACCAGCCATTCACAATGGAGCCGCTAATGGCTTGATTTTCCATTCCTGTAAAGAATGCGTATGTTTCCAATGCTGCATAAGGACTGGCACCGATGGTTATCATTACTTTTTCCGAACTTAAGGATTGCCCCCGTTTCAGAATGTGTCCCTCATTATAAACTGATTCGACAACAAAAGAAATTTTATCGGAATCTTCTTTCAGTAACTGGATCCGGCCCATGCAGGAAATATTTCTTAAATAACCCATGACGATGGCTTCCTTGTCGTAACCGTCGAATATTCCGATGTTCCACCAGCTTTGAACGGTCCGTTTGTCGGAAGCCAGAGACCTGTTCACCGGTACTCCGCCTTTTGTTTCGCCATAAGGTTCACCTTTTTCATATGGCAGGGTTAGCTGTTGTATCGAACCGGCATCATAATACATGGCTCCGTTAAGCAAACATTGCGAGCCCTCATGCCTCATCCCTCCGGTTTCATTTTCCAGTACCCTCAAAGGTTCAATGCTTTTAACGTTGATATCAAATTTTGCCGTGTTTTTATATGAGGTTTCAAAAACCAGAGCCGGTGTTTTATCAGAAAGAAATATTACCATGGTAATATCCAACAGGTTTTTCTCATCCCGGCCCGATAATGTAATCTGCCGGCCTGTTCCTGACATGTTTTTGACAGCCGTGATTGCCGGTTTTCGGAATTTGCAGGCCGGTCCGGCGATAAACGTGGTGTCATCCGTATTAATGGCAGAAGTAATTGCCAGAAAATCTTTATTTTGTCTCTTTACATACACTATGCCCTTTTTTTCATCAAAACCAAGTTTGAAGAAGTCATTGCTGAGAAGGTCCTTCTGATTCTGAGCCGATGCTTGAAAAACAGAAAAACATACGGTTATTAGCAGTATCACTTTTTCAGGAGTTTTCATCACGTACATTATGCAGGTATGATCTTGAAAGGATTAATAAAAAACAATACGCCTGCTGAATAGAGAGTAAGGCGTATTGTTTGTGATACTTTCAGTGACTTTGGTGATTATTTCAGGTACCACGGAATTCCGTTAATACCATCGTAGCCGTTAAATTGCTCATTGACAGCTTTTTGATAATTATCGGGGTTTTGGGTATGCTCGCCTTCGGGGTATTTCCAGCGTTTAGGGTAAACCGATTTATCATCAGGATTCTGACTGGTTGCAGGGTCCAGGGGATATTCGGGGTAGCCGGTACGCAGAAACTGGGCGTAGTTGCCACCGTTGCCCTGGAAGAAGTCAATGAACCAACGTTGAACCAGTATCTGGCGGAGGCGGTCTTGTTTTGTCCCTCCTGTTTTATAAGCTGCCTCTCCGGTAAAGTAATTATCTGTGTAATCTTGTGTAATGGCCATTCCATGGGTATTTGCTGCTGAAGGCAGGTTCATGTAATATTCCAGCATGGCTTTAACCCCTTTTTCATAGTAATCCTTTGCACTGCCCGGTGCCCATCCTTCCTCCAATCCTTCGGCAATAATAAAACACTGTTCGGCATAAGTGAACCTTAACATCGGATCGCCGGTCTTGTCATCAACATAGCGCTGGTTAATATGAGAATAGGAATTGTTTTCGTCGGCCAGCTCCCATGGAACTCTTGTAGGGTCGGCGCCGGCATATGCATCAAAATCGTTTTCACTTTTACCTGCACTGAGCAGGTCGGGTGCGGGGTCGGCAAAATAGAACAGGCGCCTGTCTTTGTTCTTTTTAAGTTCATCAACCAATAAGTTAGTCAGAACCGTTTCCCGGCGTTGACTTGCACCGTTCCAGAAAGGGTGGTGCGAATTATCGGTTCCGAAATACCTGAGCTGGAAATTGTCGTCATTGCCTGTCATCAGATGGCCCGATGCAATGATTTCAGCAAACCGTGCCCTGTGTTCGTTCCCCGCTCTTTTGCTCATTGTCTGAAGAACCTTAAGCTGCATGGCATTGCATAATTTTTGCCATTTCGAAGCATCGCCATCATACATAACATCTCCCTGAAACTGTTTTCCCTCGGCAAAATATGTCTCGGCTTTCTTTAAATCGTCCAGGATATACCTGAAAACATCTTCCTGTTTGTCGTATTTTGGTCTCAGGATGCCTTCATCTGCCATACCGGCTTCGGAATATGGAATGTCACCCATTTCCAGGGTGGAAGCAAAACCGTACCATGCTTTCATGAATTTTTCGAGGCCCTGATATGAAGGATGTGAATCTTTCTCCCTGGTATACTCAACCATAAGTTTGAGATCGGTAAGGCGTTTGAATCCAAAACCTCCGTATGGCCACCATGAGTAATAGTACTGATAGGGATTTGACCAGGTTGTTGTCCATGCTATATGCTTATTCCACAGATTACCCGTAGAAAAATCAAAAGGGTTGGGGTTCCAGAACTTAAATGTTTCGATCAATGTTTTGGCTGCAAGCATTTCCTCCGGAACCCGGTCGGATGCATACGGATCTTTGTTTATATCATCAAATTTACTGCACGATAAAACGACCGTTATAAGCAGTACTGATATGTATTTAATATTTTTCATTTCCTGGCTTTGTTAGAATGATAGTTTTATGTTGAACCCCAGATATCTGACTGAAGGATCGGCAAAGTCTTCATTGCCGCCGTCGGGGTCAGAATATTTAAAATCTTCAGACCAGAGGAACAGGTTCTGGCCCACAAGGCCTATTGAAGCTGAACGGCTCCACCACGACTTCAGGTATTTTGAAGGTATATTGCAGGTAAGTGATAATTCACGGACCTTGAAGAATGTTTTTGAGTATACATCGCTTCTTGTTCCGTTACCTCCCCATGCACTGCTTCCGTGAAATGATCTCATATAGCTCTCGTATGATGTTTTGTTATCATTTGGAGCGAACTTACGAGAGTCACTTGTTATAAAACCATCCTTGTCGTATGTAGCCGTACCGGAAATAACATTCACTCCCTGTCCGGTATAATCCTTGTCGCGGTCATAAACCGATTCGGGATGCACCCCTGCCTGCCACATATAACTTTCGGTACGCGTACCCATCAATCCGCCGACAACACCGTCAACCGAAACGAATAAACTCAGATTCTTGTATCTCAGGGTGGAGCTCAGGCCCCAGATCCAGTCGGGATCGATAAAACCGAACCGGGAATCGTAATTGCTGAACTCGGGCAATCCTGCATTGTCGTGAATAATGTTCCCGGACGGGTCCCTGTTGTAATCCTTGCTAATGTAGCCATCTACACGTTCATCAATTTTGACCCAGGGCTTTTTTTGTGAAAATTGATCATCAAGTGAAGAATAGTATGTAGCGAATTTCGACCAGTTGAATCCCAGGTCCCATTTCCAGTCATTATTCTGAAGAGGAGTTCCGCCCAGATAGATTTCCCAGCCGCGGCGGGTATGGTCCTCTCCTATGTTGATGTAAACCTCATCGTATCCGGTAGCGGCACTCAGGCTTGACTTGACAAGCCGCTGATACATGAATTTGCTGTAATAAGAAGCGTCGAATGACAGACGGTTCCTGAACATAATGAATTGGAGGCCGGTTTCGATTGTCCGGTGGGTTTCGGGGTTTACAAGCGGAGAGTACAGGCTGTTGGGAGCTTCAGCGCCGTTCAATGTACCCCAGAACAGCGGATCGGTTTTGAACGTATAGTTGATTTTATATATTTCTGCAGGCATTTTTGACATGGTCCACGATGCCCTTACCTTAAGCAGATCCAGCCAGTCTTTTGTTGAGGGCATCAATTCCGAGAGCACAAAACTACCCGATATGGAAGGATAAAAATACGAGCGCTTGCTGGGATGCTGGGTTGAACTCCAGTCGTTTCTGCCTGTCAGGTCCAGAAAGACGAACTTGCCCCAGGATAATGCTAATCGGCCATACAGGGAATTTACCTGTTGTGCCAGGGCAGATTGAACCACTTTGGGCATTCCCACAGATGCGGCGATTGCATAAAACTTCGGAGTGCTGATCCCTTCCTGTGTTCTGGCATTCAGAATATCATCCTTCATGTAAAAGATTGTTCCTCCTGCCAGGTATTCGATATTAAACTTGTCGAACGATTTATCGCCGGTCAGAAAAAAATCACTGTTCAGGCTGTAACCCTGTTCCTGCCCTATATCATAGCTTCCCGTGCGATAACCGCTCCATGTATACATGTTTCCCGGTACTGCCGTATTACCTGTCATAACGTTTGATCCCCAGTTAACCTTAAGTTCGCCGCGGTCGATGAAGAAATCAAGGCCGGCTCGTGCTGTGGCTTTCAACCAGGGTGTAATCTGGTAACTTGAGGTTAGGTCGGCATTAAAAATATCGCGGGAGACGGTATTTGTTTTTTCGTATGCATCAAAGTACGGGTTATTCAGGCCTTCTTCTGTATCGTAATAGGAATAATTCTGTGTTTCATTGTATTTTTTCCAGTAGTTATCCTTATAGTCCCTGATATCAAAATCCGCACTCGACCAGATAATCAGCCCGTACATCGGATCATATGATGTATATCCGTTATACCCCATGTTGGGTGATTGTCTTTTGGTATATGACAGATTGGAGGATAATTCAAAATTCTTATGCTTCAGATCTCCTCCAAAGGAATATGTGAATTTATTAAGTTTCTGGTTCGGATACCGGGCTTTATTCTCCGTCCAGTTCAATGAACTTCTTAATGAGGCAATCTCCCCTCCATAAGCAACATTTACATTATTGCTGGTAATATAACCCTGTTCCAGGAAATTTTTAAAGTTGTCTTTGCCTATGGGAAGATAGGCATATTCCCTGTATTCTTTAAGATGGGGATCCCATTGCAGTAATGTCCGGCCATCCATTTTTTCACCCCATGAATAAATGGAGCTTTTATCATAAACACCGTTAATGCCTCTTCCGTACACGCTTTGCTTTTTGGGAATTGCCAGATAGCCTGCGGTAAACATGTTATTGGTTGAAATATCAACTGAGATCCCTTTTTTGCCGGTGCCATTCTTGGTGGTAATGATAATTGCTCCGCTTCCTCCGCGAAAACCATACAGTGCGGAAGCGGTTGCTCCTTTCAGTACGCTTATTGATTCAATGTCTTCTGAAGCCAGATCATTAAGGGTTTTATTCTCGTAGGCTATTCCGTCAATAACCAGGAGTGGTTTTTCCCCGCGGATGGTAAGTTCGGGTGAAACATTAAAATCTGTCGGATTTTTGACCAGCATACCCGCAACTTTTCCGGTTAATGAAGTAGTTACATCGACAACTGCCACTTTTTGCAGATTTTCACCTGTCACTTTTTGCGCAGAATATCCCAGTGCCTTTTCGGATCTTTTTATACCCAGAGCGGTAACCACCACTTCGTCTATCATAACACTTTCATGTTCGAGTGTCACCGTTATGAATGAAGAGGTTGCCTGAAACTCGTATTGCCTGTAGCCTATAAAGGACACAAGCAGGGTAGCATCCCTGGGAGCATTTATTTCAAATGTCCCCTTGTTATCAGTTATGGTTCCTGCGGAGGTCCCCCTGACCTGAACCGTTGCTCCTGGTATCGGGAGTTTGTCTTCAGAACCGATAACGATACCGCTTACCTTTATGTTCTGTGCATAAACAGAAAACGAAAGCATAAGCAGCATGACCGTAAGAAGAATATTGGCTTTTTTCATGGTTAAATTGTTTTTTGATCCTGGCAAGTCAGTTACTGTATTAATCTGTTATTCTGCATTATTTTTCAGTACCAGCTGGTTTTGCTTGATCGATACGGCATATGTCTTCATCTGCAGGCAGTTGAAGGCCGGATTGCAGATCAGCATGACTGAAAATGTTGATATTCGGGCATCCGGTAAATTAACACCGGAATATATTGAAATCGTTAAATGAATCAGCAACTATTCTTCTTTCTGAAACACTCTGACATAATCGATTTCCATCACTTTTGGGAAGCCGTTTTCATCTATTCCCATGGCACCGCCCCAGTTTCCGCCGACTGCAAGGTTCAGGATCAAATGGAACCGCTTGTCGAATGGCCAGGTGTCGGGCCCGTTATGTTCATTTTTATGAGTGTAATAGTGTTTCCCGTCGATATATGCCCGCAATTCATTTTCGTCCCATTCGAGGCCATATACATGAAAACCGGTATATGCCGTTGGAACATGCATTTTACCGCTTGTCTGGGTGCCGATCACATGATTGTATCTTTTTGTATGTACTGTTGCCAGGATGGTATCAGGATTAAACCCGACATTTTCCATAATATCTATTTCACCGCTGCCTGGCCAGTCGCCGTAATAGCTGTCGGTAGGCATCATCCATATGGCGGGCCAGGTTCCTTTTCCCGTCGGCAGTTTTGCACGTATTTCGAATTTGCCGAACAACCAGTCACCTTTTCCCCTGGTTACCAGCCGTGCCGAGGTGTAACGCTTACCGCCGGCACTGTCGATCAAAGCCGATATTTTCAATGTACCGTCGGATACGAATGCATTTTGTAATTTTCCGGCGGTGTAAAACTGAGCTTCGTTGTTACCCCAGCCCCATTCGTTTCCCAGAGTGTCATAGCTCCACTTTGTTACATCAGGCAAACCGTTGTACTCAAATTCGTCGCTCCATGCCAGCTTCCAATGATCACCAGGTTTACAGGAAAAAAAGACACAGGCAACAATGGCCACAAACAAACAGATTGGTTTCATTCAGTATTGTTTTTGTTTCTCGAACGAGTATCGTTAAAATATGATAATTGTCCAAAAAAATAATCCATACATACTATTTACAACCTTAATATTGAGTTTTGTGTTATATTAATATATTTTGCTTACATATGTTGTATGTTGATGATCGTATGATAAATAGAAAAATCAGCGTATTAACACCGGCTAAATTTTGCCTATCAGATCCGAAAGTGAAACATCACTCGATATATTTAGTTTCCTTCTCAATCGGTGACGTGCTATAACTGCACTCGAGGGAGTGATATTCAATAATACCGCGATTTCTTTTGTTGAAAGGCGCAATTTAATATAGGCGCAAATCTTCAGATCGTTATTTGAAAGGTTACCATATTGGGTTTTCAGCCTGTCGAAAAAACCATCATGAACATAATTGAAATGCTTTTCAAAGACCTTCCAGTTTTCTTCGTCCATACGGCGGCCCGCTATCCTTTTCAGGACACTGTTTATCTTTTCCCTGATTTCGGGGTTGTTCACTTCAATTTTCTGAATATCGTTTTTTATTTCTTCAAGCATATTATTTATGTGTACGCTGTTCATGGCCAGGCTGGTTAATTTCTTGTCTCTTAAATGTACCTCCATGGCCAATAATTCGTTCTCATGCATAATCCTTTCTTTTTCCAGTTGTTCTGTTTGTTGTTTTGCCAGCCTTCTTTCCACAACCTTTAAACGATAGTCATATAAGTGATAAACAGATATTAACAGTATTATTGCAAGCAGGACAGCCAGTGCATAGAACCCTGGTGAAGATGTAAAAGGTCTGGCAATATCAATTGTTATTGTTTTTTCAACCGGCTTAAGCAAATCGCATTTTAATTTCAATTTGTGAACTCCGGGTTTCAGATAAAACAGCTTCAATGGCTCCGTTATCGGAAACCATTTCCACTGACTGCCGTCAACAGAATATTCAATATTGTAGACTGAAGGTAATCCAGTAAAGTAAAATTGAAATTCGACCGGTTCGTACGGCAATGAATAATAGTCTGTATCAACGGGTAATTTGTGGGATTTATCGTTATGAATGTAATCAGCTTTTCTTAATTTAATCTCAGATTCCAAAGGTTCTGATTCTTGTTTTATATTGTAAAAAGCAGCCCCGTTGGAAAATCCGAAAGTAACAATGCTGTCGTTGAGTTTCTGATACCGGCAGAAAGTTGGCGGTATCAGTTCGTTATTAATATCGGCGAATATTTTCTTCACTATAACCGTTGTATCGGAAATACGCTCAACAACATTGGTTCCCAGGGTTACATTTATATTGAAAAAAAGATTCCCGGTTTGTGTTATTTCCCGCGACTCGGTCTTAAGATCTTCAAATAGTTCAGTATAATAATCGTTCTTGACAATAACATCATTTCCTATATCATAATTATAAAAACCATTACCCGAATTAAAAATCAACTCACCATCTAAAACTGATGTGTAAATCCAGCCAACGGGATCAGGAAAAGTGAAAAACCTGCTCTTTTCCACTTTCCGTTTATTTTTATCGATCATAAGTTTTTGAACGCAGCCCTCTAATCCGGTCACCCATATATTTCCGTATTTATCTGTTCTCCCGCTGGGAAAATT
Source organism: uncultured Rikenellaceae bacterium (assembly GCA_964435015.1). Taxonomy (GTDB): domain Bacteria; phylum Bacteroidota; class Bacteroidia; order Bacteroidales; family VadinHA17; genus LD21. The sequence continues at coordinate 322,239 of CAYSXP010000001.1, forward strand.
TCCGGTAAACCCTTCCAGTTTGTTCCTGAAAACCAGGCGCTTGTTTTTTACTTCATAAATGGAGAAACCCGACTTGCCTGAAACAAGAAAAATATCCGGATAGCCATACCAGGGACTGATTCTCCATACCGGTTCGCTTATCTGTTCCATGTTCCGGTTTAGAACAAACAAACCCTTGTCATGATTCACCAGAATATCATTTCCTGCTTTCAATATGTCCCAGACCTGCCCCTGGGTGTTTTTAATGAATTCCGGGGGTTTGTTATTCTCCGATACATAAACCCCCTTATTCGTACCAATATATAGTTTGCCGTCCGATTCCAGGCATGCATATACATTGCCGATCCTTGAATTGCGGAAATAGCTTTCATTTCCTGTATTATAGATCCTGGATATTCCACCGTCAAGGCCCAGCCAGATGTTTTTGTTTTTATCAGGTTCAATGCTCAGGACAGTACTGAAATTCGTTCCTGAATTTTCATTGTATTTTTCAATAATATTTCCATTCCGGTCAATTAAATAAGCTCCATCCAGAACCGTACCCACAATTAACCTGGTTTTATCAAACTGCACAGATGAAAATACCTGTTGTTCTACCAGGTATCTGTTTGTCTTTTTGTTGATTTCAGACAGAATTCCATTATAACAGCACATTATTCCGGTCCTTTCTGATACAAATATCAGTGAATCGTTGAATTTTGCCATCCCTGCAACTCTGCCCTCAACGGTTATTCCGGCAGCTTCAATGCCGGAATCATTTATTGTGTATATGACATTGTCTGCCTGAACATATATTACATCGTTAATCTTATGAATGTATCCTATTTCGCGTTTTTCAACGGGTCTGGAAACTGTTTTTCGTGACGGATCATACCTTATAATTAGGTCATGTGTTTGAAAATATACAGCATCACTACCACAAATCGTTCTCCAGAATATTTGGTTTTCGGATGAACTGGTATTCTCGTACAATAAGATAAATTCAAAATCGCCGTAAATATTTTGCTGCCAGTAGCCGAACATATTGTCTCCCGCGCAATAGAGTCTTTTACTCACACTGTCATAATCAAGGGAGCGCATATATCTGCCATTACTTACGGCCAGCCAGGCCACTCCGTCCCATACGGTTAAAGAAAAGCCCGTTGCAAAAAAAGTAAAACCGTCACCGGATTTAATGTCCCAAACCTGGGAATCTCCCCCATAGGCAGCAGGATTTATGTTCCTTACGGATTTCGCTATCTGCGAATTAACATTAATAATGCAAAGGAAAATCAGTACAGGTAATAATAATTTCTTCATCAGGTAACCATATCAATTAGTAAAGAATTAATTTAAAAAATGCTCTATGGTGTAACAATGAAATTATTGATGTTTAGCAGATAAGAACAAAGATATGAAAAACAATCAGATGATCCGATATGAAATCCGTTTAAAATCAGCCGGTAACCGTTCCCGAAAGCTGATCCGCTGTGGGGCAGCCGGGCTCAGGTCCTTAGAGGAACCAGCCGGCGGATCTGTTTTATTTAATCTGCCTTTATCAGGAGCTCAGATCCTTACTTTCCTGTAGAATATCTTCTTGGCAATCTCCGCAGTAATAATATAGAAAGCCACAATGAGCATAAGCAGCAGATATGTTTTAAAAGGAAGCGCGACAAAATCAAAGATCTTTCCGACGGGAGTCAGCGGAACGATCAATATGAAAGCCACAACAGAAATGGTGGCGGCAAGGAGATATTTCCCGGGCCTGCTTTTGTAGAATGACTTTCTGCTCCGGATGACCAGGACAATCAGTGAAGCTGACACTACAGACTCAATAAACCAGCCTGTTCTGAGCTGGTTCTCACCAGCATGCAGTACAAGCAGAAGCAGGCCGAAAGTAATGTAATCGAATACGGAACTTATGAGCCCGAATGTGACCATGAATTTTCTTATTGCACTGATATTCCATTTTTTCGGGCTGTCGATCATTTCGTTGTCGACATTGTCGGTGGCTATTGTCATTTCAGGGAAATCGGTCATGAGATTGGTAAGCAGGATCTGTTTTGGCAGCAGGGGGAGGAAAGGGAGAATAACTGATACACCGGCCATGCTGAACATATTTCCGAAATTGGCGCTTGTAGCCATAAAAACGTACTTCAGGGTATTGGCGAATGTTCTTCTGCCCTCGCTGACGCCTTCAACCAGGACGCTCAGGTCCTTTTCGAGGAGGACAATATCCGAGGCATCCTTTGCAACGTCAGCACCGCCGCCGAAGGAGATGCCCACGTCGGCAGAGTGCAGGGCAGAAGCGTCGTTGATGCCGTCACCCATGTAACCTACGACATTGCCTGCCTTGCGGAGTGCAATTATTATTCTTTCCTTCTGGTTTGGCTCTATTTCCGCGAAAATAGCAGCCCCCGAAACACATGCCGTCAAAGCCTCGTCGCTTGTTTCGCGCAGTTCCTGTCCGGTTATGATCGTGCTCTCCGGCAGGCCTATTCTGCGGCTGAGCGACGATGCAACCAGTCTGTTGTCGCCTGTTATGATTTTAAGCGAAACCCCGAGTCCTTTCAGCTTTTCAATGGTTTCAATTATTCCGGGTTTCGGGGGGTCTTCGAGAACGAGAAATCCCGCAAAAATCATTCCCGATTCAGATTCCTTGCCGATCGACGGACCTTTGCTGCCACCATGACAGGAATTGCCTGGCAGTTGCCTGTATGCAACACCGAGGGTACGGTAACCCTGACCGCTGTATTGCGAATACAGGTTGCGGATCTGATCCGTTGCCATGGAAATATCAGCAATACTTCCTTCCCCTGTTTCCGCAGAAGTGCATACCTCCAGGATATTTGCCAGCGCCCCCTTGGTGATCATCAGGCAGTTTTCGCCATGGGTTACGACTATGCTCAGGCGTTTGCGTATGAAATCGTACGGTATCTCATCATGCTTCTCATAGCCTGACAGATCAGGCTGGCCGTAGCTGCGTATGGCTTCATCGATGGGATTCGAAAACCCTGTCTCGTAAAAGGCATTGATATAGGCATGGAAGAACACTTTTTCTGATGATGAACCATTTATGTCAACCGCCGAGTGCAGCTTTACCGTTCCCTCGGTCAGGGTGCCGGTCTTGTCGGAGCAAAGGATATCCATGCTGCCGAAGTTTTCTATTGAAGCAAGCCTTTTGACAATAACCTTTTTCTCAGCCATCTTTTTACCGCCGTGCGACAGGTTTATGCTGATTATCGCCGGCAGCAGCTGTGGCGTCAGTCCGACTGCCAGCGCCAGCGAAAACAGGAATGAATCCATTACCGGACGGTGCAGGTAAACGTTAACCGCAAAAATGATTATTACCAGGATCATTGTAACTTCAGCCAGGAAATAGCCGAATTTCCGGATACCGTGTTCGAACCCGGTTTCCTGGGGCTTCAGCCTGAGCCGTTCCGCCACCTTGCCGAATTCGGTGCCGGCCCCGGTATGAACAGCCATTGCCCTGGCAGTGCCGCTTACAATATGCGTTCCCATCCAGAGGCAGTTTGTACGTTGCGCCAGGGGAGTCGCTTCAGGCAATACAGACACTGATTTTTCAACGGGGTAGCTCTCTCCGGTCAGCATTGATTCGTCGGCATAAGCATCTTTCGATTCGAGGATGAGGCAGTCGCAGGGAACAATGTCGCCGGCACCGAGAATGACAATATCTCCCGGCACTGTTTGTTCGGTATGAATTTCCTGCTGTTTTCCGTCGCGGATAACGGCTGCCCTGATCTGAACCACGGCGAGAAGCTTTTTTACAGCATCGTTTGCACTGTGCTCCTGCCAGAATCCCAGGAACCCGCTTACCAGCACAATGGCGAGAATGATTGCGGCATCGGCCGGATCATGGAGGAAAAATGACAATCCTGTGGCAAACAGCAATATAAGGATAATCGGACTTTTAAACTGACCCGCGAGAAGCGTAAGGGTGCCTGAGCGTTTCGGCGGTTTCAGCCGGTTTGCACCATAGATTCCAATACGATTAAGGGCTTCGGAGGAAGCCAGTCCGTCCCCTGCTGTATTGAGCCCCCTGAACAGGTCGGCCTGTGACATGCTCCAGAACTGATGAATATTCTGTTCCATTGTTTTTTTGACTTAATAACATTTTTCAAAAATAAATGTTTATCAGTTTTGCACATGTATAATACACACCCGTTTAAAAGTCAATTTCATCTCAGTTACCCTGACAGGCAGGATTTTGAAAAATCCGGGTCCGCGAACAAAATCTGCTTCAGACCAACTCTTGTGAAAAAATCGTTTCCAGATTCTGAAACAGTAGTGTCCGGATAATTTTGTTTATTTTTATATGGAAGTGTGGAGTTCAGAAACCATAAAAAAAAGCGAAGCGTAACCGAAAAGCTATATGAGTAGGAAAATTAAAATCACTGAATCATGAAAGCAATCATCATTATTGTTTATCTGGCAGTAGTCGTTTTAACGATTGTATCAGTGTGGAAGATATATGCCAAGGCCGGGAAACCCGGATGGGCATGCCTGATCCCGGTCTACAACCTTCTTGTTCTCCTTGAAATTGTCGGCAAGCCATGGTGGTGGCTGTTCCTGTTCCTTATCCCGGTGGTGAATATTGTTTTTGGGATATGGGTGACCAATCTGCTGTCAAAAAGCTTTGGAAAGAACGAAGGCTTTACCATTGGCCTGCTTCTGCTGCCGTTTATTTTTTACCCGGTGCTGGGACTGGGTGATGCAAAATATGCCGGACCGGCAGGAGCAAAGTAAAACCGGTTTCGGGCAGCCTGTCTGTTGCACCCGTGGAACCTGTTGCCGTTATCAATCCCGCGAAGGGCTGACTTCAATCAGATCTTCGAGGGAAGTATTGTCAAACATATCAAGGATTTTGGTCCTGATCTTAAACCAGGTGCCATGCAGCCTGCAGGGATGTTCATCATCACACTTCTCCAGTCCAAGCATGCATTCCATGTATTTTCCTTTTCCTTCAATCGAAAAAATTATGTCGCCTATAGTGATCTCCTGAACAGGTTTCCTGAAAATATATCCGCCGTACCTGCCCCTGATGCTTTCAACAAAGCCTGCCTTGGCCATATGGGTCATTATTTTCCTTAGGTACTTGTCTGAAATATTCAGTTTCCGGATAAGTTCGGACGCCGGATATTTCCTGCCGGGTTTTTCAGACATGTAGAGCAGGATCCTTAACGCATATTGAGCCGTATTGCCAAGCAGCATGAACTTTTGTTTTCAGAATCACTCAATAACAAAAGGAAGAGGTTGTCTTTTAGTGTCAACCTCTTCCTGCAGACTTTTTATTTCTCTTCCGGAAGCAGCCTGTCCTTATCGAGCCCGGAGGGTGAGAATATTCCCAGCACTCCCCTGAGGCCCACACTCATTACTATGTTATAGAAGAATGCAAGGAAGGCCAGCAGCAGCAATGACCCGGCCAGGGCAGCCAGTATCATGTAAAGGTCAAATTCACCATTATGGTACACCACCCTTCGCAGCATGCCCTGCAGTCCGGCCATCCCCATGAAGGCTCCCATGCCTATGCCCCCCAGCAGATGGGCCCAGAAATGGAAGTTGGCAAGTTTCTGGCTGTACAGCTTTGCTCCGTTGGTAAGGATGGGGAGCAACAGGTAGATGGCTGAATACAGGGTCATTGTCAGACCGACCAGGACAGCGACATGAACATGCGGACCCACGATCCACTGAGTGTTGTGAAGAATGCGGTTCAGTCCGAGGTCGGCCTGCATGATACCTGCCGGAACGGCAAGGGCGAAACCCAGAAGTCCGCCAAGCAGAAACTTCAGCGGGTTGCTCATTTTCAGCGGACGTGCCTGCCACAATGTGGCTAGGACAATGAAAAATGCCAGCCCTTGTGTGATCAGCTCAATAATCGTAAGCATTTCACCGGAGAATATTTTAAGGAATTGCGGCTGGGCCTGATCCGACATCAGGTGATGCGACCATACGAACCATGAAGCAATCATTTCGACGAACAAGGCTATACGTGCCCATTTCTCCATGAAGATGTTTTTCCCCGTAATCAATGTGGCAAGCAGGTACCAGGTGCCGGCCACAAAGATCAGCACGAGCCCGTCGGCAATCAGATCGAGGCCCCACCAGAACCAGTTCTTGTACAAAAGGGCATCAATGGCTGAGTGCTTCAGGTCGTGACCCAGTATTGCAGCTATCATGTAGATCAGGATCAGCACACCGGTAAAAGTAATGATCCCGGCATTCAGCACCGTGTCAACTGTTCCGCGGGCGATGGCTGCCACCGGAGTTGAGACATAGTAAGAGCCGTCAGCTTTTTTAAGGCGCCTGAAACCCAAAGCCGAAGCCAGCACGCCTTTGGGCTGCTTTGCATGTCCTTCCGGATTATAGGCAATGGTTTTGAAAATGTTGATCACAAACAAAAAGGTCCCAACCATCACCAGGGCAATGCCCAGAATGAAAAAGGTACCGCCCCACACGCTGAACTGGGTAAAATCAGCCGGAAGCGGCCAGTAAAGCGTGTAAAGGGGCGAGTAGTGGGACAGGAAACCGGCAAACCAAAAAACAAAAGTACCGATGGCAATGAGCCAAAGGGTCCAGTTGGCCATTTTAAAACTCCACAAAGGCTTTTTCATGAGGAAGGGAACCAGGAAGAGGAAGGCGCCAAATACAATAGTATATGAAGAGCCAAAGATACCTACCAGCGGATGCGCAGTCATAATGGCAAAAAACTGCTTGTCGTCCATTACGGCCCCTGGTGCAGTGAGATGCACACGCATGAGCATGCCTTCAACAACGGCGAACAGGTAGTAAACCAGTCCGACAACCACGAAACGCAGTGTGAGTTTTTGCATGGGGGTGAGGGTTATCGGTTTGAACAATCCCTGCTCCCCATCCATGAATGTTTTATAAAAGTTCATAATCGTCAAGTTTTTCAGGTTTCTAAATTATTTAATCACTACCACGTCCTTAAGCACCATTTTATCACTCTTCCAGCCTGAATATTCCGTCGAGCGGATGGTGAGGACTTCAGGCCTGACGAATTCCCACATCACATCGTTCATATGCCCCGGTACCACCTGCATCTGGAAAACCATGGAATTGTCTTTCCTGAAAAGTCCGAAACCGTAGGTCAGGTCATCTGAAGTGACCTTGAAGTGAGCAATTTCGCCGGTTTTGATCCTGAGGGTATCTGCCGGCAGTCTGAACTGGTGATCCTTGATGGAGATCTCAAAAACCTTGTCTGCCTTGATCTTGTCGCGGTTAAGATCAATTGGTTTCCAGGGAATCGTTTCGTGGGTGGCAATGTGAAGAGTTATGCCAAGCACCACCAGGAATCCCACAAAGGTGTAAAACAATGCCGGTTTGACGATATTCTTCCCGCCACCGCGTGTGATCTGGTAGCTGAACCATGCCATGACCAGCAGGATAACAATTACATATAACGTATAGGCAATTGTTTGTCCGTAGAGAACAACTGAAGAGTCTACCATAGTAAGTTTGTTTTGAAGTTGTTTAGGTTAATTGCTACACAAAGATAGTATTTAAATGATCCTGAAAACGGCTCATCAGGAAAAAAGTTATTTCATTATTACTTTTGGCTGTTTACCGGATCCGGGTCGCCAGGCTCCCTGCAGGGTTAATTGAAGAGCATATCTTTAAAAAAAGGTATCATCCTAAGTCTGCACTTCATCACGGAGCTAAGACTGTTCATCACTTTTATTTGATTTTGCCCGTACTTTTCAGTTAACTTTATTATACCAGACATGCTGGTTTGTTCTTTGACAGGTCGTTGAAGTGCTGTTATGAAAGGAGTTTATTATTTAAAGTCGCATTGAATAATTATACCCCTGACAGCATTGTTATTTCATCAATTTACTATTCATTGCATCATAAATCTAACAATAGTCAGGCTTGCAATTTTTCAGATTTCTAATGGAAGATGGCTATATTGTGTTAAGGCCGGTGCCTGGGGGCCCGACCGGAAGTTTTAAATGGATACTCCATTTGCAGATATAAAAGGATCATAATATAAATTAAATATTTTCAGGCATCCTGTTTTATTTTCATAATCGACCGGCATTCGGCACGGGTGAAAATGCCATACAACGACTTTTCGAAATCCACAGCCGTCACCTTGTACTCGGGGGTGAGGGTGTACTGGTCGCCGATCCCGCTTGTCAGGAAGTTAATGGCAGCCTCCGGGAAGTGGAAAGTGGTATACAACACTCCGGGCCTTACCGCATCAGTCACGCGAACCTTCATTGTGGTTGCTCCGCGCACTGAAAAGATACGGGCATAATCGCCGCTGACAAGTCCTTTTGTTTCTGCATCATGCGGGTTCACAAAAAGCACATCCTCAGTAACAAGTTCCCGGTTTGGGGTTCGCCGGGTCATTGTGCCGCTGTTGTAGTGCTCCAGCAGCCTGCCGGTGGTGAGGATGTAGGGATACTGACCGGCATTTTCAGTCACTTCGGGTGAATCCTCGTAGTCCCAGGAGTGAAACCTGCCCCTGCCGCGCTTGAATGATTCCGTATGCATTATTTTCGTGTCGGTACCGTTTTCCAGCACGGGCCACTGTTTGCCGTTGGTTCCCAGTTCATCCCATTTTACACCTTTGAAAAATGGTACGATTTCCGCGATTTCCTTCAGGATGATATCGGCCGAATAGCCTTTTTGGGGGTAGCCCATACGGTTCATCATGTCAACCACTATCTGTCCGTCGGGTTTTGTGCCTGGCAGCGGTTCCACAACTCTTTGCACTTTCTGGATCCGGCGCTCTCCGTTGGTGAAGGTGCCCTCCTTTTCAAGGAATGATGATGCAGGGAAGATCACATCGGCTATTCGCGCCGTCTCGGACATGAATATTTCCTGAACAACCAGGAACTCCAGGCCCTCCATCGAACTCCGCACATGGCACGTGTTCGGATCTG
>CAYSXP010000002.1:0-216729 GCA_964435015.1 uncultured Rikenellaceae bacterium
CGAAAATGACTAAAGCAGACATTGTTAATGAAATTGCCAAAAACACTGGTATTGAAAAGGTTACAGTCCAGAAGACTGTGGAGGCCTTTATGGACACTATTAAACAATCCATGGTAACTGGAAGTAACGTTTACCTAAGAGGATTCGGTAGCTTTATTATCAAGAAGAGAGCAAAAAAGACAGCAAGGAATATTTCAAAGAATACAACTATCATAATCCCAGCCCACAATATCCCTTCTTTCAAACCGGCAAAATCATTTATCAATAAAGTCAAATCTCACGTAAAGAAATAAATCTCCATGCCAAGCGGAAAAAAAAGAAAAAGACATAAAATGGCTACCCATAAGCGGAAAAAACGCCTGAGAAAGAACAGACACAAGAAGAAATAGAAGATTGCCAGGTAGTCAGGATCTAAATTTTAAACCTAAAGGTCTATCGATCTTTAGGTTTATTTTCGTATTATGAATTGAAGGTTATATTGTATTGGCACAGATCAATGTAGTGACGTGGGAAACAAGGATTTAATTATTGATGTTGGCGAATCGGAAGTATCTTTGGCTTTATTGGAAGACAAGCATTTAGTCGAGTTAAATAAGGAAAAGAGGAATATAAAATTCTCGGTTGGGGATATTTACCTGGGCAGGGTAAAGAAAATAATGCCCGGTCTGAATGCAGCTTTTATTAATGTGGGTTATGAGCGGGATGCTTTTCTTCATTATCTCGATCTGGGGGCACAGTTCAGGTCGCAGCATAAATACTATCTCACAGCTCTTCAGCGGCATGGACGTATTAGTCCGGTTCATAAATTCAAGCTTGAAGAGGATATAGACAAGGATGGCAGGATCACTGATGTTCTTTCTCCCGGGCAGACCGTTATTGTTCAGATAACCAAAGAACCTATTTCCACCAAAGGGCCCAGGCTGGCTTCCGAAATATCAATAGCAGGGAGGAACCTGGTGTTGATCCCCTTCTCCGACAAGGTGTCCATATCATCAAAAATTGAGAGCACTGAGGAAAAAAACCGGCTCAAGACGCTGGTGCAGAGTATTAAGCCGAAGAATTACGGGGTAATAGTAAGGACAGTTGCAGAAGGCCGGAAAGTAGCTGTTCTTGATGCCGAATTGAAAGACCTGGTAAAAAAATGGGAATCTGCGTTTACTGCCCTGAAGAAGGCGGCAAAATCACCAAGGCTGTTCATTGGCGAAATGAACCGGACCTCAACCATTCTCAGGGATATGCTGAATGTGACATTCAACAGCATTCATATCAACGATCATTCACTGGCTGAGGATATCAGGAACTACATCAGGGAGATTGCTCCCGAGAAGGAGAAAATTGTAAAAGTATACAAGGGCACAATACCGATATTTGACCACTTTGGCATTAACAAGCAGATAAAGGCCCTGTTTGGGAAAACGGTATCCTTTAAGCACGGAGCGTACCTGATCATTGAGCATACCGAGGCTTTCCACGTAATAGACGTAAACAGCGGCAACAGGTCGCGATCGGGCAATGATCAGGAAGCCAATGCCCTGGAAGTGAACATGGAAGCTGCAAGAGAGATAGCCCGGCAGCTTAGGTTGAGGGATATGGGCGGTATAATTGTTGTCGATTTTATCGACATGCAGACATCTGAAAACAAGCAGCTCCTCTTTGACAAGATGAAGGAAGTCATGGCAAGCGACCGTACCAAGCACAATATCCTTCCTCTTTCCAGGTTCGGGCTCATGCAGATCACCCGCCAGAGAGTACGGCCCGAAATGAGCATTGTGACTGATGAAAAGTGTCCGTCGTGCCAGGGAACCGGAAAAAGCAGGCCCACAATCCTGTTTACCGATGAGATTGAAAGGGCGCTTTCTTTTATCGTTGACCGCATTAAAACACGAAAAATCATACTGAATGTCCATCCTTTCGTTGCAGCCTATCTGCGATGCGGTTTTTTCCCGGTTTACAGAAAATGGAACCTGAAATACAAAATACTGCTAAAGATTCAGGCCGTTACTTCATACCACGCACTGGAATATCATTTTTTCGACAGGGAAGGCAATGAAATTGATCTTGCCTGACATGGCGGTGAATTCTGTTTGTGAACTTTTCAGGGGGGGTATTCGTTGATTTTGCAGATTTAATGTTTTAGCAAAATAATAAAGCCGGATATGAACAGAAAACTGAAATTCCTTTCATTCCTGTTTCTGATTTTAAGCCTTGGGTCAGTGGCCCAGATATATGACCCTGTGTCGTGGGAGTTCGGTTATGAGAAAAAAGAAAACAACAGGTACGATCTGATATTCACTGCTGCAATTGAAGAAGGTTCCCATATTTATTCCATGGACATTCCCGAAAACGGACCCATACCGACTTCATTCAGCTTCGACACGGTTCCCGCTTATAAGCTTGAGGGCGGTGTATACGAGGTTACAAAGCCTGAGGATATTTTCGACGAGGCTTTCGGTTTCAGAATAAAGTCATTCAGTAACAGGGCCGAGTTCAGGCAGGCTGTTTTTTCTGAAGAACCCTCATTCACTGTCAAAGGCATGGTGAATTACATGTCGTGCAGCAATACGACATGCTCCCCGCCCAAGGATGTTGAATTCAGCATCGGTATCGGATCAACTGCATCATCTTCTGAAAGTCGTGCAGCCGGCGGGAGTCCTGAAACTGGCAGGCCTGCCGGAGCGGGAAGCGGATTGCTTAGGTTTTTCCTTATCTCAATTCTCGCCGGCTTTGCCGGGGTTTTGACGCCCTGTGTTTTTCCAATGATCCCAATAACGGTGGCTTTCTTTTCCCACGGATCTGAGAACAGGGTCCATTCGGTGATCAAGGCACTGATTTTCGGCCTGTCTATTCTGCTGATCTATTCGCTGCTGGGTGTTATTGTATCACTTACCAGCGCCGGAGCAGGTTTCGCAAATACACTCAGTACCCACTGGATACCCAATCTGATATTCTTTGTGCTATTCGTTCTGTTCGCAGTTTCCTTCTTCGGTGCTTTCGAGATTGTCCTGCCGAACAGATGGGTTACAGGTGCAGATTCAAGAGTTGACAGGGGAGGCTTGCTGGCTTCATTCTTCATGGGACTGACAACCGTTATAGTTTCGTTTTCATGCACCGGACCAATAATTGGTGTCCTTCTTGTTGAAGCTGCCTCTGGCGACTGGCTCCGCCCCACCGTAGGGATGAGCGGCTTTGGTCTTGCCTTTGCGCTTCCTTTCACTGTTTTTGCTTTGTTCCCGTCAATGATGAACAGGTTGCCGAAATCGGGAGGCTGGCTTAACTCGGTAAAAATATCCCTCGCCTTCATTATGCTTGCCTTCAGCCTGAAATTCCTGATGACCATTGACAGTGTTTATAATTTCAGGATACTTACAAGGGATATTTACCTGGCAGTCTGGATCGTGATCTTCTCCCTCCTCGGGCTTTACCTTATGGGCAAGATAAGATTTCCTCACGACAGCGATATCCCGTACATTGGAACTTTCAGGCTCTTTCTGGTAATTGCAGTGTTTTCGTTTGTGGTATACCTGATACCCGGCCTTTTCGGTGCTCCGCTTAAAGGTCTTTCATCCCTTCTTCCCTCTCCTCAGACCTCGGAATTCAGGCAATTCGGAGCCGGCGCAGCTAATAATACTTTTATCCCTGATAAAGCAGTATCAGTTTTTTCAGATGATTTATGTTCCGTTGTTAAGCATGGCGACAAATTTGACATGCCTCATGGCCTGAGCGGTTATTTTGACTATGCACAGGGATTGGCGTGTGCAGGCAAACAGGGAAAGCCTGTATTGCTTGATTTCAAGGGGCATGCCTGTGCAAACTGCAAAAACATGGAAGCCAGGGTATGGTCAGATCCTGATGTTCTTCAAAGGCTGAGGAACAATTTTGTCATCGTTGCACTATATGTGGATGACAGAACCCAGCTTCCTGAAAATGAATGGATCACATCAGAAATAGACGGGAAGGTAAAGAAGACGATAGGCAAAGTCAATGAAGATCTGGAGATCCTTAAGTTTAAAACAAACGCCCTTCCCCTCTACGTGATAACTGATCATGAGGGCAATCCTCTCAACGATCCGATGCCCACCAACCTGAACGCTGACGAGTACAAGGCCTGGCTCGATGAGGGATTCAGGTTGTTCAAAGCCAGACAGGAATGATTACCCGGGTGATTTGAATTCTCACCCCTGTACCCTGAACCTTATTGCCCCGCGACCGTAACAGGATTTTTTTGTCCGATATCCGGGCCAACCTCAGGAAGCATCCGGTACAGACGGTTTGATTTTCTTTAATAAAGGGGCAATCAGAAAGACCCTGAGGAGGATCAGAAAGCTTATTAAAACGGCAGATCTTAAAATCACATCACCGTGTTTGACATAGGTCGTCATTCTTCTTTGCGGATAAATCATTCCTTTTAACACTGTGCTTTTCCACCATTCAGTCTGTTCAGTGACCTGCCCCCTGATGTTGATAAGGCATGAGATACCGGTATTTGCGCATCTTACAACCGGCCGCCGTGTTTCAATTGCCCTCAGTGATGCGTATGAAAGATGCTGCCTGTATCCGTTCGTATTCTTCCACCAGCCGTCGTTGGTAATTATGAATAAAACTTCCGCACCGAGTTTTATATAATCCGTAACAAATTCTCCGAAAACCGATTCATAGCAAATCACCGGAGCTGCCAACGGGTACCTGCCGGAACCGGTAAAAACGGCCCTGTCCTTCTGGCTTCCGTAATTCCAGCTTCCATCTCCAGGCACGGGAAGGATCCGGCTTACAAACCTGAATAATCCGCTGGCCGGTACGTTTTCAAACCCGGGAACGAGTTTGGATTTATGGTAAATTTCGATTTTCCTGCCGGGGGCAATATTCAGTGCAGAGTTGAAACGTGTTTCTCCGGATCGGTTTCTTTCTTCCCGGCCGGGTTCGCCTGCATAGCTTTCTTCCGGAGCATCGGTAATGTATGTAACCATTCCTGCGATAATTTCCGCCCGGGGATATTTCCCGTTAAGGCTTTCCAGCATGCTGATATAATTGTTCCCATTGATCCTTTTTTCATTTACAGGATCATCCACAGCAGTTTCGGGCAATATGATCCATGCGGTGGAAGCTGTGGCTGCACTCTCAGCCAGGTTAACGGACCTTTCAAGCTGAACATCAAAAGGTATGGAATACTTCTCAAGGTAGGGATCGTAATTTGGCTGAACAGCGACCACTTCATATCCGGTGGAATTGTCTGATTTCAGGTGAGAAAAGATCAGCAGGGAAACCGCGGAAGGGATTGCCGTTATCAACAGCCATGCCGGCAGCGCGAGCCCTGCCCTGGGGTTTTTCCCCGTCAAACCCTTCAGCAGGAACCAGAGGAACAGGTTTGAAATGATGATCCACAATGTGCCGCCTGCAGTTCCCGTGTATTCGTACCATTGGATGAACGCGACGTCTTTTGCCAGTCCGTTACCCAGGTTGAGCCATGGTGATAGAATGGCAGCATTAAGGCACAGGAACTCAAAAAGAAGCCAGAATGCTGTCAGTGAAAGATATCCTGCAAAAGGTCCGGCCATTATCTTAACCCTGTGAGCGGCCCACCATACGAAAGACATCATCATGGCTGCACAGATTGTTACGATGACAGCTGCAGCAATGCTTACAGCTCTCAGCCATCCGACTGCAATGAGTGCGAATATGAGAAATCCGGGTAAAAGATAAAGGAATACTGCATCGCCTGAAAACCTGTTGCGGTTTCTATAAATATGATCCTCAATGATCAGGAACGGGACAAAGGCAGTCAGAAGGATCAGTCCCGAACACCAGCTGCACCAGGCGAGCCCGGATAGTATTCCACCTGAAACTGATAATGCGGAAAGGCCGTATCTGTTCATTTACTGGTATCTGCCGTAAGTTGTTTTCATGGTGTAAAAGTAGTCACTCCCTTTTCCAAAGCCAAGCTTATTGGTAAAATGGTTAACTCTGATGAAAGAAGTTTATAAATTTGGATGTTATATGGACAATGGGCGGATAATCGCGGAAAGCAGCCGCTGAGAAATTCCGCAGTCGGCGCAGGAATGAATTCAGGAAAATGCTTTTTCTGTCCGGGGGAGCAATTTTCCATTCTTTTCATGGTTGCCCCTGGCTTCCGGGTCGGGGGCTTTTCTTTGTTAAATAGTGTTAATTGTCGGAACGGGTTTATTCCCTGAACACTCATTTTGTTTATCTTTCTCTGTTAAAAGAAGTAATATGCGTATAGGAAAGCTGGCAGGTCTGTTGCTTGTATTGTTTGCCTGTTCTTCATGCAGCAGCCGTGAGGAAGTGCTGTCATCAAGGGCAGAGAGGATCCACGGGAAGATATTGTCGATAGATTCTCATTGTGACACTCCAATGGAGATGGTGCGTTCGGGTTATGACCTGGGTGTGCGAAATGACAGGGGTTGTGTCGATTTTCCAAGGATGAGGGAGGGTTCGCTTGATGGAGAATTCTTTGCTGTTTTTATCCAGCAGGGTCCCAGAAATGATTCCATGAATAATGTTGCACATAAGCAGGCGCTGGAGGTTTTCAGGCGGATTCATGAGAATGTGGAAAAGAATTCTGGCATGGCAGGGTTGGCAGTTACAGCTGAAGATGCCTTCAGATTGAAGAAAAAGGGCAGGTTATCGGCTTTCATCGGGCTGGAAAATGGTTATCCTGTTGGTAATGATATCTCCCGGATTGGTCAGTATTATGATCTGGGAGCAAGGTATATTACCCTTTGCCACACCCGGAATAACGATATTTGTGATTCATCGACTGATCCTGCGGGGCCGGAGCACAATGGTCTTTCTGATTTCGGAAAGTCGGTGGTGAAGGAAATGAACCGCCTGGGAATGATGGTTGATGTTTCCCATATATCTGACAAGTCATTTTATGATGTTCTGCAGATATCCACATCCCCGGTGATAGCTTCTCACTCGTGCTGCAGGGCGCTTTGTGAAAATCCCAGGAACCTGACTGATGACATGCTGCTGTCTCTGAAGGCTAACGGGGGAGTAGTGCAGATATGCATATTATCGGGATATGTGAGGACCCCGGCTCCCAATCCTGAATATGAAGAAAAGCTTAAGGAACTTAGAAATGCCTATGGTGAATATGAGAAGCTTTCCGATGAGAAAAAGGAGCTGATGTTCAAAGAGTATGTTCAGATAAAGGAGAAGTATGAGAAGCTTGCCACCGTGAGGGATGTTGTCGATCACATTGATCATGTGGTTCAGGTGGCAGGGATAGATCATGTGGGCATTGGAACCGATTTCGACGGCGGCGGGGGTGTTGAGGGCTGCAGATCAGTGTCAGAAATGCGGAACATTACAATTGAGCTTTTGCGCAGGGGATATTCGAAATCCGATATCTCCAGGATATGGGGAGGCAATATCATGAGGGTCCTTAAGGCGGCAGGCCAGGGAAGAGAGATCTAAACCCTTGAGAATTTCAGCATTTTCATCATCCAGTCAGGCAGCGGCTTGTATGCCTTTCTTTTTCTCAGATCAATAAACCATCCGAATTTTCTCAGAACTGGTAGTTTGTGGGTTTCCACAAATTCTATCAGTGTACCGTCGGGATCCTCGATATATGCAAAGTGGCCTGCAGCAGCTCCCATGTCAAAGCTGTTGCCGTTTTGATTGTTCCTGCTGTCAACAGTAAACGGATGTCCTGATTTCCTGCAGGTCTCCTTCAGGGCATCAATTCCGGAAATATCGTAACACAAGTGGATAAATCCCGGGTCGCCCCACATGCGGCCGCTCAATGTCATTTCCCCGCATTCTTCAGGGTTGCTTACAAGTTCAATAACACTTTGACCGAAAACCCTGATGAAATGACCGGTGAATGGTTTCGAGCATTTCAGAAGAACCCTCCTGACTTTTTTATCACCTCCCGGCAGGCATGCAAGATCCGGAAATATCCCGGTCGAATCATATATCACTTCATCGTATCCAAGGATCTCCGAATAGACCACCCTGGCTTTTTCGATGTCTGATACACCGATAATTGCTCCGCACGAGCCTCCCGTATGCTTTTTCTCATCTGCGAACCAGTGGTTGAATTCCATTATCTGGAAAATGTTGTCAAATGGGTCCTTTACGAAAAAGGATTCCGATCCTGCCGGGTCGCGGACAGGCTTTCCCAGGATATCAGCATTTTTTTGCCCGAGAAATTCATAGGTGTTTTTCAGATTCCGGGCTTTTATTTTGCACGCAAGGATACCCAGGTCGCCCAGCCTGATACTGGAGGATTTCTCCACGGGTTTTCGCCCCTTGTGCTGCCATACCTCAAATCCGCCGCCGCTTTGAAGGTTAAGTGCCAGTATTGCACGTCGCTCTACTGGAGCTCCGCCGGTATAGCGCGACATAAGGTTTGCTACCGAATCGTCGTCAAAAATCCTGCAATCCATTCCGAACATGTCAATATACCATTTCCATGATTCTTCTATATTTCTGACACCGATCCCGATCTGCTGTATTCCTCCAATGATATATTCCATTATTCCTCAGATTAAAGTTATTACTACATCGAATCAATCTTGTCCGCAATCCTGAAGAAGAGCCATGGAGCCGTTCTTCTTACATGCAGAAGGAGAAGCTCTTTCCCTCCTACCAGTATTTCCCTTTTATTTTTGACAATTCCCTTTATGATTATGGTTGCAGCTTTTTCGGCCGGTATTCCGCTTTCCTGCCCCGGATCCATCACCCCATGTTCCCTGCCTTCACTGTCGAGGGCATGGAATGAGATGTTTGTCCTGACTCTTCCCGGGATTATTACAGATGCCCTTATATTATTGTCCTTGTTTTCAAGGTACAGGGTTTCAATGAAGCCGTGGATTGCCTGTTTTGAGGCTGAATAGGCTGACCTCAGGGGAAACCCGAATCTTCCTGATATACTGCTGGTGGCAAGGATATGACCGCTTTTCTGCCTGATCATGGAGGGGAGGACAGCTTTGGCAAGTGCTATTGTTCCGAAGTAGTTGACTTCAAAAATTTTCCTGTCGAGCCACATCGGAGTTTCCTCAATTCTTGATCTCTGGCTCACTCCGCCGATATTAAGCAGGAAGTCAACTTTTCCTGTCCGGCCAATTTGCTGTTCTGCAATTTCCCGTATATTTTCAGTATCTGACAGGTCGAAAGGGACGCAGCTGATCCTTTCCGATGCTCTTCCGCAGTACCCTTTTACTCTTTCCAGTCCGGCCGGGTCATTTGAGGAAATTATTATCTCAGAGCCCAAGGCTGCAAATTTATAGACAAGTGCCTCTCCTATGCCGGATGATGCGCCGGTGATCCAGACCACTTTCCCTTCAAACAGTCCTTGTTTTCCCATCTCAGAGCGCTGCAACCAGTGTTGTTAGATCATCATAATTTTCCTTTAGCCGCCTGTAATCATTTCGATTCTGCATTTTAAGCCTTATTATGCGCAATCCTCCCAGGATTCTGCGGA
Organism: uncultured Rikenellaceae bacterium; assembly: GCA_964435015.1. GTDB lineage: Bacteria > Bacteroidota > Bacteroidia > Bacteroidales > VadinHA17 > LD21. Next base: position 9,446 of record CAYSXP010000002.1, read on the forward strand.
AAAGGAGGTTGTAGTTCCATGCAAATAATCCGGCCAGCGGGATACCCAGGAATAAAATCATGGCGAACCACCAGGGTGAAAACAGCAGGAGGCATACGATGAGGTATACAGGGAAGAGTACCAGAGCCAGTACAAATGATATTCCGAACCGCATGGTGCTGTGAAACTGAAGGTCTTTTATTTTGCGGATCTGGGTGTCGGGGATGGTAAGGAATGTAAGAGTGAAGATGTTACCGAAGAGCCAGAGGGGAAATGTTGCAGCAAGGCCGGCAATTCCTGCAATCAGCCAGCCAAGGGGATGCTTTCTCTTTTCAAGCAGCCTGTATGTCAGCCCCAGGCCGGTGGTTTGGTGTTTTACCTCCAGGCTCAGGGAACAGATCCTGTTGTATTTCATGGGATCAGAATCTTTAAGATTGTTGAGTTTGTCAATTAGTTGCCTGTCTCTGAATAGTTTGGGATTCTGTATATCATCACAGTATTTTCCGTTTATTATTGCTCTTAGTTCGTCGATAGCCTCGTAGTCTTCTACTGAATCTATATGTACCATCAGTCTTTTCATCTCGGTTGAGAGCCTGTTTCTCAATTCGTTCAATGCCCTGTCAGGACTTTCTCTGTAAAGCTGGTGGAATTCAGCTACTTCAATAGGTTTTCCGTATACCACGGTAAGTACCTGGCGGAAACGGGTATAATTTGTAAATTCAAGTCCGACAGGTATGATTTTGATTTTAAGATTAAAGCCAGTAGCCTCATCGGCATGGAACGCAACCCGGCAGATACCTTTTTTCAGCTGGCGAAGCCTCCTGTATCCGGCATGGTCCCCTTCGGGAAGGATTACCAGCCCGTTTTTGTTCCTGATAACATCTATGGTTTTAAGAAAGATTTCATCATTTGACTTAAGAGTGCTGTATCCGTCCCTGATCCTGTAGACGGGGAGGATTTTCAGGAAATAAAGGACCGATGCAATGATTCTTTTTTTGAATATGTCAGCTCTTGCGAGAAAGACAGGCTGACCCTTGTGGGTGAAAAGTACCGCCAGGGCATCCATAAGGGCATTCTGATGATTAGGGGCGTATATCAGGTGATCATCAGGATTTATATTCTCCCTTCCGATGATGATTATTTTCCTGTAGTAGATTTTGTTATGCCAGAAACCAATGATCTTTTTCAGAACCAGATATCTCCCGGAATATTTTTCAATATTATCCTTACCCATTTGATCCGGTTTTAAAGATGCTGTTCCTGTCCTTTTCGTGCATGCCGATGATATATTCAGATGAGTGCAAGTTAAAAAAAATGATTTCCCGATTGAGATGTTGCATTTAATTTAAAAAACTTTGCATCAATAATAAGTCTTTATACCACCTGTCAGGGGTTATTCAGATTCATTCGCAACCTGTCGAGGTTTCTTCTTTCTTTTTTTGTTGGCCTGCCGGTGCCTTTAAGTCTGAAGCCGTTATGATCCGATCTCCCTGCTTTAAGCTTGATCATTTCATCTTCGGGAGTAAGATCCTCTATATGACCGGGCACAAGATTTGCAGAAACACGCTTCTCCACCGGCTCAATCACGCGGTATGAATAAAGCACAGGCAGTTTTTTCACGATGATTATATCATTCTTCATAACGGTTTTTGACGGTTTGACCTGGATCCCCTTAATGATTATCCTTCCTTTTCTGCATTCTTCGGCAGCCAGGCTGCGGGTTTTGTAAATCCGGACAGCCCAGAGAAATCTGTCAATCCTTACCGAACTTTCTTCCGTCATGTTATCAAGCTGATATGGTTTGTGCTGCCTGTCAATGGTTTCCTGGCGGGGTGTCATCTTCGTTTTCCTGTGCCGGCCTGCCCAGTTTGTTAAAAGCGGTCATGGTAAGCTCTGTTCCTGCGAAGCCGAATGATTTGATCATTTCAATGACTACCGGGATTTTTTTCTCCATGAATTTCTTTTCCTCACTGGTATATTTGCCCAGGACGAAAATTACCTGGCTCCCTTTCCTGAAGCCGTTTCCTATTCCGATTCTGATCCTCGCATATTCGGTTGTTCCGAGTATGGTGCTTATATGCAGAAGCCCGTTATGGCCGCCGGCTCCTCCTTTAGGTCTCATTCTGAAACTGCCCTGCGGCAATGCTATATCATCGGCAATTACGAGAAGGTTTTCGCCGGGGATCTTTTCCTTTTTCATCCAGTAGTCGACAGCATAACCACTCAGATTCATGTAGGTTGAAGGTTTCAGGAGTATAAATTCCCGCCCTTTCAGCCTTACATTGCACACGGATCCGTAACGCTTGTCGGTGAAAACAACATTGGATGCATCTGCGAATGCATCCAATATGGTAAAGCCTATGTTATGCCGGGTATCCTTGTATTCTTCACCGATATTGCCCAGGCCAACTATAAGGTATTTCATTTTTCATTGTGCCTGAATTATTAATCAGGAAGGCTCACTGACTGCTTATTCGGCAGCAGCGGCTTCATCAGCTCCGGCAGCAGTTGCTGCGGGTTCGCCCTCGCCTTCAGATTTCTGTATTACCCTCGATGTTGCAATGGTAAGCACGGTTGTTATCTTTGGTTCGGTCAGTTCTATTTTTTCGTATGACAGATCGCCTATTTTTATGGAATGATGGATTTTGAGATTGGTAATGTCAATTGGCAGAAAATCCGGGATATTGCTTGCCAGGCCCCTGACCTTAAGGCTTCTTTTCTTTATTCTGAGTTTGCCTCCGGCTTTAACGCCAACTGAATCCCCGATGACTTTAATGGGAAGACCGATGACAATCGGTTTCTTTTCATCTATTTCTATAAAATCAATATGGGTGATCCTGTCGGTAACCGGATGAAACTGGATATCCTGCAAAACCAGCTCATGCTTGCTGCCATCCAGGTCGAGGTTCACAATATATGCATTTGGTGTATATACAAGATTTTTAAAACTATTCTCATGAGCATGGAAATGTATGTTTTGCTCCTTGCCATAGATGACGCATGGTACATTTCCTTCCTTTCGGGTCTGTTTTGAGTTTTTCTTGCCGAGCCCAGTCCTGACCGTTCCCCTTATTTCAATTGTTTTCATCGGATAATTGTTATTGTGCTACTCAGAGTTATTTGTTTTACAACTCCCCATTACACGTTTGACATTAAAAAATTTGGAGTGCAAATATAACAGAAAGGATTCAGAATACAAAACTTGTAGAGATCGATTGATTCAGGTTAACAGCCTGAATTGTCCGGGCGAAAATTTCTGCTATTGAAAGTACCTTTATTTTGTCCGATTGCCGGGGAACCGGTACTGAATCCGTCACCACGAGTTCGGAAATTGGGGAGTCGTTTATTCTTTCCACTGCATTTCCCGAAAGAACAGGGTGGGTTGCAAATGCCCTGATGGTCAGTGCCTTTTTTTCCATCATTTTCTGGGCCGCAAGAACCAGTGTCCTTGCCGTATCGACCATGTCGTCTATTATTATCACATTTCTTCCTTCAACTTCTCCGATGATTGACATTTCCTCGACCACGTTTGGTTTTTTCCGCAGCTTATAGCACAGGACCATTTCAGAGTGAAGATGCCTTGAGTAGGCATTTGCCCTTTTTGATCCGCCCATATCGGGGGCTGATATTGTAAGATTGTCGAGGTTAAGGTTTTCAATATACGGTGCAAAAATTGCTGATCCGAAGAGGTGATCAACGGGCACGTTGAAAAATCCCTGTATCTGGTCGGCATGCAGATCCATTGTGATCACGCGGTCGACACCTGCCGTGCTCAGAAGGTCGGCAGCCAGTTTTGATCCTATGGAAACTCTTGGCCTGTCTTTTCTGTCCTGTCTTGCAAAACCAAAATATGGGATAACGGCAATTACTTTATAGGCTGAAGCTCTCTTGGCCGCATCAATCATTAGCAGAAGTTCAAACAGATTATCAGCCGGCGGGTTTGTGGATTGCACTATGAATACCATATTACCCCTGACTGATTCGTCGAAGCAGGGCTGGAATTCTCCATCACTGAATTCTGTTACGGAACTCTGTCCCAGGCTGATCCCAAGGTGATCTGCTATCTTGTTTGCAAGGTGCCTTGAGGATCTGCAGGAGAAAATTTTCATCGGTGCTTTGCCGTACATTGGTCTGAAATTAAATAGTTACAAATCGGGAGTCTAAAAGTTTACAAATATAGAAATTCCGAAAGGAATCATCCTGAATTTGAAAACTTGTTGATAGTTTCTCCGATGAAATCCAGTATCTCATCCCGGCCTTTCTTCCTCACGGCTGATGAAATGAATGTTGGCGGCAAGGTTTCCCATTTTTCAAGCATGACAGTATCATGCAGCTTCATTATTTTGTTGGCCCCTGCAGTTGGCATTTTGTCGGTTTTTGTGAAGATGCGTGCGAAAGGCAGCTGGTTAATTCCCAGGAACTCCATAAAATCCAGGTCCTGCCGCTGGGGTTCATGCCTGCTGTCGATAAGTACAAAAATACATGCAAGATTTTCTCTTTTGAGTATGTATTCTTCAACGAACTTCAGCCATTCGTTCCTGAGCTTCAGGGATGCCTTTGCATATCCATACCCTGGCAGGTCTGCCAGGTACCAGCTTCCATTGATAAGGAAATGATTTATTGTTTTTGTTTTTCCGGGATCGGAGGAGGTCCGGGCCAGGCGCGACCATCCGGTAAGCATGTTTATTATCGATGATTTTCCAACGTTTGACCTGCCTGTAAATGCAAATTCAGGTTTATCCGGAGGAGGGCAGTTACTGACAGAAGTGCTGCTGCTGACGAATGAGGCTGAACGGATAATCATGCCTTGTTTCCCTATTTGAGATCCCCGTAAGGCAGGTCTATCTTTTTGTAAACATACAGCTTGTTTCCGAAATCAGTAATAATTTCAGCTATTACTTCCGTATAATTCTTTTGGGGTGTATTGCTTTTTTTAAGATCGATGACCGCTTTCCCGTTTGTTGTATTAACCGGTTCAACTCTCGCAGTGTCAAAGACTCCGTTATAGAACCCGCCCTTGTAGAATTTGGCCTTTAGCACCTGGTTTGTAAGCTCCAGGTTGATCCTTACCCTGCCGCCTGTGCTGTAGTTGTCTGTCAGCTTGTATGATATATCCGGGTAATTGCCAATAAGCTTTCCTTCCCTGGTGAATTCCTCCAGGCCTGGTGTGCGGAGTCCTTTGATAAATTTCAGCTTTGCCCTGACCTTTCCGTTGCGGTAATATTGCACCTGTGTACCGTGTATTGTATCATGAAGGAAAGGTGTCGACCTGAAAACGGGCCCCTCCACATAATACCATTTTGCTGAATCTTCCCTCAATCCGTTCTCGTACCAGAAAGTTTGGTATAACTGACCGCCCTGGTAATATGATTTCATTTCTCCCTGGCGCACCCCGTTCCGGAAAGTGACTTCCTTGATCAGACGCTTATAGCTGTGGTATTTTTTTATTCCGGTAAAGCCGGTATCCGCAACCTGCACGGTATCGGCCTCAGCAGCGGATTCTTTTTTTGCCGGCCTTTTGCCTGAGCATCCGGCAAAAGCCATGGCAATAACAATAAGGAAAACCTGTCGGTAAAATATGTTCATTTCATATGATGTTTATGGTCAATTGGCTTGATCAGTCTTAATGTATATTTCAAGCAATGTCGCCTCCGGTCCGGGATCGAGGATGACATCTTTTATCATTGCCGGCAGAAGGACCGTTTCACCTTTGGTTACCATTTCGGTACTGCTGTTGTACCTGATGTTAAACCTTCCTTCCGTACAAAGGTAAACTACAAAAGAGTCTATGGGAGTGTAGTCTTTCCTGACTGGCTCATTAAAGTGCAGAATGTTGGTGTTGAAGAACCTGTTGCTCACAAGAACTGATGTTTTATTCTCTGTAAAAGGTTTTTTCAGCTTGATTTTTCCTGCCGCACTGTAATCGATTGCCTCAAGTGCAAGTTCGGTATGGAGTTCCCGGGGTTCACCCTTTTCGTCTGTCCTTCCCCAGTCATAAATCCTGTAGGTTATGTCTGATGCCTGCTGGATTTCAGCCAGGACTATTCCCGCACCGATTGCATGGATCCTTCCGGCAGGTGTAAAGAAAGTGTCTCCCGGTTCTGCAATCTCGAAGTTCATTAATTCCGGAATAGTATTGGCCCTGAGGGCCCCAAGATACTGATCGCGGCTGACCGGTTCCCTGAAGCCTGTATATATCCCTCCGTTGTTTGAGCTTTCAAGGATGTACCACATCTCGGTCTTCCCGTACGATTTGTGAAGCCTTCTTGCCTGCTCGTCGCCGGGATGTACCTGAACCGACAGATCCTGTTCGGCTTCAATGAGTTTGACCAGCAGAGGGAACTCTATGCCAAATATCTCAAAAACAGACTCCCCAACAATGTCTTCCATATACACCTCTACTATTTCCTGTATATTGTTGCCGGCAAGGAAGCCATTGCTGACAACCGACAGATCTCCCCGCAGCGATGAAAGCTCCCAGCTTTCCCCTATATTGTTCAATCCAACCGGGTTTTTGCCATAGTGACTGGCAAGTATCTGTCCGCCCCAGATCTTTTCCTTCAGGATCGGCTCAAATTTAAGAGGGTATAGTTCCGACATGGTCTGATTTTTAAATGTATGACTGATAAAAGGCTTAAAGAGCAAAAAGCGGATAAATCCCCCAATCCAGGGATCAGGTTCACGGCAATAATGCTTTGCTTATCCGGATCTTATAAAAATTATTATTTTTAAAGAATTATCTGATGCAAATTTATGAATTAATGCTTATAGTTGGTATAGCAGGAGGTACAGGATCGGGAAAAACAACTGTCGTAAGGAAAGTGATGGAACGGTTTCCCTCAGGTGAGGTAATTGTTATGCCTCAGGACTCATATTACCGGGATAATGGTCATATTCCTCCGGAGGAACGGCAGAAAATCAATTTTGACCATCCCGATTCAGTTGAGTTCAGCCTGCTGGCTGATCATCTTAGGCGGCTCAGGGAGGGGCAAAGCATTGAGGTGCCCATATATTCGTATCTTACATGTCTGCGATCGAAGGATACAATAACCGTCAACCCTGCACGCGTGGTATTGGTGGAGGGCATTCTTATTCTTGCTGATCCCGGACTGAGGGATATGTTTGATATCAGGGTATTTGTTGATGCTGACCCCGATGATCGCCTGGGGCGGGTTATCAAACGGGATATTGTGGACAGGGGACGATCAGTTCTGCAGGTTCTGGAGAGATATCATGACACGGTTAAGCCATCCCACCTCCAGTTCATTGAGCCCTCCAAAAGATATGCTGACATAATAATTCCCGGAGGCGGTGAAAACCAGATCGGCATAGAGGTTCTGATATCCATAATTGAGAAACATCTTTTTTAACCAAAATACCCGGCAATGCTCGTGAATATTAAACCCGAAGATATTTTGTTTCTGGATATAGAAACAGTTCCTTCAGCCTCCTCATATGATGAACTTGATCCGGCCTTCAGGATCCATTGGGAAAAAAAATCAAAACAGTTCAGGAATGATGATCAGTTGCCTGGCGGGGTCTATAACAGGGCCGGCATATTTGCAGAATTTGGGAAAATAATCTGTATCTCTGCAGGATTTATCAGTGAGAAAAATCCTTTTTCTTTCAGGATCAAATCGTTTTACGGGGATGATGAGAAGGATATTCTCACCGGCTTTTCGGAGCTGGTGAGTAAGTTCTCAAGAAGCAGGGAAATGAATCTCTGTGCACATAACGGTAAGGAATTTGACTATCCGTATATTGCGAGGAGGATGATAATAAACGGGCTTGTAATTCCCGGAATTCTCGACAATGCCGGGAAAAAGCCCTGGGAAGTCAGGTTGCTCGACACCCTTGATCTCTGGAAATTCGGCGACTATAAAAGTTATACATCACTTGATCTTCTTACCCTGGTGCTTGGCATCAATTCGCCCAAGGATGACATTGACGGCAGCATGGTTGCAGGAATTTACCATAATGAGCATGATCTCAGACGTATTGTCGTCTATTGCGAGAAAGATGTTGTTGCTGTTGCCCAGGTGCTTTTAAGATTCATGAACCTTCCGGCGATCGAACCGCTGCGAATTGAATCAGTCACATTTTAGGGATCAGTCCGTATCGGTTTCCAGGAATTTCAGCATTGCAGACACTACTGCTTCCGGCTTATCTGAATGGATCCAGTGCCCTGCGTCGGGTATGGTTATGATCCGTGCCCCTGGAAATATTTTCAGGATGGGTGTAACATCATCATCTGCAATGTAATCGGAATTGCCGGCTTTGAGGAAGAACACGGGAAGTCCCGCTATGCTGTTGTCCTCATTCCTGCCGGGTTCCACCGATGCCATGATGTTCTCAATGTTTGCAGCCAGGGCTCTCAGGTTTATTTTCCATACAAATCCGTCGCCGGTGTTTCTTCGAAGATTTTTGAGAATGAATCCGGTAAGTTTTTCAGATTTCAATGATGAGAAGAATGTCTCAATTTCCTTTCGTGAACCTGCTGACGTGATATCTGCCGAAAGCATTGCCTGTAATATTTCCCTGTGTTTTTTCAGGTCCTTTTTAAATCTTTCTGATGAGTTGACCGGAGAGATATCTGCAATAAGCAGTCCGCGGAGCATTTCCGGCCATCGCATGGCGAATTTCATTGCAGCCTTGCCTCCCATGCTGTGACCGGCGAGATAGAACTGAGTTAGATTCAGGTCATCAGCCAGTTCTTTGATGTCGAGGCTCATGGCATCATAATCATGAATTGCGGAATGAGGTGATGATCCGTGATTTCGGAGGTCGGGGATGATTACGGTAAACCTGTCATCAATTTTACGGGCGATTGATACCCAGTTATCCGATGAACCATAGAGGCCGTGCAAAATCATCATGGCCGGGCCGGAGCCATATTTCCTGTAGAAAAGCTTCATCTGGTTTCCTCAGCCGGCAAGCTGCCTCCTGTACATCTGAATTGTATTCTCCAGGCCCAGGTAGAGAGCGTCGGAAATAAGTGCATGTCCTATTGATACTTCATCTAACCAAGGGATATTCTGATGCAGGTATTTGAGGTTGTCGAGATTCAGGTCGTGACCCGCATTAAGTCCGAGGCCTGAATCGCGGGCTATCCTGGCCGCGGCAACAAAGGGTGCAACGGCCGACGGAGCATCTTTGTCAAAATCTGCTGCATACGGTTCGGTGTAGAGTTCGATCCTGTCGGTTCCGGTCATCGCGGCGGATTCAATATTGACCGGATCGGTATCGACGAACAATGAGGTTCTGATACCTTCTTTTCTGAACACTGAGATCACATCCGAGAGGAAAAGCCTGAACCGCGGAACATTCCACCCGGCATTTGAAGTAATGGCATCGTGAGCGTCGGGCACAAGAGTGACCTGATCGGGTTTAACTGACAGCACCAGCTCGATAAACCTGTCGGACGGATACCCTTCAATATTGAATTCGGTTTTTATCACTGGCCGGATCTCGAGGACATCCCTGTACCTGATGTGCCTTTCATCCGGCCTGGGATGCACGGTTATGCCGTCGGCGCCAAACAGCTCGCAGTTTATGGCAGCAGTCTTTACATTGGGGATATTTCCGCCCCGTGCATTCCTCAATGTTGCTATCTTGTTAATATTAACACTCAGCTTTGTCATAATAATTGTTTTATATTACCGTATTGTTATTTGGTGTAAAAATACGATAACTGATTTTTTTTTTGTTATTTTATATAAAATTAAACACTTCGTTATTCACAATGGTTGCCCGCGATCTCATATCAGAAGTTGTACCGGCGCTAAAAACCTCCGATTCAGGGCAGACGGCACTGAACTGGATGGAGATTTTCAGGGTGTCTCACCTGCCTATTGTAAACAACCAGGATTTTCTCGGCCTGATTTCCGATTCTGACATTTACGACATGAATCTGCCTGAAGAGCCGATAGGCAATCATTCGCTTACCCTGCTCAAGCCTTTCGTAACTGCCGACCAGCATCTCTTCGAGGTGATAGGCCTCGCCTCTAGGCTCAGGTTGACCGTGGTGCCGGTGCTCGATAATCATAATCACTATAAGGGAGTAATCACCACAACCGACCTTGTGCGCTATCTGGCATCAATATCATCGATGGATCAGTCAGGCGGCATCCTTGTGCTCGAGATCACCGAGAGAGATTATTCCCTTTCCCAGATTGCCCAGATAGTTGAAGGCAACAATATAAAGGTACTCAGCCTGTACATTACTTCACCTCCCGATTCAACCCGGCTGGAAGTAACCCTGAAAGTCAACTCAACCGATCTGACGTCGCTTATCCGTACCTTTGAAAGGTACAATTATGATGTTAAGACATGGATCACCTCCGATGATTCGATGGACCGGTTCTATTCGGAGCGGTTTGATTTGTTAATGAAATATCTGAATATCTGACAATCATGCTGAACACAGTTGCCATTTACAGCAAGGAAAGTAACTTTAAAACGACGGAAGGGGTCAGCAGGCTTATCAGGGAGTTTTCGCAAAGAGGGATAAAAATCCTTCAGCACCAGAATCATCCGTTTAATTCAAACAGCATTGAAGCCGTACAGCCGGTTAGATTCTGTGAACTGGAAAACCTTCAGTATCTTCCCGACATGATACTCAGCGTCGGTGGCGACGGCACCTTCCTGGAAACAATGCTGAAGGTCAGGAGGCATGGAATTCCGATTGCAGGAGTAAATACCGGCAGAATGGGATTTCTTGCGAACATCCCGGATGATGAAATAGGTCATTCAATCGATCTCCTGTGCCAGGGCGAATATGAGATCATCGAACGATCGCTTCTCGAAATTAAGTCACCCACTGATCTGTTCAGCAATGAATCTTCGACGGCATTGAATGAGATTACTGTTCAGAAGGCTGACCCGAGTATGATCATCATTAATGTTTTTGTGGATGATATTTATCTTAATACCTACTGGGCCGACGGTCTGATAATCTCAACGGCCACAGGTTCAACCGCCTATAATCTGAGCGTCGGGGGCCCTATCCTGTCGCCGGAGGACGAAAGCATTATCATATCTCCCATCTCCCCGCATAATCTGACAATCAGGCCAATTGTCATCTCCGGCGAGAGCAGACTGAGGATGACAATCGAAGGCAGGTCAGCCGAATATCTGGCAACATGCGATTTCAGATCCAAACGACTCTCATTCGATCAGGAAATCAGTATAGCACGATCTCCTGAAAAGTTGAAAACAGTGATGCTGAGGAAAAGGGATTTTTACAGCACACTTAGAAACAAGCTGATGTGGGGCGCAGATAAAAGAAACTGATTCAAAACATTCTCAGGGATCAGACCTGGAAATCCGGGGGTGCCGCCTCAGCTAATTTTAAACCAGAATTTATCTGCCCTTTGCAATAGATTATTATATTTGTACTTACAATCAGAAAAAGTGTCGTTATGAAACGAACTGGCCTTTTTGTTTTATTTTTCTTCCTGATTGCCGGCATATCCAATGCCCAGCTCTGGAAATTAAAGAGATGGGAAGCTGAGTTTGGAATAGGTCCTTCCTTTTCATTTCCGGATGTCGGGGGATATTCCATAGGAAAGAATCTGGCAGGGTTCAGGGATATAAGCTACCGGCAAACCCGGTTTAACATAAACGGCAGCCTGAGGTACAGGTTGTCGAGAACCGCAAATGCACGCCTGAGTCTTACCTATGCAATGCTTCATGCTTCCGATGAAAGGGGCTCTAATGAAAGGAGAAAATTCGAATCGGCAACCAACCTTTTTGAACCGGCTCTTATCGGAGAATATTTTTTTGTTAAAAATAAATATGAGAACAGTTATTTGTTCATTAAGGGGAAGGGTTTTCAGGCGCTGATCAGATCGCTTGACTTTTATGTTTTCGGAGGCGCCGGCGGTGTTTTGTACAGCGTGAAGGCCAATGAAGCGCTCACAAACAAGAATTTACAAACCGACGGCCTGGCTGTGGTAATTCCGGCCGGCCTGGGTGCCATGCTTGTTTATACCCCCAACCTGAATTTTGGTCTTGAGCTGGGCGGCAGGTATGTTTTTTCAGACTATATTGACGGATATACCTCGCAATTTTCCAGGGCGAATGACGTTTATTACCTGATGAACGTGAATATTACGTATAAGTTTAAGTCTGGTGCCCGCGGATTGCCCACTTTAAGATGATTATGCGCCGTACTGTATCAGTTGTGTTAAACAGGATATTTCTGCTTTTTCTGTTTTCATTGTTCCCCTTTTCATTGTCTGGTCAACGAAATGCTGATTACGGGATTTTCGGAGGAACCTCATCCTATATTGGTGACATCAACGAAAACCGGCTTTTTTATGCACCCCTGCCCGCGGGCGGTCTTTTTTACCGCTATAATTTCAATCCGAGGCAGGCATTGAGGACAAATATTTTCATCGGGGGTATACGCGGGCGCGACAGCGATTTCAGCAATAATTTCCAGCAGGGGAGAAAAGCTTCATTCTCAGGCATGGTTGGTGAGTGGGCCCTGCAGTACGAATTTAATTTTTTCCCCTATTCAACCCAGGGCAGGAGATGGAATTACACTCCATACCTGGCTGCAGGCGCAGGAATTTCTTTTATCAATACTTCTGCCATTAGTAAAGGCGGGAACAGCAGCGTGCCTACTTATGTTCCTGTCATTCCGTTTTCAATCGGTTTTAAGATCAACATATATAAAAACCTGGGTTTAGAAGCCGAATATGGTTTTCGTAAAAGTTTTTATGATAACTTTGACGGCCAAAAAGATTTAACTGACCCATCACATCATGCATGGCTGCATAATAACGACTGGTACACATTTGCCGGTGTTTCGGTTACATGGAAGATTTACAACAGGTTAGCCGGCTGCCCTGCTTACAATGATGTTGATGAGTCAAGAAGAAAACGCTAGGTATGTCGTTGATAGAACAAATTAACCCTGAAAAGCTTCCTTCCCATATTGCTATAATTATGGATGGTAACGGACGATGGGCAAAGCAAAAGGGAATGGACAGGATTTTCGGGCACAGGCAGGGGGTGAGTGCTGTAAGGGAAGTGATAGAAGCAGCCGCGGAACTGGGAATAAAATACCTGACTCTTTACGCTTTTTCAACGGAAAACTGGGGAAGGCCCGATGACGAAGTCACTGCACTTATGGGAATTATGGTGCAGTCGCTCAATGATGAAACCGGCACACTGGTAAGGAACAATATAAAGCTGACCGCAATTGGTGATGTAGATCGCCTTGCGGGCGATGTAAGGAACAGGTTTCTGGAAACAATCAGATTAACCTCTGCAGCTACGGGATTAACTCTTGTAGTGGCAATGAGCTATAGTTCGAGGTGGGAAATAACAGAAGCCGCCAGAAAACTTTCAGCCGATATTTGCAGCGGCAGGGTCCGGCCTGATTCAGTTGGTCCGGATGAATTTGGGAAATATCTCGCCACCGCAGTAATCCCCGATCCGGAACTCCTGATCAGAACAAGCGGCGAGTTAAGGATCAGCAATTTCCTTCTCTGGCAGATTGCTTATACGGAATTGTACTTTACTGATATACTTTGGCCTGATTTTAGCAAGGAAGATTTTTACAATGCGATAATTGACTTCCAGAAGAGAGAGAGAAGATTTGGCAAGACAAGTGAACAGGTTACGGAAAATTGATACAACGATGGTGACTATAAGAGGAAGGGAACTTTTCCTGGCGATATCATTGATCCTGGTTTTTCAGGCAGCTTTTCCGCAGGAAAAATCCGAATTTGCTGATTACTCAACGGTTGAGGAATATATCGTCGGAGGTGTGTCAGTTTCTGGAATAAGGTTTCTTGATGCCAATGCCCTTGTCGGATTATCGGGATTAAGGATAGGGCAGGAAGTAAGCGTGCCGGGCGATGAAATCTCAAGTGCAGTCAGAAAATTGTGGGACCAGGGTCTTTTTTCGGATGTAAGGGTCACAATACTCAGGCAGGTAGCCGACACGGTTTATCTCGATATATCTCTTCAGGAAAGGCCGAGGATCTCATCCATAAGGTATAACGGACTGAAAAACTCAGAGGCCCAGGATATAACGGGGAAAATAAACCTGCCGGTGGGATCACAGCTCACCTCATACCTGATAAACAAATCGGAAAAGATCATTAAGGACCATTTTATGGAGAAAGGATTCCTGAATGTTTCTGTTGAGTTTGTTCAAAAGGATGACCACTCCCAGCCAAATCACATAATGCTTACCATTGACGTTGACAAAAAGGAGAAGGTTAAAATAGCAGAGATCACTTTCGAGGGCAATGACGAATTTACGGACAAGCTGCTGAGGCGAAAGATGAAAAACACCAAGAAAAAGAATTTGAATTTTTTCAAAGCCTCCAAATACATTGATGAAAAATATACAGAAGACAAGGAGAGTCTTTATAAATTCTATAACGATCATGGATACAAGGATTTCAGGATACTGAAGGATTCCCTTTACCCTGTATCTGACGTCAGGGTCGGACTCATGATAAGGGTCAATGAGGGCCGGCAGTATTTTCTCAGGAATGTTGACTGGGTAGGCAACAGCGTTTACAGGAAGGAAGATCTTGCAAGAAGGTTCAATATTGAAAAGGGATCGGTGTATAACCAGTCACACATCGAGGACAGGCTCAATGGGCTTAGCGGGGCGCAGGATGCCGTCAGCAATTTATATCAGGATTATGGTTACCTGTTCTCGAGGCTCACCCCTGTGGAAGCAAAGATCGAAAATGATTCGGTCGACCTTGAGGTAAGGATATTCGAAGGCGACCAGGCATATCTCAACAACATTATCATTTCCGGCAACACAAGGACCAATGAACATGTTGCCCGGAGGGAGCTTTACACCCTTCCCGGTGATCTGTTCAGCAAGGACAAGATCATAAGGTCGATCCGGCAGCTCGGCGTACTCGGTCATTTCGATGCCGAAAAGATCAGTCCGACACCCCTGCCCGATCCTGCCAACGGGACGGTCGATCTTCTCTATAAGCTGGAAGAGAAGGCAAACGATCAGTTCGAGATCTCGGGGGGATGGGGCGCACGGATGCTGATCGGAACCGTGGGTGTAAGGTTCAATAACTTCGCGATGAGGAACTTTCTCAAGCTGAAGGAGTGGAGACCCTATCCGTCGGGCGACGGACAGTCGCTTAATATAAGGGCCCAGTCGAACGGCCGTTACTACCAGTCATATAATCTGTCGTTTATGGAACCGTGGCTCGGCGGCAAAAAGCCAAACTCCTTTTCAGCCTCCGTTTACAGATCGATCATGACCAACGGCCTGAAGAAAAGCAACGAGAGATACGGATCGATGATAATTGACGGGGCTTCCATCGGCCTTGGCAAAAGGCTTGCCTGGCCCGACGATTATTTCTCCCTTTACGGAGAACTCAGCTATCAGAGATACAAACTCCATGAATATACCTATTACAGGTTTCTCTTTGCAGACGGAACATCAAATCTGCTCAGTTTTACCACCAGGCTCACCCGGTTTTCAACAAGCCCCAACCTTATCTATCCCAGAAGCGGATCCACATTCACCCTTTCACTTCAGTTTACTCCCCCTTATTCTCTGATTAGCGGGGATAACATGGTAGGGGTCAGCGACAAGATTAAGTACAACTGGATCGAATTCCATAAATGGCTCTTTAAGGCCGACTATTTCTATCCAATTTCAGCCAATGACAAGCTGGTGCTTAATGCCAAGTTTGCATTTGGCTACCTCGGGCATTACAACAATGCCATTGGGCCCTCTCCGTTTGAGAATTTCTATCTCGGGGGAAGCGGAATGAGCGGCTACAGCCTTTACGGCCGTGAAATAATAGCCCTGAGGGGATACACCGACGGATCATTGACCCCCACCGACAGGAAATCAGGATCCCCTGCAGGAAATGTCTATTCCAAGCTGACCTTTGAACTTCGGTATCCTGTTTCTCTCAATCAGCAGGCCACAATATATGTGCTGACTTTCCTTGAGGCAGGAAGGGCCTGGTACAAGCTTAACGAATACAATCCCTTTAAAATGAATCGTTCTGCCGGTATAGGCCTCAGGGCCAACCTTCCGATGTTCGGCCTGCTTGGCATTGACTGGGGCTATGGATTTGACCGGGTTCCTGATCCTGTAGCCTATCCTAACGCGAATAAGGGCCAGTTCCATTTTGTATTGGGCCAGCAGTTTTAATAAATAAAAAATCATTGACATGAAAAAATCAGTTTTAATAATAAGCATGGTTTTCCTGACAGCTGCCTATGCTGCAGCTCAGAAATATGCTTTCGTCGATTCTGAGTATATCAGAAAGAACATACCTGCATTTAACAAGGCACAGGACCAGCTTGAGAGCCTCTCAAAACAATGGGAAAAAGAGGTTGCCGACGGCTATGCGGTGGTTGAGCAGATGTACAAATCCTATCAGAATGATGTTGTGCTTCTTTCTCAGGAAATGAAAATCAAAAGGGAGGAAGCCATCATTGCAAGGGAAAATGAGGTCAAGGCCCTTCAGTCCAGGTATTTCGGGGTGGAAGGAGAGTTGTTCAAGAAGCGTGAGGAACTGGTCAAACCGATCCAGGATGACATATTGAAGGCCATAAAAACAATTGCTGCAGAGGGCAGTTATGCAGCAATTTTTGATACTGCATCAGGCGGTAATATTCTTTTTGCCAATCCGAAGTTTGATATCAGTGACCAGGTTCTTGAAAAGTTAGGTTATAAGAATTAATTAAGTATTTTTGGGCGAATAATAAAAAGGGAATATAAACATGAAAAGAATTTTGATTATCAGTGCTGTAATAATGGTTTCAGGTATGATCGGAAAGCAGGTTATGGCGCAGAATATTAAGTTTGGACACATAAACAGGAATGAGCTCATCCAGGCAATGCCGGAATTTGACAGTGCAAGGTCACAGCTCGAGAAGCTCAATACAGAGCTCGCCAATCAGCTTGAATTACTGCAGGTTGAATATAACAACAAAGCTGAAGCCTATATTAAGGAAAGCAAAAATATTTCGGATCTTGTACGGCAGACAAAAGAACAGGAACTGCATGATTTCCAGAACAGGATGCAGATTTTTCAGCAGAATGCATCGAACCAGTTGCAGGAAAAGCAGGCCGCATTGTTCACACCCATAACAGAGAAGGCTGACAAGGCCATCAAGGCAGTAGGCAAGGAAAGCAGCTTTTTCTATATTTTTGACCTGTCAGGCGGCCAGGTGGCATATTTTGACGAAACCAAAAGCGTTGATGTTCTGCCCCTTGTAAAAACCAAGCTTGGGTTGAAATAGATCATTTTCAGACACATTGCCGGGGCTGTATCAAAAACGGAGGACTTTGGATACAGCCTCATGTTTTAAAACACTTCCAGGTGAAAGAACATCCTATCGGGATTTTTGATTCAGGGGTCGGAGGACTAACCGTTGCCAATGCAATCAAACAGGTGTTGCCGGGAGAAAGTCTTGTCTATTTCGGAGATACGGCACATCTTCCATACGGTGATAAATCAGCAGAGTCGATCCGCTACTACTCAGGCAGGATCACTGAATTTCTGCTCAGCCATAATTCCAAGGTGGTGCTTGTTGCATGCAATTCAGCCTCAGCCTCAGCATTTGATTCGCTGAAGAGCCAGTTTCAGGGCAGAACGATCCTTATCGATGTTATTGATCCTGTTGTAGATTATCTTGGCAGGCGCAATTTCAGGAAGGTCGGGATCATCGGAACCAAAAGGACAATTGCGTCGGGCACATACGAACAGAAACTCCGGGACAAGGCTCCGGATACGGAGGTTGTATCGATGGCAACACCTCTTTTGGTGCCCATGATTGAGGAAGGATTTATTTTCGATGACATAAGCAACGCAATAATACGGACCTATCTGTCGAATGACTCACTATCCCAGATCGAAGCCCTGGTGCTGGGCTGTACCCACTATCCGATAATAAAGAACCAGATCAGCAGATTCTTCAATTTTAACCTTGAGGTTGTCGACTCTGGAAGAACAGTATCCTACATACTTCGTGATATACTTGAAAAAAATAATCTTCTGAATGATTCCGGCAGGGTTCATGACCAGTTTTTCATTTCCGACTACACACCGTATTTTGAAAAGATTGCCAAGATGTTTTTTGAAGGGGAAATCAATCTTCACAAAGCCGATATCTGGAACTGAATTCAGTGTCATTTGTCTTCTGCTCTTGCATTGTTTTTCCCGTGCCGGCAGAATACTCCGGTTTTCGCGAGATCATTGTGAAATTCATTGCAATAGTATGATCAATATCATTTTGTATCAGCAATAATTATTTGATATTTTGGTCTTTAAAAACTTATTTTGCAGTAGGGCAATGGTTGGTATTTAGACAGGATTTAATTTTTAATTTGCAACAGCAATGGGTAAAAAACCACAGATTATTGAAAAGGAAGAGGTTGTTATCCGGTTCTCAGGCGATTCAGGCGACGGGATGCAGTTGACCGGGACCCTTTTCTCCGATGCGGCCGCACTGTTCGGTAATGACCTGTCAACTTTTCCTGATTATCCTGCTGAAATACGGGCGCCCCAGGGTACCGTCGGCGGAGTGTCCGGATTTCAGGTTCACGTGGGGCATAAGGAAATAAATACACCCGGAGATTTTGCCGACGTTCTTGTTGCAATGAATCCTGCGGCAATAAAAGCCAATGCAAGATGGATCAAGCCGGGGGGCACAATAATTTATGATGAGAATAACTTCACCGAAAAGAACATTGAAAAGGCCGGATATGAAAAAGATCCGGTAAAGGAGGAAAAGCTCGACAATTGCAATATTATTCCCGCACCTGTAACATCAATGGTCAGGGAAGCGCTGAAAGATCTTAATCTCGATCCCAAGGCAGTGCTCCGGACAAAGAACATGTTTGCCCTGGGTATGGTTTACTGGCTTTTCAACCGTAAGTTCAAATATACGGATGCTTATTTCGAGAAGAAATTTAAAAACAAACCTGACATAGTTAAGGCCAACAAGATTGCCCTGCGTGCCGGTTATTACTACGCAGAGACCATCGAGGCACTGAGCCCTAAATATAAAATACTTCCTGCAAAGCTTGCGAAAGGTGTTTACCGTAATATCTGCGGCAACACAGCCATTGCGTGGGGTTTTCTGGCAGCAGCCGAGAAAGCAGGGCTGAAGCTCTTTATAGGTTCTTATCCGATCACGCCTGCAACGGGAATACTTGAGGAACTGGCCCTTCGGAAAGATCTGGGCGTTATAAGCTTTCAGGCTGAGGATGAAATTGCAGGTATTTGTTCGGCACTTGGTGCCAGTTTTGCCGGACGGCTGGCAGTTACCTCCACCTCCGGACCCGGGCTTTCCCTTAAATCGGAGGCCATAGGCCTTGCTGTCATGGCTGAACTTCCCATTGTGATAGTTGATGTGCAAAGGGGGGGGCCGTCAACCGGACTTCCCACAAAAACAGAACAGGCTGATCTTATGCAGGCACTATACGGGCGCAACGGCGAATGCCCGGTGGTTGTGCTGGCAGCCAGCACACCGGCTGACTGCTTTCATTTTGCGTTTGAAGCCGCCAGGATTGCCCTGGAACACATGACCCCCGTAATTCTGCTTACCGACGGCTATCTGGCCAACGGGACCGAACCCTGGAAAATACCTGAAATGGATGAATTACCTGTGATCAGCCCTCCTTTCGCAGCCATCGGTAATGTCCCCTTCCTTCCATACAAGCGTGACGAACAAAAACTGGTACGTTCATGGGCACTGCCCGGAACCCCCGGCCTGGAACACAGAATTGGCGGACTGGAAAAGACAATAAAGGGAACAGTATCCTATACTCCCGAGAACCATGAATTAATGGTTAATACAAGAGCAGAAAAAATTAAGCGGGTTTCCTGCAATATCCCCGACCTGAAGGTCCAGGGCGATGAATCAGGCGATCTGCTCGTTGTCGGGTGGGGCGGCAAGTATGGCTATATAATTACGGCGGTGCGCGAACTCCAGACGGAGGGCCATAAGGTCAGCATGGTTAATTTCAACTATATCAATCCTATGCCCCGGAATGTCAGGGATCTGTTCAGCAAGTTTAAAAAGATACTGGTGTGCGAGCTCAACCTGGGGCAGTTTGCTGACTATCTGCGTATGAAGCACCAGGAATTCAGATACGACCAGATTAATAAGGTGCAGGGCCAGCCCTTTACCATAAATGAGATCAAGCAGAAATGTTATGAAATACTGAAGGAGGTATGATATGACAAAGGAAAACAGTATGAAATATTCTCCGAAGGATTTTAAGAGCGATCAGGAGGTGAGGTGGTGCCCGGGATGCGGGGACCATGCAGTGCTTTCAGCCGTTCAGAGAGCCCTTGCAGAGCTTGATGTACCGAAGGAAAATTATGTTTTTGTCTCAGGTATAGGATGCTCTTCACGTTTCCCCTATTATATGGATACTTACGGATTTCATGGCATTCACGGACGCGCTTCCACAATAGCCACAGGAGTGAAAACCGCAAACCCCGGGCTTTCGGTGTGGCAGATAACAGGAGACGGCGATGCCCTGGCTATAGGAGGTAACCATTTCATCCATGCTGTCAGGCGAAATGTTGATATAAAAATAATCCTGTTCAACAACGAGATATACGGACTTACAAAGGGCCAGTATTCCCCAACGTCAGAAAAGGGCCTGGTTACCAGGACATCTCCCTTCGGCACCGTTGAAGAACCTTTTTCAGTGGGTGAGCTGGTAATTGGCGCAAAAGGGAGATTCTTTGCCCGAACAATCGATGCCAATGTAACCCTTTCAACGCAGATATACATGGAAGCGGCCAGATACAAAGGCACTGCAGTGATTGAAGTATTGCAGAATTGTGTGATATTCAACGACGGGGTGCATGAAAATATTTCCGGCAGGGATGTCAGGGATGACCGGACATTGATTCTAAGGCATGGCGAGCCCATGATCTTCGGAAAAAACAGTGATAAGGGCCTTGTTCTTGAAGGACTGAAGCTCAAAGTAGTGAACCTGGGAGACGGATACAGCGAAAAGGATCTTTTAGTTCATGATGCCTTTGAAACCAATCCCGGGATACATTATATGATTGCCACCATGAGATATCCGGAATATCCTGTTGCACTTGGCGTGATACGTTCTGCATCCGGACAAACCTACGAAATGGCCGTTGAGGAACAGATCCGTGCCGTTGAGAAAGACGCAGAAATCAGATGCGTGGCCGACCTCCTGAAAAGCGGCTCCACCTGGAAAGTTGGCTGACAGCCTTAATGGCCGCAAACCACCTGTCTTTATGACCTTGTTAACCCGGAGGGGGACCGGCTGAAACCAGCCGTGTTGAAATCCCGGTTCAGTTAATGGTGTGTGATTGATGTCAATACAAACAGTGACATATATCAATATGTGTTATGATATATATCATTAGTTGGATTGTTGCATGTCAATAGCGAAAGCAGACTGGATTTTCAGGTTTTTCCTTTTCCGTCTGTTTTCCCATCCGCATCCTTCCGGGTATCCTGTCTGTGTGTGTCAAACCGGCAAAAGATTGATACGTAGGGGAAACTGCACTGCGATGAAATTGTGGGATCATTTACCGGGAACCCTTAATTTTACTATTTTTAAATTCTGATCAATGTGCATATAGACTATCCTATGGAATCCAAGCGGCATATATCATCTGAATTCAGCAGGTTGCTTCACGATCAGCAGGAGAGGGTCAAAGAGCTTGCCTCCATAAACCAGACAACCCGTATTCTCAATGAGCACCGGCCTGTTGAGGAGACGCTGCGGCAGATTGCACTGCTTCTTCCTTCGGCGTGGCAGCACAACGGGTATACCACTGCAAGGATAACTTACTTGCAACAGCATTATGAGTCGGTTGATTTCCGGGAGACCGGATGGAGAATGGCACAGGAGTTTGAGACCATTGACGGTGAAAAAGGGTTGATTGAAGTCTATTATACAAGGGAGTTCGGGGAAGAATACGAAGGCCCCTTTCTTAAGGAGGAACGGGATCTTATCATAAATATATCGAGTCTGATCGCGGGATATCTGAACAGCCGGAAAGCAGGCGACTTTATTGGCACTGCCGGTCTTTTGCCCGGGGAAGAGGATGATATTGCACATGTTCCGAGCAAAAAGCTGCTTCAGAAATTTCTCGACAGGCATAATGCAGAGCGGGATGTATTCCATGATCTTCAGCTTTTCAGGGTGAAGGAGATTCTGCTTCTGGCGAACCTTTATGATGCTTATTCGATAGAGGGAGAGGGCCGTTTTGCGGATCATATACTGGGCGGGTACCATAATTTGAGTCTTGCCTCCATTCCCAGGATAACCGGTGTCTCAGGTGAGGATGAAGCTTTCGACCGGTTGAAAACCAGGCATTACGATATGATCATCATAATGATCGGAGTGGACAGGGAGAGTCCCATGGAGCTATGCAGAAAGATCAGGGACAAATATCCGTATATTCCTACTTTCCTTCTCCTGAACAATCCGGCCGACATGGAGTATATTGAAAGGCAGAAGGAATCGGGGATTCCTTTCGACAACTATTTTGTTTGGACGGGTGACTCAAAGGTGTTTTTTGCCATGGTTTCTCTGCTGGAAGACAGGGTGAACGTTGAAAATGATACCAGGAAGGGGCTTACCGGTGTCATTCTTCTTGTTGAAGATTCTGCCGATTATTATTCCAGTTATCTGCCAATGCTTTACAGCCTTGTGATGGATCAGACCCGGAGCCTCATCGAGGATGTGTCGGCTGATGAGCTTTACAAGGTGTTTAAACTCCGTACGCGTCCGAAAATATTACTTGCGCCGGACTGGGAAAGCGCAATAAACATCTTTATCCGTTACAGGAATAATCTGCTTTGTGTGATTTCCGACATCAGGTTTCCGAGGGGTGGTGTAATGGACGATAAAGCCGGCTTCGAGCTCATACAGCATATTAAGGAGGAGCTTCCGAACCTGCCTGCTGTGCTACAGTCGTCAGATCCCGAAAATGTCAGGTATGCTTTCACCCTGAAATCGAATTTCATAAACAAGAATTCCCCGGGTCTTCTTGAGGATCTTAAATCGTTCATCAGCCATTATCTGGGTTTCGGTCACTTTGTTTACCGTGATAACCAGGGCCGGCAGATAGCAGTTGCAAAGACGATGAAGGAGTTTGAGTCTTTTCTTGAGACGGTGCCGGAGGATTCGCTGGCATACCATGCTCACCGGAATCATTTCTCACTTTGGCTGATGGCACGGGGAGAGGTGAAGATTGCAAAACTGATTTACCCGATGAAGGTTACAGATTTCGGCAGTCTTCAGGAAATGAGGGAGTTTCTTATCGGCATAATCAGAAAGCGAAGGCAGGAAATGAACAAGGGGCGGGTTATCAGCCTTGAAGCGTCGGCAACGATTGATGAGACGAATGTGATAAGCCTTTCTTCGGGTTCACTGGGAGGGAAGGGCAGGGGACTGGCTTTCATTAACTCCCTGATTTATAGTTTCGGACTTGGAAAGCTTTTTCCCGGAATCAACATCAGGACACCGGTAACTGCCATTGCACGCACCGATGAATTTGATCTTTTCATGGAGAGAAATCATCTGTGGAATTTTGTGAAGGGGGAGAAGGATTTTGCTGCAATTCAAAGGACTTTTCTTGCGGGCAGTCTGAGCTATACCCTGGAAAAGAAATTACGCGCCATTCTGGGTCACATAATCCGACCCCTGGCAGTGAGGTCGTCCAGTCTGTTTGAAGATTCGATGAGCCAGCCTTTTTCCGGAATATTCGGAACTTACCTTCTTCCCAACAACAATCCTGATCCTGATATACGGCTCCGTCATCTTATGGATGCAATAAAGCTGGTATATGCATCTATTTATTCTGAAGAGGCGAGAGCTTATTTTGATGCTGTCAGGTACAAGATGGAAGTCGAAAAGATGGCGGTTGTGATACAGGAAGTTGTCGGCAATCAATATGAGGATGTTTATTATCCGCATATAAGCGGATCTGCCCAGTCTTTCAACTTTTATCCGGTTTCTCATATGACCCCCGGCGACGGATTTGCCGTTACGGCAGTAGGGCTGGGACAGTATGTGATGGACGGCGAGCTTGCCTACAGGTTCTCTCCTGCTTATCCGTCGCTTGAGATTATTTCGCAGAAGGATCTTTACAGGAATTCACAGGTCTGGTTTTACGCTGTTGACCTTGGGAAAAAGGACCTGAATCTGCTTGACGGAGAAAAGGCAGGAATGCGGAGGCTTGATATCTCCTGTGCCGAACGGCACGGAACCATTGGTCATTCCGCGTCGGTACTGAACCCCGACAATGATGTCATCACGGCCGGGCTTGATTCATCCGGACCGAGGGTGATCAATTTTGCCGATATATTAAAATATAATTACATTCCGCTTGCTTCCACACTCAGGACTGTTCTTGACGTTGTGGCGGAGGCTTGCGGAACCCCGGTTGAAATTGAGTTTGCTGTCGACCTTACCAAGGACGGGTCGGGAAATGCATCCTTTTATCTGCTTCAGCTTAAGCCACTGCTTGGGACCGGTGCCGGATACAATATTGAGGCGGACAGCATTGATGAGAATAAGGTTGTCCTCCTGACAAGGCAAAGCATGGGTAACGGGATAATCAGCGACATCACTGATATTATCTATATTGAACCGGAGAAATTCGACAACAAAATGACAGTACAGATGGCCGGTGAAATTGCAGGAGTGAATGATATGATGGTGAGAGGCGACCGGAAATATGTTCTGATCGGCCCCGGAAGGTGGGGTTCGAGAGACAGGTTTCTCGGAATTCCTGTTGCATGGGCTCAGATTTCAAATGCCAGGGTTATTGTGGAACTTTCACTTCCTGATTTTCATCCTGATGCTTCACTTGGCTCTCATTTTTTTCATAATGTAATATCGATGAATGTGGGGTATTTTTCGCTTCATCATGATTCTGACGGCAATATAATGAACTGGGAAAGGCTCGGGAGGCAGGAGGTGGTATGGAAGGGTGAGTTTTTCACTCATGTAAGGTTCCGGGAGCCTCTGCTGATAAGAATGGACGGCAGGAAAGGTATTGCAGTCATTTCCGTAAATAAGTAAACAAACAGGAACATGGACAAGATTGAGGGAATTCATGATCTTCAGAGGTTTGAATTTACGCATACTTCGTTTGATCTTCTCATGCAGAAACGGATACACAGGGTCCTGATAATCTGCAGCAACTATGACAACTACATGCTTGAGGAGGACGGCAGGATCGACGAAAGGGTTTTCAATGAGTATCTTTCGCTGAATCTAAAATACCCTCCTTCATTCGTACAGACAGATAATCCTGAAGATGCATTCAGGATTCTTGAGACCAGCAAGATCGATTTGGTTATTTCGATGTTGTCGCTGAGGGGTATGGATGTTTTTGCCATGGCCAGGGAAGTGAAGAAAAGCTATGCCGACATTCCAATAGTTGTTCTGACCTATTTTTCGAGGGAAGTATCCCTTCGTCTTGAAGGAGAGGATCTGAGTGCCATTGACTATGTTTTTTGCTGGCTTGGCGACTCATCGCTGATCCTGGCAATCATCAAGCTTCTGGAAGACAAAATGAATGCCGAATTCGACATTGAAAACATCGGTGTTCAGGCTATAATTCTTGTGGAGAATTCGATCCGCTATATTTCCTTTTTTCTGCCGAATCTTTACAGGATGGTGCTTCAGCAGTCGCGCGATTTCCAGAAGGAAGCCCTCAATGAGCATCAGAGGATGCTTAAGATGAGAGGGCGGCCGAAAATCCTTTTTGCCAGTAACTTTAACGATGCGCTGGCGTTGTACAGAAAATACCAGCACAATGTTCTGGGCATTATTTCTGACATAAGCTACAAGCGTGACGGCGTGATTGATGAAAATGCAGGAATCGGATTGTGCAAAATCGTTAGGGCCGATAACGACCAGGTGCCTTTTCTGCTGCAGTCGTCAAGCATGGTGCATAAAACGATTGCGGAGGAACTCGGAGCCGGTTACATAAATAAGAACTCCAAGTCTCTTTCGCTTGAACTCCGGAACTTTTTTATTCAGAATCTTGCTTTCGGACCCTTCGTGTTCAGAAATCCGGAAACCATGGAGCCGATTGCAATAGCCTCCGACCTGCACAGCCTTCAGCAGAAAATTCTCACCATACCCGACAAGACCCTGATCTACCATGCAACCAGGAACCATTTTTCCAAATGGCTTAATGCCAGGGCGCTGTTCCCCATTGCACAGATGTTCAAATATATCAATACCGGTGATTTTGAGTCGACGGATGAGATGAGAAGGTTTCTTTATGTCGCCATTTCAAGCTTCAGGGTTGGCAGGGGAAGAGGGATAATAGCGAAATTTGACAGGACAAGTTACGACGAATATCAGTTTTTTTCCAGGATCGGAGATGCTTCAATCGGGGGTAAAGCCAGGGGGCTTGCATTTATAAACCGGATCATCAGGAACAACAAGCTATACAACAGGTTCACCGATGTTCACATTTCCATTCCCAGGACCGTGGTCCTCAGTACTGACATCTTTGATGAATTCATGGACCATAATAATCTTTATCCGGTTGCCCTTTCAGATCTTCCGGACGAGGAAATCCTGAACAGGTTCCTGAACGCCGAGCTGCCCGGAAGAATTTACCATGACTTCCTTGCCTTTTTATCAGTTTCCAGGAACCTGCCGATGGCGGTACGATCGTCAAGTAAGCTTGAGGATTCACGTTATCAGCCATTTGCCGGAATTTATTCAACCTACATGGTCCCGCGGCATCCCAATGACCAGGTAATGGTTCAGATGATTTCAGATGCAATAAAGGAGGTATACGCCTCGGTATACTTCAGGGGAAGCAAGGCTTATATGGCAGCAACTGTAAATGTGATTGATGAAGAGAAAATGGGGATAATACTTCAGGAAGTCTGTGGAAGCAGGCACGGGGATTGGTTTTATCCTACACTTTCAGGTGTCGCGCAGTCAATCAACTACTATCCGATTGGTTCAGAAAAGGCTGAGGACGGAATTGCAAAAATAGCATTCGGGCTCGGCAGACTCATTGTTGAAGGGGGTCTGGCCCTCAGGTTCTCGCCAAAACACTCGGGCAGGATCCTGCAGCTTTCATCGGTCGATACAGCTTTAAGGGATACACAGAAGGAATTCAGGGCACTTGATCTGAGGATCGAAAGCTTTGTGCCTTCAACGGACGACGGGGTCAATATTCTCACTATTGGCATCAATGATGCCAATAATGCAGGTGCCATGAAATATGCGGCATCAACCTACGACCGGAATAACGGCATGCTGCGTGACGGGTACAACGATTCCGGCAATCAGGTAATCACATTTGCCAACATATTGCAGCACAAAATTTTTCCTCTTGCCGAGATATTGAACACATTGCTTGAGATCGGACAGAAAGAGATGAACAGTCCGATAGAGATTGAATTTGCCGCTAATCTTGAAACACCGCCCGGGACCCCTAAAACTTTGAATTTCCTGCAGATCAGGCCTATTGTCAATACTGATGAGCCTTTAAAAATAAATATTGCTAATATTCATCCTGAGAGAACGATTTTACGTTCCGAATCGGCCCTTGGCAATGGTTTGTTCAAGGGAATCCGCGATATTGTATATGTAAGGCCGGAATCTTTCGATCCTTCGAAGAACAGGGATCTTGCCGGTGAAATTGAAAGGTTCAATAATAAATTTATAAAGAAGGGGGAGGGCTATGTGCTGATAGGTCCCGGACGCTGGGGTTCCTCTGATCCCTGGCTCGGCATTCCGGTCAGATGGCCCCAGATCTCCGCTGCCAGGGTGATAGTTGAATCGGGCCTGAAAACCTACAGGATTGATCCGAGCCAGGGGACCCATTTTTTCCAGAACCTCATATCCTTCAGGGTTGGATATTTTACCATAAATCCATACATAGGGGAAGGTTACTATGATGTTGCATTTCTGAACAGCCTGCGTGCAGACTATGAGGATGATTTCCTCAGGCATGTCAGGTTTGACAGGCCGCTGGAAATCATGATTGACGGCAGAAGTCACAACGGGTTGATAATGAAGCCATCCTGAACTAACAGTAAGTCACCGCCCGTGTCGGGCCGTCAGTAATTCTTGCAGGAATGCAAATATCCGCGCAGTGCATCAGCTGATGCGTTTGCTTTTCTGCAGCGCTCCGGCAGGCTAAGGTGCAATGCTTTCAGTCACGGCATCCCTGCTGATCTTTTTAATAAGACCCTGCAGTATGTTTCCCGGACCTGTCTCGGTGAATAATGTTGCCCCGTCAGAGATCATGTTATTGATGCATTGTGTCCATTTTACAGGCGAGGTTAGCTGCAGGACAAGGTTTGCCTTGATAATCTCCGGGTCAGATGATGGATTTGCTGTTACATTCTGATAAACCGGGCATACAGGCTGTGTGAATCTTGTATTCCTGATGGCTTCCTCAAGTTCAAGCCGTGCGGGTTCCATGAACGGGGAATGAAAAGCTCCCCCGACTGCAAGCTTCAGGACTCTTCGGGCTCCTCTTTCCCTGAGCAGTTCGATTGCCTTATCGATTCCTTCAATTGATCCCGAGATCACTATCTGTCCCGGGCTGTTGTAATTGGCCGGAACCACTGTTTCGCCTGTCTGAATGCACACATCCTCCACAATGGAATCATCAAGGCCAATGACTGCCGCCATCGTCGAAGGCGTCAATTCACAGGCTTTCTGCATGGCAGCTGCCCTGGCGGCAACCAGCTGAAGGCCGTCTTCGAATGAGAGTGTCTTGTTGGCAGCAAGTGCGGAAAACTCGCCGAGTGAATGGCCGGCCACCATTCCGGGCCGGAAGGAATCACCGGTTATTAAAGCCAGGATGACGGAGTGAAGGAAAATGGCGGGTTGGGTCACTTTTGTCTGTTTCAGATCCTCATCCGTACCATTAAACATGATATCAGTTATTCTGAATCCAAGGATGGTATTGGCTGTTTCAAAAAGATCGCGTGCATAAGACGATGTGTCGTAAAGATTCTCAGCCATTCCCGGATACTGGGCTCCCTGGCCCGGAAAAACATATGCTTTCATGGAGTAGTGTTATTGCCGCGGACCGCGGTGATTATTGTTGAAAATGCACATCCCAGGCAGTTGTCAGCAGAACCTGAAGATGTTAATGATAACATGATCCAATGAGGTGGACAAATTCCTCCCTGGTGTTAAGGTTGTCGAGAAAAATTCCGGTAAATGCCGATGTGGTGGTAACGGAGTTTTGTTTCTGGACTCCCCTGATCTGCATGCACATATGCTGCGCCTCGATCACCACGGCCACTCCCATCGGGTTGAGGCAGTCCTGCAAGCAATCCCTGATCTGGGTTGTGAGCCGCTCCTGTACCTGCAGCCTCCGGCTGAAGGCTTCAACCACCCTTGCTATCTTGCTGAGCCCGGTTATATAGCCATTTGGAATATAGGCCACATGGGCTTTCCCGAAAAAAGGCAGCATGTGGTGCTCACACATCGAGTACAGATCAATATCCTTGACAATGACCATCTGGCGGTAATCCTCCCTGAACTTTGCAGAATTGATTATTTCACAGGGATTCTGGTTGTATCCCATCATCAGGAAGTTTAATGCCTTTGCAACCCGTACCGGGGTTCCCCTGAGCCCTTCACGATCGGGATCCTCACCAATGAGCCCCAGAACCCTGTAATAAATTTCAGATAACTCCTGTATGTTTTCTGAATTCCACGATTCTATCTTGTTATAGCCATTAGTATTCAGGCCGTTTCCGTTATTCACTGATTCAATCTTATTCGCCATAATATTCAATTGAGTTGTTTTCTGTCTCGCAGATCTTTACGCAATGCAATATTGCCCCTTCATTTTCAATTTCCGGTTTAAGCTCATTCCATATGGTGATGGCAAGGTTTTCAGTGGTGGCAATTCTGCCCCTCATGAATCCGACTTCGATATTAAGGTTTTTGTGATCCACCTTCTCAATAATCTTCTCCCTGATTATTCTTTTTAGTGTGTTGATATTGATGAAAAGGCCAAGCTTCTCTGAAGGTTCTCCCTTTACGGTTACATACAGGACATAGTTGTGTCCGTGCCAGTTGGAATTTGAACATTTTCCGAAAACTTTAAGGTTCTCTTCATCTGACCATTCTTCCCTGAACATCCTGTGAGCGGCACAGAATCTTTCCCTGCGTGTTATATATATCATCCGGGATTAAAATTATCATGCAATATTAACCAAATAAGTTGAACTTTTAAGTTTGAATGCGATATATTTAGTGTTTTAAAGAGTTCAATGCGATGTACATCAATATCTTATTTGTAGCAGCAACCATGGCTGAAGCGGAGGTTCTCATGAAGACAGCGGCCAGGGATGACGCGGGGGGGCGGTATATTTCAGGAAATTGCATTTTCGATCTTCTTGTGACAGGAGTGGGGTCGGTTCCAACAGCGTGGGCCGTCGGCCGTTGGTTTTCGCTCAACAGGAAGCCCGACCTGGTGATGAACTCGGGCATTGCAGGAAGTTTTCGGCACGACATTGTACCGGGGCAGGTAGTTTTGCCAGTTTCCGATTGTTTTGCCGATGCTGGTGTTGAAACCGGTACTGGCTTCCTTACTCTTGCCGAAGCAGGGCTTGAAGATCCTGATAAACCGCCGTTTACAGGCGGCAGGCTTAGCGCCGGCAATCCTTTTGTCGATCTGGCGGCAGAAAGGTTAAGGGCAGTCAGGGCAATAAGCGTCAGCACCGCAACCGGATCTGCTGCAACAAGGGAAAGGCTGGTGGCAAAATATGACCCGGATATTGAAACAATGGAAGGCGCAGCCTTTTTCTATGCATGCAGGGAAGCGGATGTCCCGTTCGTGGCATTCCGCGCAGTTTCGAACATGGTTGAGCCAAGGGACAAAAGCCGGTGGAACATCCCCCTTGCGCTCGACAACCTGGCCATTGAACTTCAGCATTTTATTCTAAAATTAGATAAAAGATGAAACTGAAAATCGGATTTTCACCATGCCCCAATGATACGTTCATGTTTGATGCAATGGTTCATCACAAAGTTGATACCGAAGGGCTTGATTTTGATTATATACTGGCAGACATTGAGGAACTGAACAATATGGCCTTCAACGCTGTGCCCGATGTTTCGAAAGTGAGCACCCATGCCTTTGCGTATCTGGCCGCTGACTACCGGATACTGGATTCGGGGAGCGCTCTTGGATCAGGGAACGGTCCGCTTCTTATCGCCAGAAGCCATTTTGATCTGAGAGATATTGATGATCTTACGATTGCAATTCCGGGCAGGTTTACCACTGCGAATCTTCTGTTAAGCATTGCCAGGCCAGGTGCAGTCAACAGGAAAGAGTACCTTTTTTCAGATATAACCGGTGCACTGTTGAGGGAAGAGGCCGATGCCGGATTAATCATTCATGAATCAAGGTTTACGTATCAGAAGCAGGGGCTGGTAAGGATCGCTGACCTGGGAGAATACTGGGAAGATCTTACCGGGTTGCCCGTACCGCTTGGGAATATAGTGATAAACAGGAGGACAGCAGGGGAAAAGGCACTTGCAGTAAACAGGATAATCAGGCGGAGCATCGAATTCGCATTGCAAAACCCGCTGTCATCATATGATTTTGTATCGGAGAATGCAAAGGAGATGGATGCGGATGTAATGAAGAACCATATTAGCCTGTATGTGAATGATTTTTCGGTGCATCTGGGGCAAACCGGCAGAAAAGCCCTGACGGAGCTTTTCAGGATTGCAGCCGGAAAGGGGATCATTCCTGAGATGCCTGCAGATGTTTTTATTGACTGATACAAACTCCTTGAAACTTCAAAATGTGTAACTTTACATGAAAATCGCTTCATCAGAGTGTATCAACAATAAATTAAAAACCTTTAAGCCATGTCATTTGAATTACCCCGCCTTCCTTATTCGTATGATGCTTTTGCACCTTTGTTAACAGCTGAGACCTTTGAGTACCATCACGGCAAGCATCACCAGGCATATGTCAGCAATCTTAACGGACTGATACCCGGAACCGAGTTTGAGAATGCCGACCTGGTGACAATTATAAAGAGAGCCGGGGGCGGAATTTTTAACAATGCCGCTCAGGTATGGAATCACACATTTTATTTCGAGTCGTTTTCAAAAACCGGCGGCAAGCAGCCTTCGGGTGCTTTTGCCGATGCATTGAAAGGCGGGTTCGGATCGCTGGAATCATTCAAGGAGCAGTTTACCAAAGCCGCCGCTACCCTTTTTGGTTCGGGATGGGCCTGGCTGGTGAAAACGGAGGATGGTTCGCTGCGGATCATCCAGGAATCAAATGCAGGCAATCCGCTCAGACAGGGTCTTAAGCCCCTTTTAACCTGCGATGTATGGGAACATGCATATTATATAGATTACAGGAACAGGCGCCCTGACTATTTAAAGGCATTCTGGGAGATTACTGACTGGGATGTTGTATCGTCGAGGTACCAGTAGCTGACGGAGCACAGGCTGGTTCCTGCCTGGGTGCGCCTGAATGCATTCATTCATCCATGGCCAGGTTTTAGGATACAACCGGCCTCACTTCGGCATCATTAAGGTTTTTCGGATAAATTGTTAAAACCGGCTAATTATGAATATCAGGGAATTAGTGCTTAAAACACGATCCTGCAGGCGATTCGATGAATCTCACGATATTGATATAGAAATACTTAAAGAAATTGCAGATCTTGCACGGCTTTCGGCATCGGCAGCCAACAGGCAGCCATTGAAATATCTTCTTTGCAACAACAGGGAATGCTGCGGCAAAATTTATCCCACTCTTGCATGGGCCGGGTACCTTAAGGATTGGGGAGGGCCCGGTCGAGGCGAAAGGCCGTCGGCTTACATAATCATTCTCGGCGATAAGACAATCGCTGAATCGTTCAACGCCGATCCCGGAATAGCCGCGCAAAGCATAATGCTTGGAGCAACGGAAGCCGGTCTCGGCGGCTGCATGCTGACTTCGGTCAAGAGGGAAGCATTGAGAAGGGAGATCAATATACCTGACCATTTTGAGATACTTATTGTGCTTGCCCTTGGAAAGCCTGTCGAGAAAGTGGTCATTGATGAGGTTAAGGACGGTGACATAAAGTACTGGAGGGACAGCGACCAGACCCATCATGTTCCTAAAAGAAAGCTTAAGGATGTGATAATTATAGTTTAATTTTGCCTGTGCGATGAACAGGACAGTGATAATATTATTTTTCTTCTTCATCTGCCTCAATCATGCCGGAGCGCAATACGCAAATACAGGACAGCAAAGGGCCCGTCTGCAGCTGATCGTGCGGGATGCTTCAGGCTTTTCGCCTCTGGAAAATTCCCAGATCTTCATCAACAGGATATTTTATGGTATAACTGATTCCGCCGGAACATTTTCCATGTTTCTGGGCAGGAAGGATACCGTTGAGTGCAGACTGCTCGGGTACAGGCCTGCAATATTTGTTTTTGGCGATTCCCTTTCCGGACGTGATTACATGGCTGGGATCTATCTTAACACCGATACGGTCAGGATTGACGAGGTTATAATTATCCCAAGGTTTGCAGGCCTGAAATCAGAGATCTTCAGGGCACCGGAGCCGGTGAGCCGTGAAATGGAAAACGCAAGGACGAACCTTGCCTTGTCTGCATATCAGGCAAAAGTAAGCCACGGAAACCTGGGCGATCCCTTATCCAATTATGAGGTTATCAGAATGCAACAGCGTACCCAGGCTTACGAAAAAGGCCAGATCCCTTCATCGGGTATTGCCGGCATAAGTCCGTTCATGATCGTTCCGGCAATATATCTTTTAATGAACGGGTTACCTCCGAAGCCCATGCCCATGAAACCCGATCTCACCGAAGAGGAATTACTCCGGATCCACAAAAAGTACCTTGAATCACAAAAGGCGAAGAGATGAGATGAGGAGGTCTTTCCCGGCCGGTATCCGTGTTGCATGCCGGGCATGATTTCCTATCCTTTGTAAAAAACCGCTTTTATTATATGACTGGCCATTCTCGGATTTTCCTTGAGCCTTCTTGTGGAGTAACCGAACCATTGCTTCCCGAACGGGACATAAACACGCATGGTGTGGCCATCGTTGGCAATACTGTCGCGCAGGCGCGGCGTAACACCGTAAAGCATCTGGAACTCGTACAATTTGCCGGGAACGTTGTATTTCCTTATAAGTTCGAGGGCACCTGAGATCAGAGGTTTGTCGTGGGTTGCAATGCCGACGTGTATTTTGTTTTTAAACATATACTCAAGATCCTCAAGAAAATGCTGATTTATCTCTTCGTATTTCTTATATGCGATCGATTCATGTTCAACATAGATGCCTTTGCAAAGCCTGAAACTCAGGGGATATTCACTGGTGTTGAGGTCTGACAGCCCCCTGATGTCATTGAGGGTTCTTTTCAGATATGCCTGAACGACCAGGCCAACCTTGCCCGGAAATTCGGTCACCATTTTACGAAAAAGCTCTATTTCCATGTCAGTGCACGGCGAATCTTCCATGTCGATCCTGATGAAATTATTGCAGGATGCTGCTTTTGATATTATATCACGAACATGATTGTGGCACGCGTCTTTGTCGAGAAGCAGCCCGAAGCTGGTGGGTTTAATTGAGAAATTAGCGTCAATACCGGCCCGCGAGGCAACATCGATAAGGTTGAGATACTCCGTTTTATTGGCTTCTGCTTCGTCAAGGGTTTTTATAAATTCCCCGAGCACATCAATGGTGACCTTTATTCCCTTGTTGTTGAGTTCTTTGGCTACCCTCATGGCATCATCTGTCGTTTCGCCCGAGATATATGATTTTGAAAAGAGCCAGATAAATTTTTTCGGCATGAATGGCAGCAGTGAAGCTATAAGTTTGTTCAGCATTTTTATGATTCTGTTTAATAAGTTCTGAATTCTTTCCTTCTGATGGCCGGAGGAAGCGTTCCTGAAAGCAAAATTGCAAATAAATAAATATGGAATGTAGATATTAATGACGTTTGTCACAAGAAACAGGTGATTTTATTCAGGAATAATATAAAGGGGAATGTAATTTGTTTTTCAGGTATTACCCTGATTATGATACCGGCAGCAGTCGCAAAGAAATAATGGAAACTGAAAGGGAATGAAAAATCTTGGCTGATGGTGTACCTTTTTCAGGAAAATTGCGTTTATCAACTGATGAGTCAGATATTGTTACAAGTTTACGTTACACAAAACAAACGTCAAGGGTTTGCTTAAAAAGTTAAAATATACATTTATTTTGCTGCTGATCTTATTTGCTGATGGTAATTGCCAGGATCCAACCTTTTCTCAATTCTATGCAAATCCTCTTTATCTTGCACCGTCATTTGCAGGAGCCACTGAGGAGTACAGGATTGCAATGAATTACAGGAACCAGTGGCCCTCGATACCAGGGGTATTTCATACCTACAGTATTTCTTTCGACAAGGCGCTTGTAAATTACAATTCGGGTATTGGAATCCAGGCAACCTACGACGTAGCAGGATCGGGCGATCTGAGCACTACAAATATTGGACTGCTGTATTCGTATGATTTCAATATAAATGAAGACTGGCATATCAGGCCGGGAGTAAATTTTAAATTCAGATACCTTGGCCTGAACATTTACAAGCTGGTGTTTGCGAGCCAGATGACAGGCAGCGGGAATGTTCCGTCGGTCTATCCGCCTCCGTTTGATAAGGTTGCAGACATTGATTTTGCTTCGTCAGCCCTGGTGTACAATGACAGATTCTGGGGAGGCTTTACCCTCGACCACCTGCTTACGCCGAAGCAATCATTCTACGGTGACGATGCACTCCTGCCGGTCAAGCTGAATGTATTCGGAGGGATCCAGATTATGAGGAAAACAAGACTGAAGCAGACTTTTCATGAAGTTCTTTCGGTTGCCCTGAATTTCCAGAAACAGGATAAGTTCTACCAGACCGACGCGGGGTTGTATTACTACAGGGATCCGCTGATTTTCGGCCTTTGGTACAGGGGAATACCGTTTGTCACCTCTCAGGCCGGCGATGCCATCATTGGTCTCGTGGGCCTTAAGACAAAGCAGCTTCATATAGGATACAGCTATGATTTTACAATATCCAACCTGATCACTTCAACATCAGGGTCGCATGAGGTTTCACTTGTATATGAATTCAATTCATTTACCCTTGGTCAGCGAAAAAAGATAAGGGCAATCCCGTGCCCCGAATTTTAGAAAAACCCTGGCAAAAACAGTGCAGGGACCTGTTGCCTTTTTGCTCTCCGGCTGATAGAAAACATTCAAATGCAGAGCGTTAAAAATATCAGGGCTGAGTGGGCCGATAGATTAATTTTTTTATATTTGCGCCTGAATTAAATCATTAACAACCTACCTGAGATGAAGAAATTACCTGTTATCCTGTTCAGTATCCTGTTTTTGGCGGTCGCGGCATTGTTTGTTTTGCAATTTACGGGCGGGCATAAAGCCGGGAACAATAAGAGCGGAAGCGAGACTGCAACTTCCACTCAAGGAATTGCATTTGTGAATATTGATACCATTGTATTCAATTTCAAAATGTTTGAAGACAGGAGATCGGATCTTATTGAGAAGCAAAAAAAGGCTGAAGCAGAGCTTAATACCAGGGGGGGGCAGTATGAAAGGGGGATCAGGGATTTTCAGAATAAGGTAAGCAAGGGGCTGATTACCAGGGCAGCAGCAGCAGAAATGGAACAGGCACTCATTCAGCAGCAGCAGGAACTGGTAAGTCTTCGCGACAGGCTCCAGGCCGACCTGGTGGAAGAGGACCAGGTTATGAACAGGCAGATACTCGAATATATAACCACATTTCTGGAAGAGAACAAGACGGAATTCAATTATGAGTATATTTTCGGCAAGAGTTTCGGAAGTGTTGTCCTTTACGGCAACAGCGGCAATGATATAACCAGGAAGGTTCTTGATGCCCTTAATGCAAAATACAAGGCAGAAAAGAAATAGGCAGAAATGGGCTTTGCCTCTACCTATCTGAAAGAGAGGACACTTTTCCCCGGGCTTATCGGGGAGGCCCCACACCGCGATACGGGTATTATTGTCGTTGTTCCATCCTGCAACGAACCTTCAATCACAAGGCTGCTTGATTCAATGGCTTCATGCATTGCACCTGCATGCAGGGCCGAGGTGATAATCGTTGTAAATTCTCCGTCTGATGCCGGCCCCGGTGTACGCAAGGTTAACATAAACACCCTGAATGAAACGGAATCATGGAAAAGCAGGAATGCCGGAACATTTCTCAGCTTGCATGCAATAGATGCCGACACTTCAGAATTCGCCGGGTGGGGAGTGGGAATGGCGCGAAAAACAGGAATGGATGAAGCAGCCAGACGTTTTGACAGCCTGGGCAGGCCCGAAGGGATAATACTTAACCTTGATGCCGACTGTACGGTTGAGAGGAACTATTTCACGGGAGTTTATGATGGAATGTCCGCCAGCGGAAAGAGGTCAGCCTGTTCCATATATTTTGAACATCCGCTTGAGGGAAAGGAGTTCGCGCAAACCGTTTACAGGGCCATTGCCTTGTATGAGCTTCATCTCAGATATTATTACCAGGGTTTATGTTTTGCCGGGTTCCCGAATGTGCATCATACAGTCGGTTCCGCCATTGCCGTCAAGGCACTGCCCTATGTCAGATCCGGAGGAATGAACCGCAGACTGGCCGGTGAGGATTTTTATTTTATCCAGAAGCTTGTGTCTGCCGGTGGCTATTTCAACCTGAGTTCCACTACAGTTTATCCGTCACCGCGTCCCTCATCAAGAGTGCCGTTCGGTACCGGAACAACGATCTGCAGACTTGCGGGAAGCGGTGACGGGGAGCTTCTGACCTATAATCCTGATGCCTTCCGGGAACTCAGGATGCTATTCAGTATGACCGACTCATTTTATGATGCCGGCAACAATGAAAACGGCCATCGGTATAATGAGCTTCCGGAAAGTGTGAGATTATTTATCGGAATTGAAGAATGGCACAGAACATTGTGTGAGATAAAGGGAAACACTTCAAGCCTGAAGTCGTTCAGAAAGAGATATTATGACTGGTTCAATATGTTCAGGATCGTAAAGTACATGAACCTGGTCCACAAGGGTTTCATGAAAAAGAAACCTGTTGCCGAATCAGCTTCTGAGCTTTTGCAGGAAGCCGGGCATGATTTTATTCCGGATGACCCTGTAAGTCTCCTGAATTATTTCAGAACGCTTGAAAGGGGATCTTTCTAGTTGTTTTTCCTTCTTATCCGCCTGTCTTCCCGGGGTGTAAGGACAATATAGAGATCTTCATCAGGTTTTTTCATCTTGTACTGTTCCCTGGCAAACTTTTCAAGGTTCCTGTTGTCGGTCCTGAGTTCCTGGAGCTTGCTCCTGTCCTCTTCAATCCGTTTGGTATAGTATTCCCTGTCAGCCTTTAGCTTGCGCAGGTTTTTCAATTCCCTGAATCTTGCGATAAGATTGTTTGAATCGAGCAGCAGCAGCCAGATGAAAAAGATTACAAGCGTAAGGATATATTTATTCCTTAAAACGGGAGGTATCTTCTCTATGAACCTGAATCTGATCATTATTAATGCAAACCTACAACTTTTTTTTCATCCGCCGCTCATAAGATAGATCATCTGAACATTATCTCCGTCCTTGATAAAAGTTGAATCATATTTATCCCTTGCAACAAGATCTCCGTTGATTTGTACGATCCTCAACCTGAAGGTGTACTTTTTCATGCTGAGCATTTCATTCACGGATATTAATTCACGGTCAGTTTCTTCCTGCCTGTCATTCAGCATAAATTTCAGTCCCGGATGATACGCAAAGACAGGCATTTTGCCGTTTACTTTAATTCGGGCTTCGGTGGAAATCTGATATTCTGACAGTTGTCGTATTTATTCTCGTATGAATAGTTTAACTTTGATGGGAACACATACTGTACCGATTCTTATTTTATGATCCCCGGGGAAAATCAACGGAAGAGAAAATCGCAATATTGAGAAAATACAGGGAGGAGCAGTACGAAAAACTTCTTGATGCGGATTATGAACGGCGCGGGTGGAACAGCAACGGAGTGCCCGGGATTGAATTCCTGAAAAAGATCGGGATGGATCTTCCTGAATTAATCGAGGCGGTAAGCGAGTACCAGCAGGAAATTTCAAAAATGTATTCTGCCTGTTCACAGATCCTGAGCCGGACCCCTGCGGGTACAGGAGTGTGATCATCCCAGGGCTGGCAGCGGCTTATTGCAACTTGCCCGGCCCGAATGGCAGGCTGATCTCGAAAAACAGGGAGGTCATCAGGCCCGGGGAAGTTTGCCTGGTTGCACTTGTGGGATCGAATGCGGTGAATTACATGTTTACCTGCAGGCCGGTGGAAATTAAGCATATCTCAGGTACATTGAACCCCCCGACGCAATAATACCAGGCTTGATTTTGAATGTAAATAATGAAAAGAAACAGTGTAATGATACCATTTGAGGAAGCATATGAAATTGTAATGCGGACCGGTTTTAGTTCAGGCATTGAGATAATTGATTTCACTCACTCATTGAACCGGGTGCTGGTTGAGGATGTCGTGAGCGATATTGACATGCCTCCTTTCGACAAGGCATCGATGGACGGTTTTGCATGCAGGAGATCGGATCTTGCATCCGATCTTGAAATAATAGAGACAATACAGGCAGGCAGCCGGCCTGAAAAACGGACCGGTTGCTGTCAGTGTTCGCGGATCATGACCGGAGCAGCTGTTCCGGAGGGTTCAGACTGTGTTGTGATGGTTGAGGAAACTGAAATACTCGAATCGGGAAAGATGAGGTTCAGGGGAGCTTATACAAAGGATAACATAGCAAGGAAGGGTGAAGATGTTCGCAAAGGCGACATGGTGTTAAAGGCGGGCAGGCTGATAACTCCGCAGGATATTGCGGTTCTTGCCTCATCGGGACATACCTCGGTGGCCGTGGGGAGGAAGCCTTCGGTTGCGGTAATATCCACCGGTAATGAAATCGTTGAACCCCGTGAGGTTCCGCGGTTCTCACAGGTCAGAAACAGCAATTCATATCAGTTGATGGCGCAGCTGGACCGGGCAGGTGCTTCAGGAAAATATTACGGGATTGCAAAGGATGACGAATCTGTAATTTTTTCTTTAGTTGAACAGGCGGTTTCGGAGAATGATATGGTTATAATTACAGGCGGGGTTTCCATGGGGGATTTTGATTTTGTTCCATCGGTAATGAAAAAAGCCGGGGTCAGGATCCTTTTCTCCAGGGTTGCTGTGCAGCCGGGGAAGCCAACTACCTTTGGGATTGCAGGCGATAAAGTTGTGTTCGGATTACCCGGAAATCCGGTGTCTTCATTTGTCCAGTTTGAGATGCTTGTGAGGCCGTTGATCTGTAAGATGATGGGATTTGAGTGGAAACCACTTGTCGTAAGGATGCCATTGAAAGAGGATTTTTCAAGAAAATCCGCCGGCAGGATGGCGCTTATCCCGGTAATTATCACCGATGACGGTTATGCATCAATTGTTGAATATCACGGTTCAGGGCATATTACCTCACTGCCTTATTCTGACGGCATAATCAGCATCCCGGCCGGAAAGACCAGGCTGACTAAAGGAGAAATTACCGCTGTACGGCTGATTTGACATGCCAGCTGACTGATGATTTAATTAACTGACGAGTGCCTGACTTTGCAATAACCTCTGATGACTGACATGACAGAACCGATTGAAACAGCAAATAAATGAAGCTACCTGAAGTATTTGAAGCAATGATCATTACCCTGAGCGACAGGGCTTACTCGGGCGAATACGCCGACATGGCCGGACCAAGGCTGAAAGAGCGGCTGGCAGGATTTTTCGAAGCCGCAGGCTGGCAGGTAAATATCAGCAATATTCTTATCGCGGATGATGCAGAAAAGCTGTCGCAGATTGTGGAAGAATACTCTGAGGCCTGTAATCTTATTTTTACCACAGGCGGCACGGGGATCGGCCCGAGGGATGTGACTGTTGATGCCATAGCTCCCCTGCTTGACCGGGAAATACCTGGCATAATGGAGTTTATAAGGATCAGGTACGGGATGGAAAATTCCAATGCACTGTTAAGCAGGGGTATTGCAGGTATAAAAGGAATAGCGCTGATATTTACTCTCCCCGGGTCACTGAAAGCGGTTGATGAATATATGACGGAAATCCTGAAAGTGCTGAAACATGCCATATTGATGCAGCATGGTATTGATACGCATCACAGGCATCAATAGGCGATACGGTTAAGAGTGTTGACTGTTTGGGTTCCAATTACCCTGTCAAACCTTTCACGGGGGTTCCGGTAATAAATTACAACAGTGTAATCGTTTTCTGTCTCGTAATGGCTCCCCTCGAATTTTGTAGCCACGCCGCTCTCATCTCCGTCCTTCTGGAAAAAATATTCATAGTTATACCAGCCCTGTTTCAGGAGCATTATGCACTCATAGGCCCTGGTTTCAATATTATAGCTCATCAGGTTATCGGCCCCGTACGACCAGTTTGCCAGGGCGCCCGAAACATACATTTTCCCGCCTTCAACCTTTGAACCTGACGGAAGGGTAAAATAAACATACACATAATCTGCATCAGTGTCAGGATTTTTCTCCTCCTGTATGGCTATATAGTACTTACCGTTGAAATCCTGACGGTAGAAATATGGTTTGAATTCCCTGTTCTCTGAGGGAATAAGTAAAACATGGTAGTTTGATACCAGGAAGTCGATTTTTTTTACATACTCCGACTGGTATCTCATACTCCTGATATCGAAGTATCTGAATTCGTTTCCTCCTGAAAAAATATTCTTATCCGATAGCGCACTGTATTTCAGCTTGTTATTTCCGTAGAATTCGGGCTTGATGTTTCTTTTTGCATTGTTCCATCTTCCGTTCTGAAGAATAAAGGCAAAAACGTCCTGGTACGGGTCATTTATTTTTATTCCTGAATAATCCACCGTAAAATCAATTTGCTGCTTTTCGTCATAAAATGCCGTCATTCCCGGTCTGTGGGCTTCAACAGTTATTCCGGCAATATTTTCCGATACGATGAAACGCTGTGTAAGTACCGGGTTCCCGGGTTCACCATGAGGGAATACCATTATTATGTAGTTTCCTGACAGATTGAGTTTTACCCGTTCGTTTGGGAAGCTGAGTTTGTAATGTGTGTAATGTACTGTTGTGTTGAACGATGAATGGTAATCTTCAACAGGATTTTCAGGAAAGCCGTCGATAAAATCGGAAGGGAAAATATCAGATCTTTTCCAGTCTTTGTCACAATGGATAAAGGTGTAGTAGAAAGTCTCGCGTATATCGCCGAGCAGGTCAAACTGAAGCACCAGCTTTTCGTTTCCGCCGAGGCTGATAACCGGATATGAAAGGTTCCATTCTTCCCGGTAGAGCCTTACTGTCTTTACCGAATTGCTGAAGATGCTTCCGGCGAGGATCTTTTCTTCATTCTGGGCCGAAATCAGTGTGGGAACACCTGGCAGGATGAGAAGGAAAAAATACAGTCTGAATTTTCTCATAGCTGTTTTGCATGTTTTGTGCAAAATTAGTGCAATAATTTTTATGATTTTTCACACTTTCTTTTATCCATCCTTCATGTTTGTTAACTTTGCCTTCTGTTATTCTATTAACAGAAGACTTTCAGGCAGGTTGTCTTATTATAATTTGTTTTTTATTGTTAAAAGGAAAAGATAGATTTTCATTTGTTTCAAGATATCTGAATCTGATATGCCACGAACAATTAAGCTGAAAAAGGGATTTGATATCCGGATAAAGGGAGTTGCTGAAAAGAAGATGGCCGGTAAAATGGAGCCGGAACTGTTTGGTGTGAAACCGATTGATTTTCCGGGGCTTACTCCTAAACTGAATGTTAAGGAAGGCAGCCAGGTACTGGCCGGTTCGCTTCTGTTTCACGACAAGCACCGGCCCGAGATCATTTACACCTCACCGGTCAGCGGCAGGGTGATTGCAATTGAGAGGGGCGACAGGAGAAAGATACTGGAGGTGGTAGTAGAAAAACAGGGTAATGAATCGATCGACTTCGGGAAACATGGTCATTCTGAAATCACTGATGAAAGGGTTAAGGATTCCCTTCTG
Organism: uncultured Rikenellaceae bacterium; assembly: GCA_964435015.1. Taxonomy (GTDB): domain Bacteria; phylum Bacteroidota; class Bacteroidia; order Bacteroidales; family VadinHA17; genus LD21. The sequence goes on from CAYSXP010000002.1 coordinate 52,525, forward strand.
GCTTCTGGCCTGTGGCCCATTATACGGCAGAGGCCGTATCATATAGTGGCCAATCCGCATGACATTCCCAAATCGGTTTTTGTAACCGGATTTGATTCATCGCCGCTGAGCCCTGATTACGACTTTATTCTTGAGAATTCAGACATCTCCCATTACAGGACAGGATTGTATGCTCTTTCAAAGCTAGCCAATGGCAGGATCAATCTCGTGCTTAAGGAAAAATCGGGTGCGGGCAGTTTTTTTTCAGATATACCCGGGGTTGAAATATATTATTTTTCAGGTCCGCATCCTTCCGGAAATCCTGGCGTTCATATCCATCACATTGATCCTGTCAACAAGGGGGAAGTGGTTTGGTTTGCAAACCTGCAGGATGTTTCGATACTGGGAAGGCTGCTGGAGGAGGGCGTTTACAGGCCGGAAAAGATAGTGGCTTTAACAGGATCGGAGGTTGTTGATCCACAATACTCCCGGATCCTTTCCGGAGGATCGGTGGCTTCATTTGCTGCAGGTAATGTCAGGCCCGGCAATAATCGTTACATAAGCGGCAATGTGCTTACCGGGACCAGAATCGGGCCCGGCGGGTATCTGGGGTACTATGATTCCCAGGTGACGGTGATTCCGGAGGGCAATTATCATGAGTTTTTCGGGTGGGCAACTCCCGGTATTAAAAAGTTCAGCTTTTCCAGGACCTTTCTGTCGAGCCTTTTTCCCAGGGAGGAATACCGGCTCGATACCAATCTGCATGGCGGAGAAAGGGCTTTTGTCGTAACCGGGCAGTACGAAAAGGTTCTTCCTATGGATATTTACCCCATGCAGCTGCTCAAGGCTGTAATTGCCGGGGATATTGAGATGATGGAGAATCTTGGAATTTACGAGGTAGCGGAAGAGGACCTTGCCCTGTGCGAGTATTTATGCCCGTCAAAAATTGAGATACAATCGATAGTAAGAAGAGGTATTGATCTTATGATCAAGGAAATGAGCTAATAACCAGCCACCGCGACAGACATGAATTCATTGAGAAAGACACTAGATAAGCTTAAGCCTCATTTTTCAAAAGGGGGCAGATTTTCAAAACTTCAGTCGGTATTTGAGGGGATGGAGAGTTTTATGTTCGTATCCGACAAGGTAACGTTCAGCGGATCACACATACGTGATTATTCCGACATGAAGCGGACGATGACCGTTGTAATAATAGCCCTTATGCCTGCATTGCTGTTTGGTTCATACAATACCGGGCTGCAGCATTTCAGGTCGGCAGGGTTTGAGCCCGGTATACTTCAGTGTTTCGGATATGGCTTTCTCAGGATCCTGCCGCTTATAATTGTAAGCTACCTGGTTGGTCTGGGCATTGAATTCATTGCCGCACAGATCAGGGGCCATGAGATAAACGAGGGTTATCTTGTTACTGGTCTTCTTATTCCTCTCATCATGCCAATAGATGTACCGTTATGGATGCTTGCGCTGGCGGTTGCATTTGCGGTTATTCTTGGCAAGGAGGTTTTTGGAGGTACGGGAATGAATACTTTCAATCCTGCTCTGCTTGCCAGGGCATTTGTGTTTTTCAGTTATCCTGGGTGGATGACCGGAGACACGGTATGGACCGAAGGGCTCACAGCCGCGAAAAACATTGCTGACGGATTTTCCGGTGCCACACCAATGGCACTTTGCGCCACTGGCGAAATATCCCGCTTACCCTCATTCATGGAAATGTTTATCGGAACGATTCCGGGTTCGGTCGGGGAGACCTCCGCCATAGCCATTCTTCTTGGAGCTGCGGTACTGATTGCAACAGGTGTGGGAAGCTGGAAGATTATGGCAGGCGTTTTCGGCGGAGGCCTGGCCATGGGACTTCTGCTCAACGCTGTTGCAGCAAATGATTATATGCAGCTGCCGTTCTATTATCACTTTGTCATGGGCGGATTTGCCTTCGGGGCGGTGTTCATGGCCACTGATCCGGTAACAGCGGCGCAAACCGAAAAGGGCAAGTGGGTATATGGTATTCTTATAGGGGTGCTTTCCATCCTTATCAGGGTGCTTAATCCGGCTTATCCTGAAGGAGTGATGCTGGCCATTCTTTTAATGAACGTTTTTGCTCCCCTGATTGACTATTATGTTATTCAGTCGAGTATTAAAAGAAGACTTAAAAGGGTCAAAGTTGAAATTAAAACCACTGTAAAATGAAGCATTTCAGTAACAGGTATATTTTTATTTTTTCATCGGTGATGGTTATTGCGGTGGCAACTCTCCTGTCGCTGGCTGCAACCCTGCTTCAGCCGGCCCAGGAAAGGAATCTCGAGATAGAAAAGAAACGCAATATGCTCGAATCGATAAATGTTGCTTCTACCCGTGAAAACACAACGGATCTTTACGGGAAATACATAAAGGAGGGTTTTGTCATTAATTCCGCGGGAGAGACTGTTGAAGGCGTGGATGCATTCACCGTGATACTTAGGAATGAGCAGAAGAAGCCGCCGGCGGAGCAGTATCTGCCGGTTTTCAGGGCTGTACCCGATGACGGTGAACAGGTTATAATACTTCCCGTTGAAGGGAAAGGCCTTTGGGGGCCCCTTTTCGGATATATCTCCCTTCGATCGGACATGAATACCATTTATGGGGTTAATTTCGATCATAAGGGAGAGACTCCGGGCCTTGGTGCAGAAATAAACACCACTGCCTTTGAAAGCCAGTTTCGCGGCAAAAAACTGTTTGACAACATGGATTTTATTTCAGTCCGTGTCATAAAGGGAGGCGCCAGGGAAGGTGACGTCCATGGCGTGGATGCGATATCGGGAGGCACAATTACAAGCAAGGGCCTCGAAATGATGATTCATGACTGTATGTTGAAATACAATGATTATCTTCTGAAAAACAGGAACTGATATATGGACATAAAGGAAAAGGAGCCGATCTTTTCGGCACGGAATCTCAAGCTTCTTACCGAACCTCTTGGGAAGAACAATCCGATAACGGTACAGGTTCTTGGAATCTGCTCAGCACTGGCTGTAACCGTAAAGCTTAAGCCTGCTATTGTGATGTCATTATCGGTCATCATAGTAACCGGTATGTCAAATCTTGTGATAGCTGCTTTCCGGAAGTACATACCTGAAACCATCAGGATCATTGTACAGCTTGTGGTTATTGCAACCCTGGTCATTCTGGTCGACCAGTTTTTAAAGGCATTTGTCTTTGATGTGAGCAAGCAGCTTTCGGTTTTTGTCGGGCTGATCATAACCAACTGTATAATAATGGGCAGGCTCGAGGCCTTTGCGATGGCGAACAGGCCATGGCCAGCGCTCATCGACGGCATAGGGAATGGCGCCGGTTATGGTTTGATACTGGTGGTAGTGGCTTTTTTCCGGGAGTTCCTCGGATCGGGTACAATTTATGGCTATCCGGTACTGGAAAAGCTTGGTTTGTTCAAAACAGGATACGAAAACAACGGCATGGTCATTCTGCCGCCGATGGCTTTGATTTTTGTAGGCCTGATCATATGGTTCCAGCGGAGCAGGGACAAAAGCCTGGTTGAAAAGAACTAATTGCTGAGCTATGGAAAACCTGCTGAATATATTTATAAAGTCGATTTTTGTCGACAATATGATCTTTGCCTTTTTCCTTGGAATGTGCTCCTACCTGGCTGTTTCAAAAAATGTAAAAACCGCGATGGGGCTGGGCATAGCCGTGGTTTTTGTCATGTTTATCACTGTCCCCGTTGATTATCTCATTGAAAAATATGTTCTTAAAAAAGGAGCTCTTTCCTGGCTAGGGGAAGGATTTGCGGATGTGGATCTCAGCTTCCTGACATTCATGGTTTTCATTGCAGTCATTGCCGCCATAGTTCAGCTGGTGGAAATGGTAGTTGAGAAATTCAGCCCTGCCCTGTATAATTCACTCGGTATTTTCCTTCCCCTGATTGCAGTGAACTGTGCAATCCTGGGCGGGTCGTTGTTCATGCAGGAGAGAGAGTATGCCAACGTTGCCGAAGCTACGGCTTTTGGCCTGGGATCAGGGATAGGATGGCTGCTTGCAATAGTTGGCATTGCTGCCATAAGGGAGAAGATGAAGTACAGCAATGTACCTGATCCCCTTAAGGGGCTTGGTATCGCATTTATTCTCACCGGGCTTATGGCAATAGCATTCATGGGATTTATGGGTATTAAACTCTAAGTAATTATTTTATTATGGTTCTTGCAGTTACCACATTAACTACTCTGCTGTTTTCTGTTGTTGTTTTTCTTGTCATTATATTGCTTCTTGTTCTTATGCTTCTGTTTGCCAGGGACAAGCTGGTTCCGAAGGGTAATGTAAAATTACAGGTTAATGACCGGGAGCTGGATGTTTCTCAGGGAGGGAACCTTCTGTCGACACTATCAGGAAGCGGGATTTATCTGCCGTCAGCATGCGGCGGCGCCGGAACATGTGGAATGTGCCGGTGCCAGGTTGTTGAAGGAGGAGGATCAATACTGCCGACTGAGGTTGTTTTTTTTACGAGAAAGGAGCAGCAGAACAGCTGGCGCCTCGGCTGCCAGGTGAAGATAAGGGATAATATGACCATCAGGCTCCCCGAATCAGTTTTTGGAATTAAGAAGTGGGAATGTGAAGTTGTTTCAAATAAGAATGTGGCAACCTTTATCAAGGAGCTGGTTGTAAAACTGCCTGATGGTGAAGATCTTGATTTTGAACCGGGCGGTTACATACAGATTGATGTTCCCAGATATGAAACCAGTTTCAGGGATTTCAACATTGATGAGATATTCAGAAGCGACTGGGACAAATACAATATGTGGGACCTCCGTGTGAAAAATACAAGTGAGACCTACAGGGCTTATTCGATGGCAAACTATCCGGCGGAAAAGAATCTGATAAAGCTCAATATCAGGATAGCAACTCCGCCCTGGGACAATTCGGCAAAAGGATTCATGAATGTCCCCCCGGGAATCTGCTCATCATATATATTCTCGCTGAAACAGGGCGACAAGATCGTTATATCCGGCCCCTATGGCGAGTTCCATATCAGGGATACCCCCAATGAAATGGTTTATATAGGGGGCGGAGCAGGAATGGCGCCTCTCAGATCACACATTTTTCATCTTTTTCAAACACTCAAAACGGGTAGAAAAGTATCGTACTGGTACGGTGCACGATCGCTCAGGGAAGTCTTCTATGAAGATGAGTTCAACGCAATTGAGAAGAATTTTAACAATTTCAGATTCCATCTTGCTCTTTCAGAGCCTCTTCCGGAAGACAACTGGAAGGGTCCAACAGGATTCATTCACCAGGTTCTTCTGGACAATTACCTTAGCAGGCATGAGGAACCTGAGGATATTGAATATTATTTCTGCGGACCTCCGGTAATGAACGACGCTGTCGTAAAAATGCTCGACTCGCTGGGCGTTCCGCAGGAAAACATATCATTTGATGATTTTGGAATATAGATTTCCGGTTCAGGCATCAACACCGTGCCGGAACTTTTCAGAAGAAAAAATCAGCCCGGCACCTGCTGGGAAGAATTGAATTGAAATGAATAAAAAACACCTGCTTTATACTTTGTGAAAATGATATTAAGAAAAACCGTTTTTTTCCTGGGCATTGTCATTCTGCTTCATTCGTGCACCAATACCAGGGTATATGATAATATTACCGGTTTTGTTCAGGGCACAACCTACCGCATGATTTTTGAAAACAACGGTAAAATAAGTCCCTTGGAGCTTAAATCGGAAATTGAGAAACTCCTGTATGATTATGATATGTCACTGTCGATTTACCGCGATTCATCGATAGTTTCAAAAATTAACAGGAACGAGGATGTTGTTCCCGATGCCTGGTTCACCAGGGTTTTTGCCAGGTCGGAAGAGATAAACAGACTTACCGGGGGTGATTTTGATGTAACCGTCGGCCCGCTTGTTAATGCAATGGGCTTTGGACCGGATTCCCATAAGCATTTCAATGAACAAACGCGCGACAGCCTGATTGAACTGGTGGGAATGGAGAAAGTAAAGATGGTAAACGGGAAGGTTAAGAAGAGTGATCCTCGCATAAGCCTCGATTTCAATGCAATAGCCAAGGGTTATTCAGTGGATGTTGTTTCCGGATTTTTCGACGGCAAGGGTATTAAAAGCTATCTTGTCGAAATAGGGGGGGAGATAAGGGTAAAAGGAAGCAAGAACGGCAAGATGTGGAAGATTGGAATAGACAGGCCGGAGGACAGCAATTTTATTCCCGGGAACCATCTTCAGGCAGTTCTCAGCCTGAAGGACCGTTCACTTGCAACCTCCGGCAATTACCGGAAGTTCTACGTGGAGAACGGAATAAAATACTCACATACCATCGATCCCAAAACGGGCCTGCCTGCAAGGAACCAGCTGCTCAGCGCGACAATTCTGGCATCTGACTGCATCACTGCCGACGGGATTGCAACAGCATGCATGGTGAAGGGGAAAGATAAAACAATTGAATTCCTGGGGAAGCATCCTGAGTTGGATGCATTCCTGGTTTTTTCTGACGACAGCGGAAATTTCAGGACCTGGATGACCAAGGGCCTCAGGGATTATATTTCGGAATCTGAAAATAAATGAACTCCGGCCGGGCTGTTATGCTTTTTCCGGCCCGGGTTCCATCCGCGGCAGTGTATTGCCGCAAGCCGGACATTCCCTGAAACCATCCTGGTATGAACAACCTATATCAGGATCACCTCCGCAGCTTATGCCTCTTCTGTGCATTTCCCTGTTCTGACTGATATGTATTTCAGGGAAGACCCCGTTGTTTTTAAGCAGTATCCTGATACCGAGGAAAAGTGCTGCCACCGATAGCAACACAGCACTAATTATGAGCAGTTTTATAAACATTTCTTAACTTGTCTTTTCTTTCGTAATTTTATGTTGTAACAAAAACACTATGTCTGACCGCGTTCAGCAAAGGTATTTATCTTTTCCCGATACGTATTAAACAACCTCGGTTTTAGTTTGTTTTATCACTGACAGGAATAAATGTAACAGCTTAAGATATGGATCAAAGCAATAACAGAACCGGGCAGTTACCCGGAAAAGAAACGATTTTGGCTGATTTCAGGCTTGCCGCCCTGAGCAGAACACTAAGTATCACAGGGAGGCGGGAGGTGTTGTCGGGTAAGGCAAAATTCGGGATTTTTGGCGATGGCAAGGAGATAGTCCAGATCGCCATGGCAAAGCAGTTCAGGGATGGAGACTGGCGTTCAGGTTACTACAGGGATCAAACCTGGATGATGGCCATGGGGCTGTACAATGCCGTCGATTTTTTTCATCAGCTTTATGGAAATACAGACAGGAAAATTATTCATGGGAGCGGCGGAAGGGTTTTCAACAATCATTTTTCCGTTCCGAATATTAATCCCGATGGCTCATGGAAGGATCTGATGCAGCAGAAAAACTCGTCATCTGATATTTCGCCTACCGCGGGTCAGATGCCCCGGTTACTGGGGCTGGCCTATGCTTCGAAGCTTTTCAGGCAGAACAGTGAGATTCATGGTTACACAACACTTTCAATGCAGGGAAACGAGGTTGCATTCGGGTCAATAGGCGATGCAAGCACTTCTGAAGGGCATTTCTGGGAAACAATCAATGCGGCCGCGGTGCTGCAGGTGCCAATGGCGCTTTCAGTGTACGACGACGGATATGGAATATCGGTTCCCAAAAAGTACCAGACAGCAAAGGGAAGTATTTCAGACATTCTAAGGGGTTTCGAGGATGAGCCGGGAAAACCCGGGATACTCATTTTTAAAGGCAAGGGATGGGATTACCGTGGACTGATTGAGCTCTACGAGAAGGGAATTGCAATTTGCCGGCGCGATCATAAGCCGGTGGTGTTTCATATTGAGGAGGTGAACCAGCCTCTTGGTCATTCAACATCAGGATCCCACGAACGGTATAAGAGTGAGGAAAGGTTAAAGTGGGAAGTGGATTTTGATCCCATCGGAAAAATGCGCGAATGGATTGTCAGTGAAGGCATAGCTACCGAAAAAGAGCTGGATGCCCTTGCTGCTGATGCAGAAGAAGAAACCAGGGAGGCAAGGAAGAAAGCATGGAATATGTTCCAGCAGCCAATCAGGATCGAGAGGGATGCACTGGTGAAAATCATTGAGGACCGCACCTGCAGATGCAATGATCAAATCAGGGAGGCTTCCGTCGACGAAATTAAGGAAGAACTTACGCAGATCATAACCCCCATCAGGAAAGACAATTTTGTTGCAGCCCGGAAGATACTCCGGAATGTTTGCGGCACATGCCTGAAGTCAGAAAATCTGCAGGAAGAGCTTAACGGCTGGCTCAGGCGCAATTACCAGGATGCCTCTGACAGCTACAATTCTTTTCTGTATAACCAGACCTCGAGATCCGTCCTTAAAGTAAAGCCTGTTCCACCCGTTTATTCGGAGAATTCTCCGGAGGTTCCCGGGCGGATCATATTAAGGGAAAATTATGACAGGCTTTTCAGCAAATACCCGCTGCTTGTCACCTTTGGCGAGGATACGGGAAATATCGGGGGGGTGAACCAGTCACTTGAAGGTCTTCAGAAGAAATACGGAGATCTGAGAATAACAGATACCGGGATAAGGGAAGCCACGATTCTCGGTCAGGGCATAGGCCTTGCCCTGAGGGGTATGCGTCCGATTGCGGAGATTCAGTATCTCGATTACCTTATGTATGCCCTCCAGCTTCTGAGCGATGACCTTGCGACCACGCATTACAGAACAGTGGGAAAGATGGTTGCACCGCTGATTATCAGCACCAGGGGTCACCGGCTCGAAGGGATGTGGCATTCCGGATCGCCGATGAGTATGCTTATTAATTCGGTAAGGGGTGTATATGTTTGTTCTCCCCGGGATATGACCAGGGCGGCAGGTTTCTATAATACCCTGCTCGAAGGCGATGATCCTGCGATCGTCATAGAACCACTTAACGGGTACAGGATCAAGGAAAAGATGCCTGACAACATAGGGGAGCTGAAACTTCCGCTGGGAATTCCTGAAGTTATTACTGAGGGCGATGACATTACCATTGTAACCTATGGTTCCACAGTGAGGATCGCCGCCGAGGCCGCAGAACAGCTTATAAAACATGGAATCAGTGCAGAACTTATTGATGTTCAGACTCTCGTGCCTTTTGACACTGAAAAGCGGATAATTGAATCCATCAGGAAAACCAACCGTATTCTTTTTCTTGATGAAGATGTTCCCGGCGGGACGACAGCCTATATGCTGCAGGAAGTTCTTGAAAAACAGGGAGGCTGGAATTACCTTGACAGTCCGCCCAAAACCCTTACCGGTAAAGAACACCGGCCTGCCTATACAACTGATGGAGATTATTTCTCAAAGCCAAGCGCAGAGGATATTTTTGATGCGGTTTATGCAATGATGAAGGAAACAGTGCCGGCAAGGTACTGACAGCAGAAAGTCATTCATCCCGCCGGAAGGAATCAGTGTATGTGACTGATCCGGCCGGGCTCACTGATCCGCTCCTGACCCTATGATCCTGAGTAATTCTTTTGCAGCCTCCAGCGGCCCCGATGTTTCATAGCCCTGGATTCCGAGCCTTGTTCTCATCTGGCCAACGAAGATATTTTTTCCGAAGAAGGATTGGAAAAACCGCGATGCAATTTTTTCATGCAGTTCCCTGTATTCCGGGGGACCGAAAATATTCGCAAAATAGGAATGTACCAGCCCTGTTGAAGTGGTAGTGCCCTTGCTCATCACGGCACCTTCACGGAAAACGTCGAGTGCCCATTCAATGGTGTCAAACTTCTCTATCACAGGATGATCTGCATCGATCTCCTCATAGTTGTTGGCGTAAAGGATATAATCAATCCTGTGTCCCCTGATAATGGTTTCAAAATTCGTGGCAGGAATGACGATTCTTGCATTGACCTGGCTGGGATTCATTATGATTGATCTGTCGAGATGGCCGTAGGCATAACCGGGTTGGAGGTCGTCGAGCCTTAGAAAGGCACCGATTTCCGTTCCGAATCCTACAGGGTTTCCGTCGTTGTCGAGTTCGATTGAACCCATATCGTCAGCGATAATCTTAAGTTCCCTTATCTCCTTTTCACCGAGGACCCTGAAGGCTTCGAGTGTTTCTGATTTTCCGGCACCGGTATCTCCGATCATCAGCACTGTGGCCTCCTTCCTGCCTTTGAGCAGAATTTTTACCATGGCCCCGTGAAAAGGAAGATTTTCCGACTGCATTATTATCGAATTATGAAGCGTAAGGACCATTTTTTTCAGATAGCCGAAATATCCGAATTCCAGACGGCATGGAATTGCCCCAACGAAAATGTTGTTTGCCTTGTCGTGATGAAATACCGTTGAATATTTTGAGATCCTCTCGAATGATTCGGGAGGAGCACCGTAAATAAACACTGCATCGGGTTTCCTTTCGAGATCTTCATCTTCTGCAACCTGAAAAAGATTGCACATTGAAAGTCCAAGATCATAAAAGGTTATATGAAAATAGACCATTATTACAAGCTTGCCGACCTTTGCCGGATAACACAGCCAGTCTTCCGGATCGAGATTAATCTGATCAATGGGGTTCTGCTGGATCAGCTTGAAATCACCGGTGCGTTTGTTCATTGGCTGCTGGATTACAAGTGGCGGATAGATCAGTATCTGCCTTGTAACGGGAATACTGTTAAGAAACTGGTATTTCCGGTCCGGCCATGTTATATCAAAGGGAAGTGAAATTACCGCCATTTCAGCTCCTGCCGGCACCTGCCTGTAAACGGTCGGATGGTTCCCGGTGATGTTTTCCTGTACATGACGGTAAACCGTGCGTATCAGGTGGGTCAGGTGTTCAATGGTTTCATTGAATGTACGGTATGGTCTTTTATCAAGCCTGTCTCCTTCCGAATCATTTATTATGAATCTGTCGAAATGGCGCCAGTAATCGTACAGATATTCAACAAAACCGTTCAGCAGATGGGTGTCCCTCAGGAACACAGACGATTTGTCAAAAATATGCGGCACCACGCTCCCCTCATACTTGAACAGCAGGGTAAGGGTTTTTACAAGTGAACCGACTGATTCCTCATCAGCCTTCCCGTTTTCAAAAATATCGAGCAGGGGAGATCCTATATCTTCCAGATGCTTTACGGAATGATCCAGTATCTTTCTGAATTTTTCGCTTGCCAGGAGTTCATCCGCAGTCTCACACATCCTTTCGCGAATATTCAGGACAACTTTGTTTCCTACAATCCTTAATGTACTTTTTTGCATAATGGTTTAAAACAAAACCTTCAAAAGTATTACATTATTTCATTGATATCATTGATGTCAGTAAATTTTTTGTATTTCATGCGGCTTTTATAATTCTGATCAATAAAATTCGTAAATTGTAGCGCTAAAGTGAGATATATGAAACCGGAACTCGATCTTTTTGCGATTCACCCGGAAGATAAGATACCGGAAAAAGGAAAAGTGCTGATTTCTGAACCTTTTCTTGCTGATACTTTTTTTAACCGCAGCATTGTATACCTTACCGATCACAATCCAAAGGGATCAGTGGGTTTTATTCTCAACAAGAAACTTGACATTAAGATAAGTGACGCAGTCAGTGGTTTTGAAGGCTGGGATGAAAACCTCAATATGGGCGGCCCGGTTGCTCCCGACACACTGCATTACCTTCATGTGCTTGGCAATATCATTCCCCAAAGCGTGCCTGTTGATGGCAGTATTTACTGGGGGGGAGATATAGAAACCATAAAGGGATTGATCAGTACAAATACTATTAAGCCTTACCAGATCAGGTTTTTCCTTGGTTATTCCGGATGGTCGGCAGGGCAGCTCGACAGGGAGCTGAAAGAAAATTCGTGGGTGATTGCCAGGGTGAAATCAGAGATTGTTATGTCTGCCTGGGGTAGTGACAGCTGGAAGAAGCTGCTCAGATCATTTAAGAACAAGTACAGGATGTGGGCTGATTTTCCGGAGTCACCAGAAATGAACTAAATGTGTAGTATTTTATAGATCAATTCTTTAAGAAGATCTCCCGATTCGGTTCCGGTATCACCGCAGCCTTTCGACTTCAGGTCGAAGATGCGGAGCAGCTCAATCACCCGCACTGTTTTCGGTATGTTGTACCTGGCTGCAGCTGTTTCGTAATCCCTTACGAAGAAAGGATTGACCTTAAGTATGGCAGCAACATTGTTTTTCGATTTGTCGGTAATGTAATGATAGGCAAGTATCCTAACAAACAGGCTGAACAGAGATGCTATGGTAAGTGTTATCGGATTGTCTTTCTGGTTTTCTGAAAAATAATTGATTATCCTGTTGGCCCTGAGGATGTTTTTTTCACCTATAGCCTTTTGCAGTTCAAAATTGTTGTACTCCCTGCTGATTCCAATATTCTTTTCAATCAGTTCAGTTGTTATAACCTTTTTACCGGCAGGGAGAGTGATGAGAAGCTTATCGAGTTCGTTGACAATTTTATGCAGGTCGGTTCCAAGGAACTCAGTAAGCATTGCGGAAGCAAATGGATCGATTTTTATTCCCCCGGCCATAAGATATCTTTCAATCCACGGCGGGATCTGGTTATCACGCAGGCGCTTCGATTCAAAATAAACCCCATTGGTCTCCAGTGCCTTGAATAATTTGGTCCTTTTATCGATTGCCTTGTATTTGTAATTCAGTACAAGAATGGTGGAAAGGAGAGGTTTTTCAAGGTAAAAGGCAAGATCTTCAATCTTTTTGAGCGACTGGGCCTCCTTAACTATCACAACCTGGTGACTTGCCATCATTGGAAACCGTCTTGCCGTATCAATTATTGACTGAATGGTTGTATCTTCCCCGTAAAGTACCAGCTGGTTGAAAGCTTTTTCCTGTTCCGGCAGGACCTTCTCTCCGATGAAACCGGTAATAAGGTCGATAAAGTACGGTTCATCGCCGGCCAGAAAATAGACAGGCTTGAAGATCCTTTTCTTCAGATCGGAGATTATATCTTCGTATGTCATCGGCATGGTCAGAATCTGAGATGTTTAACCGAGACGCCGTTATTCTTGATTTCCCTTAAGGCGTCAATTCCGATCTTAAGGTGCATTTCAACAAATTTGTCCGTTACATTCTTGTCGATAGCTGTGGTTTTAATTCCTGTGGAGATCATTGGCTGGTCAGAAACGAGCAATAATGCGCCTGTCGGGATTTCATTTGCAAATCCGACAGTGAATATTGTGGCGGTTTCCATATCGATTGCCATTGCACGGGTTTTAACAAGGTATTTCTTAAACCGGTCGTCATATTCCCATACCCTTCGGTTGGTTGTATAAACGGTACCTGTCCAGTATTCCATATTGTGTCTGGTAATTGATGCTGATATTGCGCTCTGCAGCTGGAATGCGGGCAGTGCAGGAACTTCCAGGGGCAGGTAGTCGTTTGAGGTACCGTCGCTTCTGATTGCAGCAATCGGAAGAATGAGATCGCCAAGGGTATTTTTCTTTTTAAGCCCCCCGCATTTTCCAAGGAACAGTACCGCCTCCGGCTGCACTGCGCTTACAAGATCCATGACGGTAGCCGCGTTTGGACTTCCCATGCCGAAGCAGATAATTGTAATTCCATCTGCAGTTGAACTTGGCCAGTTCTTGTCTCTGCCTTCCACTTCCGAATTGTTGATCTGGGCAAACAGTTCAACATAATACACGAAATTAGTAAGAAGGAAATATTTGCCGAAGGAATCCAGGGTTTTACCTGTATATCTTGGCAGCCAGTTATTAACAATATCCACTTTGGTCTTCATTTTTTTCAAATTATGAAGTTTATCTGAATATATTTGGATGCCTAAAAATACTAAAAGTAAGTTGAAACAGTTGAATCTTCCGTCATATTCATTCAGGATTACGGGCAATGAGGGTTCTGAGATGATCTTTGATCCGATCCGGAAGAAATATGTCAGGCTCACACCCGAGGAATGGGTCAGGCAGAATTTTGTCCAGTATCTTATTCACGAGGGAAAATATCCGCCGGGGTTGATTGAAACGGAAGTAATGTTCAGGCTGCACAACAAGATTGTGAAAAGGATAGATATCAGGGTGCGTGACCGCAAGGGCAATCCGGTGCTTCTTGTCGAATGCAAATCGCATAAGGTTGAGATAAATGATGCCAGGGTCAGGGATCAGATCGGGGAGTACAACATGCATTTCAGGGTGCCTTATGTGGTGATCACCAATGGCCTCGATCATTATGCATTCAGGTATGACCAGGAAAGCAACCTTTATGATTTCATGATGGTTATCCCGTTATATGAAGATCTTCTTACCTGATTCAGGATAATTTCTCAAGTAACTGCCAGCACTGATACAATCCTCTGGGTACATGGAAGCATCCTTTCCATTTTCCGCCTTTCAGCGGAAGCAGCAGTTCTCCCCTGCGGTTAAGGTAGCCGAACCATTCTCCATACTCCTTGTCCTTAAAGTGATCCCAGGTGTAGTGATGAAGTTTTTCAAACCATTCCAGGTTTTTAGGGGTACCGGTGAGTAAGTATCCCTTCAGCAGGGTGATCAGTGTTTCAATATGGACCCACCATAGTTTCTGATCCCATTCAAGCTGCTGCGGGGGATGGCCGAGCCTGTCCATGAAATAGAGTATTCCGCCAAACTCCCTGTCCCATCCGTATTCAATGGTTCGGAGGGCGATATCGTTTGCCTTTGCAATAAGCTCCGGCCTGTTCATCCGTGTTCCGAGGTCCATGATAAACCACATTGCCTCCAGTGCATGCCCCGGATTGAGGAGTCTTCCGTCGAAGGTGTCGGACAGCTTTCCATCCGCTGTTACATTTTCGACAATCAGCCCCAGGCCGGGCTGGTAAAAAACTTCCATAACCTCATGTATGCAGGTCTCAATTGTTTTCTCAAGGAATTCCCTGTCAATCAGTTGTTCAATTTCCAGGGAAAGGTTGCAAAGGATCATCGGCAGCGCAAAATTCTTGAGGCTGCGTGTTCCGGGATGTGCTTTGTTCCACCGGCTCTTTGGATTGTCGGCCCTCGACAGTATTATTTCAAAGGTTTTCCTGGCAATGTCGGCATACTCCTGCTTTCCGGTGGCGAGGCTTAGCTGCCCGAACGCCATGGTGGCGAAAGTATATGAAAAAATATTGTAGGGTTCAACGAGGGGCCTGCCGTCTCTTGCAAGGGAGAAATACCAGTTGAAGTTGCCGTCGTGGCCATGTTTCTTCAGGAATTCACCTCCGTGAATGGCGCAGTCAAGCCATTCCTGTCTTCTTTCAAGTTTGTTGAAGAGCATTGAGAACATCCAGACCTGCCTTCCCTGAAGCCAGATAAACTTATCGGTGTCAAATACTTTGCCGTCACGGAGGAGACAGGTGAAATAACCTCCCATCTCCCTGTCGACAGAATTGTTCAGCCAGAAAGGGAGCACATTCTCAAGCAGCTCTTCCCTGTACAGGGATGCCAGTGATTTGAAATTCATGATTATTGTTTTTCGTGTTTATGTCCACATTTTTTCAATTTCCTCGAGGGATTTGCCGGTTGTTTCGGGTACCTTTTTCCATATGATCCAGATATACGGGAAGCACATAAGGGCAAAGAGCAGGAAAGTTCCCGCCGGCTTCAGGTTCTCGAGCAGCCATGGTGTGAGCTGCCCGATAAGGTAAGTCCCGATCCATAGCGAAAAACCTGCAATTGACATGGCCAGCCCCCTGACTCTCATCGGATACATTTCAGATAA
The DNA here is from genome assembly GCA_964435015.1 of uncultured Rikenellaceae bacterium. Taxonomy (GTDB): domain Bacteria; phylum Bacteroidota; class Bacteroidia; order Bacteroidales; family VadinHA17; genus LD21. Next base: position 68,219 of record CAYSXP010000002.1, read on the forward strand.
AAGCACGAAAATCACTGCACAGATCGAAATTGCGCATGAGAAGATGTAAAACAGGAAAAAGATCAGAAGGATGACCGGGGTCAGTCCCCATTCCTTTCCAAAGACAAAATAAAGCGCAATGCAGATCAGGGAAACTATCATTCCTGAAACGCCCCAGTAAACCAGCTGTTTCCTTCCGACTTTGTCGATGATCAGAAGGGCCAGGACAGTGGTCAGCATGTTGACAAGTCCGACAAGTACCTGGTAGAATAGCGAATCTCCGCTTGAAAGCCCGCTTTCGGTAAAAATGGAAGGGCCATAATAGAGAACGGCATTGACTCCCATGAACTGTCCCAGCATGGCTATGGCAACCCCTATCAATACTGCCTTCAGAATTCCGGGTTCAGCAAGGAATTTCCATTCCGACTTTTTCCCTGTCTGTAATACCTGCTGTGTTTGTGCAATCTGTTTATTAACCTCATCGTCAGTTGTGTAAATCCGCTTCAGGATTTTTGAGGCTTTGTCGGGGGATTGCTTCAGGATGAGCCATCGGGGACTTTCGGGTATAAAAAAGATCATCAGAAAAAACAAGACAGCCGGTACGGTTTCCATACCCAGCATGGCTCTCCAGACCTCACTTACAAATATTTTGTCGAGAACAGGATTCTCCCAACCTCCTTTGCCGGCCAGATTCAATAACTGGAAATTAACCAGGTAGGCTCCAAGAAATCCGATCGTTATTGCCAGCTGATAAAAGGAAACAAACCTTCCCCTGTGTTTTGCAACCGATATTTCCGATATGTAGATAGGGGAGACAATCGATGCTATACCGATTCCGATCCCTCCGATCAGCCTGTAAAGGACAAGACCGTTGACGCTGTTCGACAGGGCACAACCTATGCCGGTAACAGTAAACAGCACGGCAGAGATAATCATGGTCCTTTTTCTTCCAAGGTAGTCGCTCATGACACCAGCGACCGCAACCCCCATTATGGAGCCAGCGAGTGCGCTTCCCACATACCATCCCTCCTGCAGCGGGCTAAGATTGAACTGACTTGAAACCTGGGTTATGGTACCTGAAATCACAGCTGTATCATAACCGAAAAGGAAGCCGCCAAGTGCAGCTACCATGGCAAGAAAAACAATATAACCCATAATTATGGCTTTTATGAGAGGTTCGTAATCAGATGATCTGCTTAAATTCCTGAACCAATCTGAATCAGGAAAAAATGTAAATATTAATTTTAGCGTCCGTAATCGGATTGGAAAAATTAAATCTGACGATAAAAATAATACAATATTTTTATTTCCCATGATAAGGATAACGTGCGCCATAATCAGGAACGAGGATGATAAAATCCTCATAGTTCAGAGGGGGAAAGATGCGGAATATCCGTTGAAATGGGAATTTCCGTGTGGCAGTCCTGCCGGGGGCGAGACCGAAGAGGAGTGCATTATACGTATAACCAGGGAGCAGCTTGCTGTTGACATTGTCATCTGCAGCCGGATGAAAGTGATTGAATATGACTGCGGTTGCGGACCTGTCAGCCTGATCCCGTTTATATGCGATACGCTCGATGAACTGCCGTTTCTGACCGGTCATGAAGCTTATAAATGGGTAGATCCGGTTGACCTGCGCAACATCGGTTTCGCCGAAACAGATGTTCAGGTGGCTCATAGCTATTTTTCAGATCATTATTCTGCGGATGATCCCGGCGGGAGGATCATCCCCGGCCAGGGCTGCAATTTATGCAGTGATGACGATCTCAGGCTGATGGTGGGCATTATGAAGGGGGCAAGGGAAGCGGAATGGATAGCAGAATCGGCCATTGCCAGCGAAGATGTTCTGACAAGGCTGCTCGACTACTCGTTCTCTGACGATAGAAAACTGGCATTCAGGGCATCATGGACTTTGTCAAAAGTTCATGATAAGATCCCCGAAGTTGTCACACCCTATTTGAACAGGTTGATCGAGGCACTTGATACTGTTGATAATGAGAGCGTTCAAAGATCATTCCTGAGGATTGCATCCCTGAGTGACCTTAATCTTGTTTCGACCAGGAACCAGGGAATACTGGCCGATCACTGCTTCAGGATGCTGAAATCGGGTTTTTCAGCAATTGCCATCAAGGCTTATTCCATGGATATAATTTACAAGCTGTCGCTTATTTATCCGGAGCTTGCCGGCGAATTATCGGCAACGGTCAATCTGCTTCAGGATGAAGCTCCGTCAGGAGTGCTGGCAAAAGGGAGGATCTTACTCAGGAAACTGGCAGCAAACCCGGGGGATCCTGATCCGCGCGGAAATGAGGTTTATGACTGAATCTTTGTAATTTTGCAGGTCAAACTGATTATATGAGAATTATTGATACCTCGGGCATGCAATGCCCCGCCCCTCTTGTTGCAACCAGGAGGGCAATGAAGGAAACAGGGGAGGGAGAATCTTTTGGGATAATCACTGACAGTAAAACTTCGTTTGAGAATATTTCACGGTTTCTGAAAGATCACGGGCAGAAATTTACCTGTGAAGAATCGTCAGGTAAATGGGTACTGACAATAGACAGGGGGCCCTCCGGTAGTCTTTCTGTCAGTCCTGCGGACTATTGTGAAACCTCAGTTCCTCATTTTTCAAAAGGGGATTTTATCGTCGTGGTTGGATCAGATAAAATGGGTGAAGGAGAAAATGAACTCGGACACCTTCTTATGGTCAACTTCATCCGGGCTTTGAAGGATCTTGACAAGCTGCCTTGCAGGATGGCTTTTTACAACAGGGGCGTCATGCTTGGGTCAGAAGATTCTCCGGCCTCGGATCATCTGAGGGAGATGGAGAAGATGGGCATTGAGCTTCTCTTTTGTGAAACCTGTGTAAGTTACTATTCGCTGAATAAAAAAATGAAAGCCGGCAGATTGAGCAACATGTTCGAGATAGCTCAGATCATGGCCTCGGCTTCAAATATTGTAAAGCCTTGAAATGGCATAATCCTTATCATGAAAATCAACCTTCTTGAGATGGCAGAAAGCGGTGGGTGCTCATCGAAGATACCTCCGCTGCAGCTTGAGGAATTCCTGAAGCATCTGCCGGTGCCTGACGATCCGGACATACTGGTTAATATAAGCAATCATGACGATGCCGGGGTATACCGGATAAATGATGAGCTGGCCCTGGTGTTTACAAACGATTTCTTCCCGCCGGTTTGCAGTGATCCTTATGAATTCGGTCAGATAGCAGCCGTCAATGCCCTGAGCGATGTTTATGCCATGGGAGGGAGGCCGGTTATTGCTCTTAATATAATGATGTTCCCGTCATCCCGGCTTTCCCCTGATGCCTATGCCGGGATACTCAGGGGCGGGTATGATACTGCTGCCGGGGCGGGAGTAAGCATAATAGGAGGGCATACCATTGATGATTCCGTTCCGAAATACGGGCTTGCAGTAATTGGATATGTACATCCTTCAGAAATTGTCACCAATGCGGGAGCCAGGCCGGGCGATTCCATAATTCTCACAAAACCTTTGGGGACCGGTATTATCCTGGCGGCAAACAGGCTGGGCCTTGGATCGGGAAAAGATGCCGGTGAGGCATTGGCATCAATGAAGCAGCTGAACAAGCCTGGTGCAGACATCATGAAAAAGTACGGTGTGAAAGGAGCCACCGATATTACGGGATTCGGGCTGGCCGGCCATGCCCTCAAAATGGCCAGGGCGGGCAAAGTCTCCATACTCCTGAATATGAAGAAGGTTCCAATGATGGGAGACACATTGGGCCTTGCAGATAATGGATGCATCCCGGGCGCTGCTTTCAGGAATCTTGATTTTATTGAAAAAGACACCTGCTTTTCAGCCGGACTTGAATACAATTATAAAATGACAGCCTGTGATGCCCAGACTTCCGGGGGCCTGCTGATGAGCGCCGCCCCCGGGATTGCTGATCAGATTGTCGGTGAGCTCACGGAAACCGGGTTCCGCAAGGCTGCAATCATTGGAAAAGTTATTGAAAGAAGCGAAAAGCTGCTTTACCTTAATGAATAGAGTAGGCAGGGATCAATAACAATGCGGATGGAAATTATTTCCTGTATCCGAACGATTTGTTTATCACCTCCAGTAAATAGTGTTTCCGGTCGCTGAAATATTCCCAGAACATGATGCCGGCCAGCTTGTGCTTCAGGATGTATTCGCACTTAATCCTGGTTGACTCCTCATCATCATAGGAGATGAATGACTTATCATCTGCATTGAACAGGTACGGAGCCTTTGATTCGGCATCCCAGTACCTGGTAAAGCCTTTTTTATTGACAACGCTGTCCTTCAGGTAGGAATAGCCGCCTCCCAGCCACCTCCATACCGGTACGGGTATCTGGTACAGGCCATTGTTGTCGGTGCTTTTTACAACCCTGCCCTTTCCGTAGAAAGCTGTGCCAAGGACGATCTTGGACGGTTTGACGCCCACAGCCATCATGTTCCTTATGCACACGTCAGCCGAATAGATATAAGGCATGTTCGGCGGTGAATACAGGTTTGAATGATGGGATGACATGTTGTCGTAGGTGCCGTCAAAGTCATAAGCCATGAGGTTTATGTAGTCGAGGTAGTTCTGTGCGATTTCCATCTGGGTATGCTGGAGGAACTCCCTTGATCCGCCGATGGCGGTTGTGACAAGGTACTTTTTGCCTGTCTGTTTTGAACTGGCATCGAGGATCTCACGGAGATCCCTGAAAAGCCGGGTGTAATTCTGCCTGTCTTCCGGACGATACACGTTGCTGTCGCCGATCATTCCGGGATACTCCCAGTCAATGTCAACACCGTCGAGATTATATTTCAGTACAATATCCACCGAGCTTTGGGCGAAATTCCTGCATGATGTGTCGGACAACACGGCATCGGAAAAATTCTTGCTCCAGGTCCAGCCGCCGACCGATATGAGTATTTTCAGGTCGGGATTGACTTTCTTCAGTTCATTCAGCTTTCTGAAATTGATTGTGTCGGTGGCACCGTTGGTCAGCCAGGCCCTGTTGCCCCTGACATCGACAAAGGCATAATTGATATGGGTGAGCTGTGTGGGGTCAATCTGTGAGGTTTCGACTATATTTCCATTGAATCCTCCCACATAACCAATGATGACGGGTTTTTTCTTCTTCTGAGCCATTGAGCTCATACTGCCTGCGGTAAAAAGGATCAGGCATGCAAGGAGCGCCGGAATTAAGTTTTTGTTAAGCATTCTTTCAGGGTTTATTGGTTGTAATTAGTTTGCCGGAAATGTTCCATGGTTAGCGGAGCAGCCGGTATTCAAAGATTGTAAAAACGCGATCTGCCAAAGTCCCCTAATGGTTCAGAACTTTGGCAGAATCGCGGCTGTATTGTTATTTCGTTTCAGTTTTTTATCTGCAGAATAAGGTTACTTGTTTTAAAAACTTAAGTCAACACCGAAGGCTATGATCATAGTGTCTTTGAAGTATGTCTCCTTTGCTGGAATATTGGTAGCCGTTGGAGAGAAAAGATGATAAATGGTTTTTTCACCTTTGTCATAGAATGTATATCCAAAGCCCAGGTTCACCCTTAGGTTCCCGAGGATATTGACTGCGCCTCCCAGGCCGACAGTTGACGAGGTGAGGCTGTATGTCAGGTCGCTCTGGTAGTCTGAGTTTACGCCGGTTTTCGCATAAAGGTAACCGCCGCTTACCAGTAGAAGATCAGATATCCTGTACTCAAGCCCGGCAGCAAGCTCATAGAAATTCTTGTCGATAATCTTGTCATTATCAACATGAACGCCATTCAGTTTTCTGCCATAGTTTGCACTTTTATCAAAATAATAATGTCCGCCGGCGGAAACATTCAGCTTTTTTGTTACGCCGTAGTCAATTCCAACAGACAGCATTGCAGGCATGTCATTCCTGTTTTTCTCACCGTTGGGGAACATTGTAACGGGCGCTCCTTCTGGTGTGAAACCGGTTCTGAAATCCTTTGCTGTTTTATTTTCAAGCTCCAGCTTAGTAGCCATTTCGTATTTGATTCCGATATTGATATTATCGGCCGGAGATAGATTAACACTGAAGAAAGGTGTTATGCCTGAGCCCACCTGTTCTACATCTGCTTCCTGGTTGCCTAAAAGGGAGGCTGTGGCTGTGTATTTTGCAGCGGCTCCCTTGAAAACGGCGTCAGCCTGGGAGATGCTGATTGTTGTCGGAGATCCGAAAGCTGCAAGTGCCCCTTCGAGCTGCAGCCGCTGTGCATGGGTGATGACCGTTGCCTGTTCGGCCTGTTCAAGGGTATAATTGCCGGCACCTCCGGCAACAAGAGCAGATGTACTGGTCGCAGCGGTAGTTGCATTGCCTGCGATTCCGGTCATGATGGCATCGGCCCTGGTCCATCCTCCGGGCATGTTGATCTCGATGCCTCTTAAATAGCCGTTATAGGTATTTTTTGCGGAAACATACCTTAATCCGGCAGCTACCGAGATAAAATCGTTGATTTCATAGGATATTCCTCCCTGTAATCCAAAATAAACAGAAGTGCCTTCAAAATATGGATCGAGCCTGTAGGCAGTCGCGCCCTGGGATGCCAGTGATGGAACAAGATCGGAAGGAGTCATCTCAAAAGAAGGTAATCCCTTTTCAAATTCGGCACCGCCGCCGCCGCCGATCGGATTAAATCCGATTGAGAATGCAAGCTTGTCGAGTTTATAGGCAGCATAAACACCGGGGAACAGCGGAGCTTTCACCTTACCTTTGTACAGGCTTTGATTTAGTCCGAATGTTCCGCCCGGCCCTTTGTAAAAGTTTTCAACTTCCTTGTTCTGGAAGATGATCTGGTTGGAAAGTGAGAAATGCAGTCCGTTTTCCAGTTTCATCAATCCGGCAGGGTTGTAATACACGGCATCGATGCCGGTCGATGCGTCCCTGGCAGGAAGCCTGACCCAGGAAGCACTCTGGTTGGTGTTGGTCACCAGACCGCCGGCAAAGAGACAGACGGTGAAGAACGAGGCAGAAACAAGAGTAAAAATTTTTTTCATCGGATCATTTTTAAGTTTGTAACTTGGAAACACAGTCGCTTTTGACAGAAACTGTTATTCCCCTGATTTTTAATATGATTTGTTTTCAGGTTCAAAGAACAAAAGCAGGGCAAATGTAGAAAAATATTTGAATTATGCAAATAATTCTAAAATACCAAATTGATATTAAGTAATTTGTGGTTCTCTTTTGAGATTGTTCGAAAAATAATCCGTCCGCGGCAACATCAGAATCAATCAGTGTGCATTAGGATAAACTCCTCCATCAGCCCATAATCCAGCAGCTGGTATTCGTTGCCGGGAGGATAGGACCTCACGTTCCTCCAGTGCCAGGGTGAGGCCAGCCCCGGAGCCGGATCATTGAAGTGAGGTCCGAGAAGATTCTTAAGGCTTCCGATCACTTTTACATCAATAACATTGGTTCCGGGCTCAAGAAGATCTGATATATCTGATTTATAAGGTGGAAATGCCATTAAGGGAGCTTTCCGGCCGTTAACTTTAACCTCGGCAATGGTTCCGTTCCATTTTCCCATTGAAACAAAATATTTTCCGGAGATTTTTTCAATATCATATTCTTTTCTGTAGGTTATTCCCCACGAATAGAATGGCAATCCCTGATCTTTCCAGCTGCCGGTTGTTAAATTATTAACAGGAGCCTCAAGGTACCATCCCTTTGCTCCGGGCTTTACGGAGAAGTCACCCGTCAGGTAGACAGGTTCAATCTCGGCATGTACTTTCATTGGAGATGTTGTCAGGGTAATTGTATTCTCTCCCTGTTTAATCATTGGTCCTATTTTAAAAACACCAAAGGATCTGTCAAGCCACCACCTGCCCGGTTCAGGAATTATTTCTGCACCATTGACTGAGGCTTTCCACATGGAGGGCCTTTCAATGACGGCCGATATTGAAGAATAATCGAAAATTCCCATTACATTAAACCGGTAAGTGGCTTTAAAACCTGATGAAATCCCGAAAGTATCCCTGTCAATAATATTGGTTTTAAACTGAACTGATGTGCTCCATGGGTTTCCGTTCCTGAAGCCGTGAAGCTTGTATATTCTGTCGGCTGCATCATAGGTGTTGAGGTCCGCCGCAGATTCATCACCTGAAAGGATATCACAGAATTCTATCGGGAAGGCATTGTTTTCTTCCCTGATGATCGTCATTCGTGAATGAGAGGGAACGATTTCAAAATTCTTCTGTGTTGCCGGTGCAGAGAAACCATCAGGCTTCATTGCCGGGATAAAGAGAAGGAGGCTGCCTGCAGGTTGAAGGTTAAATGAGAGTCTGATCTGGTCGCCGTCCTCTGTGCAGGGGTATCCTGTTATTTCACCTGAAAGGGTGTTGAATTCTATTGCACCTTCTCCCCTGATTTTCAGTGAACCGGAGGTTGATTCGGTGAGACTTGAGTTTGTAAGAAAAACAAGTTGTCCGTCAGATAATATTCTTCTATGGTGGTAGAGACTGCCGCCCGAGAAGTTGAGAAAAGTGATTTCCGGGTGGGAAAAACGGGTTTTAACCATCTCCTGATCAAGGTCCTTTACAATCGATATTTTGCCGGTTTGGGAGAAAAACGCCGCGAGATCATCACTTAATGATCCGTCAACCAGAGCCGGAGCGGAAAAGGCTACAAGCTTGCCTCCTTTGGCGACGAACTTCTTCAGGATCCTGAATGTTGCCAGATCGAGGTTTTCTGTCATCGGGGGGATCACAACAACTGAATAGTTCCGATGTCCGATTGCCAGCTTTGACTTCTTTACCGATCCGAGGTTTTTAATTATGTTTTCTGATCCAAGGTCATATTCAACCTGCTCCTTCTCCAGTCTTGTAATAAAGGACTGGAATGATTGTCCGATTTCTCCCATTTTTGGATTTTTATTGGTATAGGAGTCATAGAGCCAGGCAGATGTTGTAGGCTCAAGTACCAGTATTTCATTTATTTGTTCCCCGGATGACATAGCCAGCGATAATCTGGCAAAATGGTCATTGATGAACTTATAGTTTTCCCACCATGGTTCATGATAGGTGAAAGTGGGCGGATAGTCATATTTCCGGGCCCCGGCCAGGGTTATATGGGAAAGGTGCTGATTCATGAAATTGACGCCAAGCACATACTCCCAGTCTCCGAGTCTTTTCATGTCGGTAAAGGTGAGGTCCCAGCCTGCGCCGCCGTATGTTTCGCTCAGTTTCCTTTGCCTGCCGGTCTGATTCGCGGCACTTGCGAGCTCTTTGACCGATCTTACGTTGCCGAACTGACCCCTGGGTGTTGAATCGTTCCACTGGTTGAACAGCATATCGATTGCAGGCACCTGGTGCCATGCATACATTGCCATATTATCGCCGCCGTTGTTCATATTCGGCCATTCATGCTCCCAGTAATGCCCTGTGAACTTCAGGTTGTTCTTTTCACAGTAGCGGAAATATGGTTTTGCCCAGCGGTCAATGAAAAGGTGTAAAAGAGTCTGGGTATAATTGTGCCGTACCTTTTTCCAGTCTCCCGTCTCCTCAAAAAGCGAGGGCAGGTTGGTACGGAGATCATAATTCCACTGTTTTGCAAAAACATCAAACAGATCCGGTGTCCATCTTATACCACCCGGAGACTCAATCTGTGGTTCATCGGTAAAGATGCCGGGAACGATCCGCCCGAATTCCCTGCCGAGATGTTTTTTATACCCGGTCATTGTTATTTTAATGAATTCCTCAGTTACTCCGCGACAGAGAAGGTCGACGTAGGAGAAGCCTCCGTACCAGTCGCTTTTCCTGTTGTAGGTTTTGCTGAAAAGCAGATAGCTGCCGGTTTTACCCTTTTCGTCACCAAGCCGTGATGTAATATCTTCAAACTGACCCGACTCCTCTTTCAGGCAAAGGAAGAACCTGTCGGCCGTATCGGGAAGACTGGTGAACCTGGTCATTGCCAGTCCCTGTCCCTGGTTGTATGATTCCGGCATCCGGTCAGGCACATGCCCGCCTGCAAAGCCGCTGGGATATGAGTTTTCATCATATAACCAGACTTTCATCCCCAGCTCAGCAGCTTTGTCAACCGTATGGCGGCAGAGTTCAAACCATTCATCAGACAGGTATTCGGTTACCAGGCCGGGCCGCGGATGGATGAATACCTGTTTGCTGCCCTGCCTGTTGAATTCATCCATGTAACTGTCGATCTCTTCTTTGGTGATCTTATAGTTCCACACAAAAAAAGGTGCTGTTGTATATTCTGCCGCAGGTTGCCTGAATTCTTTTGAAAGAGAAGCAAAATCATTGATTGTTATTTCATTAACAGTGCCCTTTCTGCATGAATTAAGACTCATAAGAGTGCCTGAAAGAAGAAGGATAACCAGGTTGACGGATTTAAATTTCATTACGGATTTATTTTTTAATTAACTAATATATTCATATACTGATGTTTACCACAGAGTTGCACAGAGTAATAAGGAGTAACACGGTTTTTTTCTTTTAATTGATATTTATCGGATTTCTTTTCGCCTATCCTCCTCTGCCCGTCGCCTTTCACCTTCGCTAATGAATGACTTAACCCACTCCAGGCCCCTCCCGGGAGGGGATCTTAAGAGGTGCCGTTTTGCTTACTGCCAAAAGGACCACCAATAAGGTTGTGCCTGTCGGCAGCTGCCCTCAGCATACCTTTACCACTTCAATTCCCAGAAGCTTTCCCAGCTTTTCAATTTTTGAAGCTATGTGTCCGACTCCTGATGCGCAATGATGGGCAGGCCCGTGACTGTTCCAGGTGTTGACGAAATTCTTTACTCCAGGCGGGAACCTGTACCTGCTGTTTGTGTTTCCGATCTCAAGTATGGGACCTGGCACAGACTCTCCTTCAGCGACAAGGAACATCAGCCTGCCGTCGGGTTTCTGCACAAGCGACAGGAGGGTGATCTTCCCGTGTTTTACCGACATCTCAACTGACAGTCCCTTCCCGACTTTCCCGTGGTACACCTCAAGCGGCTTCACCTTTATCTTTCCTTCGGCAATGGCCATGTGTCCGGGACCGTCGTGACCCATGAGAATTACATCATCATTAAAATCGAGGGCGTAAAATTCGGTAAATGATCCTCCTGCTCCAAAGCTGTCCATTATTTTCATTGCCTGGATGTTCTTTACTTCATATTCACCGGCAACCGGAACGCCCCTGGCTGTAAGCAGGGAATTGGCAAGAATAATTGTGCTTATTGATTCTTCATTTTCCGCGATGCCCGAACCACTGTAAAAATATGCAAGAGAGCCCAGGTCATGGGCATGAACCATTTTTTCAAGGGCAACGGAAGTGCGCGCCGCATTTTCCAGGTCTTCCTGCGAACATCCCCTGTCGATCTCGAACTCTTTGTGGAATAAACTCACCCGTTCGCTGATCTCGGCGGCTGTAACTTTTTTACGCAGTGCCGAGAGTTCATCAACCTCAAGCATTTCGATATGACCTCCGAAAACGGCAAGCTGAAGGGTGAGATCAGTGTACACATCGAGCATTCCGCCATAGTAGTGGCCCATGCATCCGAGCCTGTTGTGAGCCATTGTGTTTGCAACCGATGCTGCCTCGATCCATTCTCCCGCTTCCTTCCATACCTCATCATCGCCCTGAAGGACCCCCGTTATCTGGTGAAACTTTATTCCCGACCTGAGGAAGACGTTTGCTATTTCCGGAACCGGGCATGCAGAAACATTTGCCAGCCATTCGCCTGTCATTTTTGTGCGGTTGCCGAGCTTGTTGAAAGCGGTATAATCAATTGCCCTTTCAGGCGACAGATTCAGAATTATCACCGGTACTTTCGCCCTTTTTACCACGGGGAGCACGGTTGATGAAAGGGCATAGGTGGTGACGTACAGAAAAATGATGTCAACATCGGCCCTCCGGAAGTCATGCCCGGCACGAAGGGCATCGGCAGGATTATCGATCAGGCCCAGGTTGATTATTTCACTGTCGTATTCCCTGAGTTTTGAGGCGACCAGTGCCAGGTATCCCCCGAGCCTTTCTTTCAGCCCGCTGAACTGGGGCCAGTATGTATTCAGGCCAATGCCGAAGAGGCCGATCTTCAGCCTGTAAACATCTTTCATCTTTCTTTGGTTTATGTTATGATCGTGGTTCATCTGAATCAGTTCTGTTCATGCATAAAAGCCCCGGCTCCGGAAGTTCTCTGAAATTATAAAATCTGCCTGAAATGGGGCACCAGCATTTAAGGAAATATTCATCAGTAATTCCCCGTCAGCCTTATGCTGAAATTCCTGTGCGGCTGAATATCTCCCGGACGTCCCATATACTCCGTGTTTGTGAAATTTTTAACAACAACGGAGAGGCCGAGGCGGGGAGTGATCTTATATCCAAGGCTCCCATCAAGCGTAAGATATCCCTTGTTGTGCCGGGTCCAGTAGTCGTAAAAACCAGGCAGTATTTCTTCCCTTGTACCAGGATCGAGGAAAACATCGTCGATGTTAAGTATTTTCGACTTTGCATAGAGGCTCAGTCCGAAATCAAACTTTTTCCATGAGGTTGCGATGTTCAGGCTTGCCGAATGTTTCCTCCTGTACTTCAGATAGACCCCGGTGGTTTTGTGGGTGATCCTGTTGTACCCGACGGGGGATAGCCAGGTGTAGCCTGCGGTTACAGTCGTGCTGACGGTACCTGCAGGAATATTCAGGAGGAATTCGGTTTCAAATCCCAGGATCCTCGATTGTTCCACATTGGTTGCCATAAAGCCGAAATCAGGGACACCTGTGACCGGATCCGGGTAGTATGAAAAAATATACTCAATAAGTCTGTTGTTTCTTGTAAGAAAAGCGGCAAGGTCAGCCTGGCCGTTGATACTTCCAATCTTCAATCCCTGCTTTATTCCGATTTCCGAGTTCCATCCTGTTTCCGGCTGAACGCCGGGATTCGGGAAGATTTTAACCGAACCGAGTGTTGTTGATGCAAATTTCTCTGCGATTGAAGGGAAGCGGTAACCCTGTCCGAATGATAATCTGATAAAAGTATAGCTTGCGGCCTGCAGGTTCAGACCTGTCCGGAAAACAGGGACCAGCCTGTCTGCATCGCCGTCGAGAAAATATTTTTCAAGCCTGAGGCCCGCTGCTGCCTTGAGCCTGCTTACCGGCCTGTATTCAGCCTGGGCATATCCTGCAAGGTTCAGGCTGGTATGGTCGCCGTAGAATTCGGAACTGATTCTGCCGTACGATTCGCAGATGCCAAATGTCAGGCCTGTTTTTCTTCCCGGTTTCAGGGAGCTTTGGTATTCGGAATAGATTGAAACCGCGTCGCTGTTGTTTTTTTCGCTGTCGGGGAACCGGTTCCTTGTCGACTGCATCCTTATCTTCAGATCGTGCCGGGCCCGGTCGGTTCGTGAATAGGAAACGAAGGGGTCGACGGCGAGGAAGTCGCCGTGAAGTGTTATTGCAGTTGAATCGCTTTGTCTGAGGGCTCCCGTGTACCCGTCTTCCCACAGAACGAAGTCCTGTGCTTCGGTGAATCCCGAGTTCAGATTCACTCCGTAACTCAGTCCTTTTGATTTTGCGCTGTTGTGTTTCAGCCTTATTCCGATACGGGCAAGCTTCTCATCGTTAAGGCGCCTGTAGCCGTTATCGTAAAGAACAGATGCGCTTAATCCGAGGCTGGTATTTCCAATCTTTCGCAGATGGGAGAGGGAGGCTGCAGAAGAGAATCTGGGAGAGTTCCACCATTTCCAGTTCCTGTTTCCCGGGTTACCATAAATCCCTGTTTCGATGTAAAATCTTGTTTCAGGTATGTTTGAGGCGTCGGCCTGACGGAAGTTGATTATTCCATTCAATGCCGACGAACCATAGAGTACAGATGAGGCGCCCTTGATTATTTCGACCTGGCTGACGTTTTCGAGCGGCAGGAACTGCCATTTTATGTTGCCGGCATCTGCAGAAAGGAAGGGCAGCCCGTCGATAAGGGCCAGAACCCTGCTGCCCGCACCGTAGCTGAATCCGCTGCCGCCCCTGACGGATGCCTGGCCGTCCATTACTTCAATGCCCGGGGTCTTGTTCAGTATCTCCTGCGCATCGGTAATATGATTCGATGTCAGAAGGGAGGGCCCGATAACATCCATTGAAACAGTCAGCTCAGATATTTTCTGTTCGTATTTTCCGGCGCTCACAACAATCTGATCGATCTCCCTGATACTCATTTCGAGGCTGACATCAAGGGTAATGGTATCTCTCCGTGAAAAGGAGATCTCCCTTGTCAGTGTCCGGTAGCCGACAAGCTGATACACCAGGGTAAGTTTTTCAGCCATGCTGTAAAGGGTATAGAAGCCCTTGTCATCGCTTGTCGTTCCCTGGTTTTTGCCGTACAGGATATAAACACCCGCTAAAGCCTCTCCTGTGCTTTTGTCGGTTATTTTTCCCCTGACAATACCATCTGACCCGGCACCTTGTATGGCTGATGCAGTTAGCAGGATGATTGCCGTAATGATGCAGCGGATCATTTCGCCTTGAATGTCATTCTGATCCTGTAAGGATTCTGAAGATCCTGCAGGTTAGGCATCACGGTTGTCAGTTTCAGGGAGATGCTTGTGAGTTCCTTAATATCGGCGATTATTGGTACGGCAATTGATTCGGTTTTTATAACAAGCTGGGTCTCATCGCTGCTGAAATTCCACTCACCTGTATAATTTCCGAAACTCCCCGTTCCGTCCCTGTTGAATCTGGCTTCGCCCCTGAAATCGGCAAGCAGCTGACCGGGTCCGCTTACATCCTGTCCGTTTGCCATCAGGCTGTCGGTTACCCATGTGGCACCGGTCAGATTAACGAATCTTTCCGATTCTGCCTTTTTGCAGGAGAATACCATGAGAAGCCCCGATATTACCGCCAAACAAATCAAATTTCTCATCGTAGTATGGTTTTATTTTTTCAGAAATCAGTTAACCTCTGAATATGGGATCATCCGGGTTAACAGGTTGTCAGTATTTTCTTATCAGTTCGAGAAGCTTGCTGTCGAGCTTGTGGCCGTACCAGTCGGTGTATTTTATATCCGTTCTGTCAGAATCCATTATTCCGAAGGCACCCCTGAAGTTCCACAGGGCAAAGCCAATGCCGTGTGAAGTGAGTATATCTGCCACGTCGTTGAACCAGGCCAGGAAAACCCCATGGGGTGTTTTGCTGTAGCATCCGCATTCGCCGCAGTGGACACCGACGCCTTTTTCCATAAGTTCAATCCATGGTGCATAAAAGTCTTCAAGCGACTTGCGTCCGAACTGTTTTCCGTCAATAACTCCGGGCCAGACAGGTTCAGGTGCCAATGAAGGATCTTTCCACACCCACGAAGCCTGGTAATGGGAAATATAATGCGGATAATATCCCCGGCAGCTTTGGGCAAGATCAAGATCAATAAGTTCAGGGGTTACGTAGCTTCCTCCTCCGTTCCCGTCGGCAATGATGAGCCGGCCGGGATCAACAGCCCTGATTGCACCGGCTGCCCCTTTGGCAACTTTCCTGTATAGCTCGCCCGGCAGGGAGGAACTTTTTGAGAACTGGTCATTCATATCCTCCCTGTATAATGGCTCATTCAGAAGGTCAAAGCTTAATTTGCCGGAGGAGATGCCCTTATATCTCTTTGCCCACATGCTCCAGTGGAAATTAAAGGCATCCTGTGCCTCCTTATCCTTCCAGAGGTTGAAAGGTTCATGAAATCCCGCGTTTATACAGAATCCCGGGCCGCGATGCAGATTGAGGCTGACGTGCATATTGTACTTATGGGCCGTGGAAATAAGGTTGTCAATTTCTTCCAGCACTTTTTCATCGAGCTTGTAAACCTCGTCTTTTGTTATGTCCCTCGACCTGTCAAATTCGACATACCGCGAATAAGCCATTGGTATCCTGACAAAGTCAAAACCCCAGTCGGCCATCCATTTTATGTCATCTTCTGTTGTTTTGGAGGGATTGGGGCCTTTCGGCGGATAAGGTGAGAAAATATCAAGCAGGTTAAAGCCTTTCCATTTTGGCAGTTTATTCCCGACTGCCCTGGTTTCAGCAGGGAATGCATTTGTGGCTGCAATTGCAAGTCCTGCGGTTGTCAGGGCCGTGTTTCTGACGAACATGCGGCGATTGATTTTTTTTGTGCTCATAATCTTATGGATTGCTTTATTTGTCAGTGAATACTCCTCCCAAATTAGTAATTATTTAATAAATTCATAGTCAAATAGTGAATCGTTTTATCATGAACTCACGTGAAAGGCTTGTTTCAGCCATATCGCACAGGCAGCCCGACCGGATACCGGTTGATCTGGGAGCAACTCCAAGTTCGGGAATATCAGCCGTTGCATATCATAATCTTGTCAGGCACCTTGGTCTTTACACTGAAAACCATGTTTATGATGTCATCCAGGAAGTGACCCAGCCTGAAATGGAGCTGCTTGATCTGTTCGGGGTGGATGTTCTCGACATAGGCAGGTTTTTCAACAATAATGAAAGTTACTGGCACAGGCTCGAACTGATCGGCGGCGTTCCGGGCCTCTATCCAAAGTGGTTTGAGCCTCAGCGGCAGAAGGACGGAAGCTGGCTCGCATCCGGGCCCACAGGTGAATTCATCGCGAAAATGCCTTTCGGCGCCACTTTTTTTGATCAGATTATCTTCCCTTATGTTGACGGATACCCTGACAACTTCAATGACCTGGATCGTGCCATGTCGCGGGTGAGCTGGGGAGGTTTCGGTTTTCCTCCCTTTGACCGGATGACCGAAGATAATTTCTGGAGCAATCTCAGAAGCACACTGGAAAAGGAAAGGGCATCAACCGATAAGGCTCTGGTATTGGGGGCAGGATGCAACCTTTTTGAGTGGGGGACCTTTTTGCGGAGAATGGATAATTTTCTTACGGATCTGTACCTCGACCCGGTCAATGTCAATAAGCTGCTGGATGCCCTTATGGAGAGGCATATGGACTTTCTTTCAAAGGTATGCCGGTCGACGGGGGATATCGTTGACATTATAAAATTCGGAGATGACCTTGGTACCAATACCGGTCCCTTCATGCCGCCGGAAATCTATGACCAGTTTTTCAAACCGCGTCATAAAATGATGTGTGAGTTTGTAAAGTCGAACAGTACGGCTCACACGATGCTGCACTGTTGCGGCGGGATCTTCGAGCTGATACCGGGCCTGATCGAAGCAGGATTCGAGATCCTTAACCCGGTGCAGATAAATGCCTATGGAATGGCTCCCGCCCGTCTCAAGAAGGAATTCGGGAACAGCCTGACATTCTGGGGTGGCGGAGTGAATACCCAGTCGGTGCTGAACAAGGCCTCCCCCGCAGAGGTTAAAAAGCATGTAAGGGAAAACATAGGGATTTTGTCGAAGGACGGGGGATTTGTTTTCAATACGGTTCACAATATAATGCCTGATGTTCCTCCGGGGAACATTGTGGCAATGTTCGAAGCCGTCAGGGAGTTTGACTGACAGGCAATCAGCCCTTCTGAAACTGCTGCCCGGACGGGCCTTCCACGATAGTTGCGGAGACTGAATCAGGCAGATGGGCCGTTTGGCTTCATTATACCTTCAGAAAGATCTTCTTTTTGTAAAGGAAATAGAGGAACAGCCATCCTGCGGTTGTCAGTCCGATTCCTCCGGTCAACCCCTTCCATGCTTCAGGCAGGATGGCGGTGAATCCGCCGAAAAAGAAATCTGCAGCATTACGGAAGTTGATGATCCTGTTTGCAAGGTAGATCGTGATGGGATTCAGCCCGATAACCACAAAGAAGAAGGCCCATTTTCTAATGTTCCATACATCAATTACCAGATAGAAGATTGCGAAAAGCAAAAGGCTCAATCCTCCCGCAAAGCAAACGAATGAACTGCTCCAGATATTTTTGTTTATCGGGAACACAATGCCCCATGTTTTTCCGATTCCGATCAGAAGTACCGACGCAATGATCATGATGATCACTTTCCTTACCGGATTATTGGTCAGGTATCCCGATCTCATGAAGTCACCGGTAAGCATTCCCAGAAGAGCTGTTCCGATGGCGGGGACCGTGCTCAGCAGTCCTTCCGGATCGTGATTGTCAAGCAGCAGTTTTCCCGGCATCAGCAGACGGTCGATATAACTGGCAAGGTTTCCCGTTTGGGAGAAGGGATCTGAGGATCCGAGATCATGAGCCGGGAAAAGCAGCAGCAGCAGCCAGTATCCGGCAAGGATGGCCCAGAACCACACAATCCTGAAAGTCAGGTTTGTGTTCATATAGATGATTGCGGCAAACATCCATGCGAGCCCGATCCGTCCCAGGACGCTCCCATACCGGAGCTCGGTCAGATTGAACCTGACGGCATTATTGTAAAGAATGCCGAGGAAAACAAGAATCAGTCCGCGAAAAACCACATGCCGGTAAATTGATTGCCTGCTTTCGTTCAATGCGGTCCGCTTTGCCAGCGAGAAAGGGAATGAAATTCCGGCAATATACAGGAAAAGAGGGAAGATCATATCGTAAAACCTGAAACCGTGCCACTGCACATGCTTAAGCTGCTCCGCCCACCAGTTGAGGGGGGCCCAGTTTGTAAGAGCTGCAAGGCCCGTGAATATGCCTGCTCCGCCCATGATCCAGAACATATCGAATCCGCGCAAAGCATCGAGGGAATAAAGTCTTTTTGAGCGGGTATTATGATCTTTTTCCATAATATGTGATATTAAGTTCGCTTATGTCAATATGACATTTGCAATAATCGGAAAGCAAAGGAAATAATAATTTTTTACTTGAATATTGATCCTTTCCTTAAAGTAAAACTGGAAAAGAAAATTAACTTTGAGTTCAGGCAGGATTTGTATTAATTATCCGTCTCAGACCGGCGTAAATGCTGCGAATGGATTTGAATGCGGGATGGAATAATGATTCCCGGCGAGGCCGGGCCTGCATTGACTTAATGTATTATTAATCCAAAAAATTAAATCATTATGCCGGGACCGGGAGCCTATTGGTTTGGAAAAGAAGAAGCTGAAGCCGTGATTGAAGTTGTCAGAAGCGGTTATCTTTTCCGGTATGGAAGCGAGAATGATCCTTCCTTCCTTCATAGGACGGCGACATTTGAAACAGAATTTGCAAGGTACAGCAATGCTGAGTATGCCCTTGCCACATCATCGGGGACTGCCTCCCTGCTGGTTTCCCTCCTGGCAGCCGGTTTAGAGCCGGGAGATGAAATAATTGTTCCTGCCTACACCTTTGTTGCCAGCTATTCATCGGCAATTTTTGCAGGGCTGGTTCCGGTTCTGGCTGAAATAGATGAAAGCCTGACACTCGACCCTGCCGCTGTTGAATCACGTATAACCCCGCGTACAAAGGCAATAATGCCTGTTCACATGCTGGGAAATCCGTGCAATATGGATGCCGTCATGAAGATTGCGGAAAAGCACGGCTTATTTGTCCTTGAAGATGCCTGCCAGGCAGCCGGTGCCTCCTACAGGGGGAAAAAGGCAGGAACAATCGGCAATATCGGAGCTTTTTCGCTGAACATATTCAAAACGATCAACAGCGGCGACGGCGGAATAATTATAACCAACGACAAGGACCTGTATGAAAGGGCATTTGCAATCCACGACCAGGGACATAAGCCGATGAGGTTCGGGGTGGAAGTCGGATCGCGCAATATCCTGGGACTGAACTTCAGGATGAACGAACTGACGGCCGCCGTCAGCCTGGCACAACTTAATAAGATCGACAGAATCATATCCACCCTAAGGGAAAAGCGTGAGAAATTCAAAAAACTCATTTCCCCTGCAAAAGGATTTACATTCAGAAAGCTCAATGATCCGGAAGGCGACTGTGCAACATTATGCAGCGTGATATTCGATACGGGGGAACAGGCGGCCAGGGTTGCCCGGATACTGGGATCCAAAACCGTCAGTCAGAGCGGATGGCATGTTTATTCAAATATGGAACATGTACTGAGTCATCTGGAAAAACTCGGACAGCCTCATGTCAGGGGTGCCTATCCGCGGACCGATGATATTCTGGGCAGGACGATTAATATAAGCGTGGGGGTTGTTGACGGTGGGCTGGGTGCGGGATGGGGCATAAACATAAATTCGTCGGATGACCAGATAGAAGCAGCTGCAATGCAGTTTATTGCTGCCTGTGAAAACTGAAAAGACCTGTTGTTTTGAAATGCCCCGGGAATTATTCCAATGCCGTGCTGTTATTGCACGGATCTGCCCTGATTATTATATTTGTTTCCGGCATTTCCGGGCTTGATCTCTTTTTTGCATTAAACTGGTTTATAACATAAATTTTTATTTCTCATGACTACACGCAGAGTATTTGTTAAGAAAGCTTCCCTGGGGGCGGCATCGATTGTTTTCAGTGCAAGGAGCTATTCCCGGATCGTTGGGGCAAACGACAGGGTCAGGGTCGGGATCATAGGTTATTCCGACCGTTTCAAAGGCTCGTTGTCTCCGTCCTTTCTCAGTCTTTCAAAGGAGATGAATTTTGAATTTACGGCCATATCCGACATCTGGAGGCTGCGAAGGGAGGAGGCAGATTCATTTTACAGATCAATGGGGATTAACCTGCGGCTGGCACGCAACAATGATGAGCTGTATGAAAGGAATGATACAGATGCTGTCATCATAAGCACCGCTGATTTTCAGCATGCCCTCCACTGTGCCGAAGCTGTCGGTGCCGGACGGGATGCATATGTTGAAAAACCCTTTGCCGAAACGATGGCTGACAACCGTACGGCGCTGAAAGCTGTCCAAAAGTCGGACAGGATAGTTCAGATAGGCTCACAAAGGCGGAGTGCACCCAATTATATTGCTGCAAACGATTATATCAAGTCGGGGAAATTCGGCAGGATCGTGATGGTTGAAATGACATGGAATGTCAACCAGCCCGGGAGATGGAGGAGGCCGAATGTGGTTCCCACGCTGAGGGAGGCTGACACCGACTGGAAACGATATCTCATGAATCGCCCTGAGGCAGCTTTTGATCCAAGAAGATACCTTGAATTCAGACTTTTCTGGCCATACTCATCAGGAATTCCCGGGCAGTGGATGGCCCATCAGATTGACACGGTTCACTGGTTCACCGGGCTCGGGCATCCAAGGAGCGTAGCCGCAAACGGCGGAATTTACCTGTGGAAGGACGGTCGCACAAACTATGACACAATGACCGCCGTTTTTGATTATGGCAATGATGCCGACCCTAATTCCGGATTCCAGGTCGTGTATTCCTCAAGATTCACAAATTCAGCAGGCGGAATCAAGGAGCTTTATTTTTCAAACGGAGGTATGCTGAATCTGGATACCAACATGATTAATTCTGAAGGCGGACTCGGGGAAGAGGAGGCGGGTGCAATGAAGATGAAGCCAAATCTTCTTGAAACATATGAACTGCCTTCTGCAACTATTGAGACAGCCGCCAATACCGGAGGCGACACCATGACAATTGCACACCTGAGGAACTGGATGGAATGCGTAAGAAACCGTAGAAAGCCCAATGCCGACGTGAAAGCCGGATATAACCATTCCATTGCCAACATCATGTGCACAGCAAGCCTGCGCACCGGCGAGAAGGCCACATTTGATGAAAAAAACCAGGAGGTGCTTGCAGGTGGCAGGGTTTTTCAGTATTGATTAAGCAATTAAACCATAAGCTTGAAATGAAAAGATATATTTTGCCAGTGATATTTACGGCGTTGACAGCCGGTTTGTTGATGTATTCATGTGGATCATCCGGTACTGCTCCCCGGAACCAGATGTATTATGAGCTGAGAATTTACAGGTTAAAGGATCCGGCGAAAAATGATCTCATTGACAGGTATTTGAAAAATGCTTTTATACCGGCCATGCATAAGGCCGGTATAGAGGCCGTTGGAGTATTCAGGCCCGTGGAAACAGATACGGCATACGGAAAGATGGTGTATGTCTTCATTCCATATAAAAATATGGATCAGTATTCCGGGGCACTGGAGGTTCTTGAAAAAGATCCCGACCATCAGAAGGCGGGCAGGGAGTTTATAGATGCTCCATATAACGATCCTGCCTTCGCACGCTACGAAAGCATATTCATGAAAGCTTTTGCCTTTATGCCGGGGTACCGTAAATATTCATTCGACACCCCTCCGGAAGAAAGAATATATGAATTGAGAAGTTACGAAAGCCGGACAGAGGCCAAGGCAGCGAAGAAGATACAAATGTTCAACGAGGGAGGCGAGATTGCCATCTTCGATGAGATAGGTGCAAATGCAGTATTTTACGGGCAGGTACTTTTTGGCAGCCTCAGGCCGCGGCTGATGTACCTGACAACCTATTCAGACATGAAGTCGAGGGATGAACACTGGAATGCTTTCAGGGCTCATCCCGTGTGGAAGAAGATCTCAGTAATGGAGGAATACGCCAATACAGTCATCAGTCCGAATGCATATCTGCTCCATCCGGCTCCATATTCCGGGTTTTAGCGGCCCAGGGGGAGCTTAAAGGAAATTTAACCGCAAAGCCCGCGGTGCTGGCGGCACGCACGCAAAGCTGAAATATACCTGATCAGCTTTTTACGAACATTCCACAGCCATCCTGCGGGCTTTGCTGTTAATGGGTTTCGCATTGACAACCCGGATATCACTGCTTTCAGCCGGGCAGTTCTATCCTGGAAATTGCCTCCTCAACCTCGGCAGAGGTCATTTCATGATCGGGAAGGTTTCCTTCGAAATACTTCTCGTATGAAGTAATATCGAAATGACCATGTCCGCTGAGATTAAACAGGATCGTCCTTGAGGTTCCTTCAATATCCGCCTTTCTGGCTTCATCGAGTGCGCCTGCAATGGCATAGTTTGATTCGGGAGCAGGCAGGATGCCCTCGGTTCGGGCAAAAAGTACTCCGCCTTCAAAGCATTCCCTCTGCATTTTTGCCTTGGCTTCAATGAATCCATCCTTGAGCAGCTGGCTTACGAGGACGCCTGCGCCATGGTACCGCAACCCTCCTGCGTGTATTTTTTCAGGAACGAAGTTATGACCCAGGGTGAACATGGGCAGAAGCGGGGTCATTCCTGCCGAGTCGCCGAAATCATACATGAATTTTCCTTTTGTCAGCTTTGGGCATGATGAGGGTTCCACCGTAACGAATCTGGTCTTCTTCCCATTCGTAATATTTTCCCTGATAAAGGGGAATGCGATTCCCGAGAAATTTGAACCTCCCCCGAAGCATCCTATCACCACGTCGGGATAGTCCCCGGCCTTTTCCAACTGCAACAATGCTTCCTGTCCGATTATTGTCTGGTGAAGACAGACGTGATTCAGCACGCTGCCGAGTGAATATTTGGTATAGGGATCCTGGGCGGCGATTTCCATTGCCTCGGAAATTGCTATACCCAGGCTTCCCGGAGAATCGGGATTTTTTTCCAGTATCCTTCTGCCTGCTTCAGTCATCGTGCTGGGCGAAGGCACCACTTTTGCATTGTATGAGTTCATCAGAAGCTTTCTGCCTGGTTTCTGGGAATAGCTGACCCTTACCATGAATACCAGCAGTTCGAGTCCGAAATGGTTGCAGGCATAGCTCAGTGCACTTCCCCATTGACCGGCCCCTGTTTCGGTGGTGATCCTTTTTATCCCTTCCTTCTTGTTGTAATAGGCTTGAGCGATGGCAGTGTTGGTTTTGTGGGAACCTGAGTAGTTGCCGCCCTCATACTTGTAGTATATTTTGCTTTTGGTTCCTATTGCCTTTTCGAGGTTGACCGCCCTGAACATCGGACTGGGCCGGTATACCTTGTAAAGATCCAGGACTTCATCGGGTATGTCAATATACCGTTCTGCAGAAACCTCCTGTTTGATCAGTTCCATCGGAAAAACCGCGGCAAGGGCATCGGGCCCTATGGGTTCGCGTGTCGCCGGATGAAGCGGCGGCAGCGGTTTATTGGGCATATCTGCCACAATATTATACCATTGGCGGGGAATCTCTTTTTCACTGAGTGAAATTTTCGTACTTTTTTTCATGATTTTATTTATTTTGGTTAATGAGTTTTCAAATAAAAAAGGCATGCTGTGAACAGCATGCCTTTACTGGAAAATATCTTTGCGAAGATTATATAACGGCCTTATTCACAGCTTACGGATTGATGCTGCGCCAGGACCAGATATATAACATTCCATATTTCATGGCTTCAAAATTATTTAAAATTTTTAATTTCCAAGAAAGAAGTGTTTTTTTTTTAATGTTTTTCGGAAAAATTATTTTTGAACCGGAAATATGAAATCTGCTTGCAGTTAATATTAAATAATTGAAACGCCTGCTTTTCCGAGGTCATCGAAAAAATCCGGATACGATTTAGCCACGCATTGTGAATCAGTTATTACCACCCTGCCTTCGGCTCCCAGCGCTGCAACTGCGGTTGCCATTGCGATCCGGTGGTCGTTGTGGGACGACACGG
This sequence comes from uncultured Rikenellaceae bacterium, assembly GCA_964435015.1. Taxonomy (GTDB): domain Bacteria; phylum Bacteroidota; class Bacteroidia; order Bacteroidales; family VadinHA17; genus LD21. Next base: position 92,566 of record CAYSXP010000002.1, read on the forward strand.
CGGCTCCCCTTACCCTGCCTCCGGTAATCAGCATCAGATCATCCTCGAGTCTTATTTCAACGTTCATTTTTCCGAATTCGCTTATAAGGGCAGCGGCCCTGTTGCTTTCCTTGTGAAGGAGGCGCGATGCTCCCCTGATCACCGATATGCCGTTGCAATAAGCTGCCAGGGCCGCCAGGGGAGGGAACAGATCGGGCGAGTGGGTGGCATCAAACTCAAAGGCTTTCATGTCGGATTTGGATACTGCGATCTGGTCTCCGCTTATTTTGATCCTGGCTTCGGCTTTTTCCATGGCGTCGAGGATTGCCCTGTCGCTCTGGCAGCTTCCTGCCTGGAGGCCCTTGACAACAATGTCACCGTTTATTGCCCCGGCAACGAGCAGGAACGCTCCCCCGCTCCAGTCGCCCTCCACCTCGATGGTTACCGGTGAATAGGCCTGCCTGCCCCTGATAGTGAACAGTTTATAGTCATCATTGCTTACCGTAATGCCAAAATACCCAAGGACACTCATTGTCATATCAACATATGGCCTGCTTTTGAGGCTGGTAACGTGGATCTCCGAATCATCAGCGGCAAGGGGCAGAGCCATAAGCAGCCCGGTAAGCAGCTGGGAGCTCACCGACCCGTCAATTTCACATCTGCCGCCTCTCAGGGGCCCCTGAATTGTCAGCGGAAGAAGACCGCCGGTACTTTTAAACCGGGCACCCAGCTGGGTCAGAGCATCTCCTATCATTTGCATCGGCCTGTTCCTGAGCGAGCCGGTTCCCTGCATGATTATCTCTTCGGGAAACAATGCGGCAATGGGGGAGAACATCCTTATGGCAAGGCCGGACTCCCCGCAATTGAGAGTTTTTTCCAGCACTCCGGGACGCCCGGTGACATGTATCCGGCTTTCCTCAGCTTCTGTTTTTGCTCCAAGGCCTCTGGCAATACTCATGGCGGCAAGAGAGTCATCACAATATGAGGGATTTGTTATTAAACTATATCCTTCAGAAAGCATTGCTGCCGCAATGACTCTTTGTGTCATGCTTTTGGATGATGGTGATTTTATCTCCCCTGCGATAAAGGATGGATCAACAGATCGTTCCATGTGACTGCCAATTTAATGTTTTTCAGCCGAAAGGCTCGTTACACCATTATTCATCACTCTCATCTGATGGTTGATCGATTCCTGGTGAATAGCCTTGAAAACAGTATCTATCAGCTCGCGGCTGAGTCCCTTGGACTCGCCGTTGATCAGAACCTTGCTGATGATTTCATCCCAGCGGGTTGACTGCAGGATAGTAATGTTGTTTTCCTTTTTGTACTGCCCTATTGTTTCTGCAACCTTCATTCGTTTTTCCAGGATATCGACGAGGTAATCGTCAAAGATGTCAATCTGCTGTCTTAATTCTCCGAGAATATCGAGCAGTTTCGGGTCGGAAGGCACCGGACTCCGCAGGATCAGCCTGCTGAGAAGCTCCCTGAGATCATTGGGGGTAACCTGCTGGGCCGAATCGCTGAGAGCTTTGTCGGGATTGATATGGGATTCGATCATTAATCCGTCGAAGTTCAGGTCGAGAGCTTTCTGTGCGATTTCATACAGGTATTTCCTTGCGCCGGCTATGTGACTTGGATCACAAAGTATTGGCAGATCCGGCATGCGTCTCCGAAGTTCAATCGGCAGCTGCCAGTTGGGTTGATTACGGTAAACTGTTTTTTCGTATGTTGAAAAACCGCGATGAATTGCCCCGAGCCTGCGTATCCCTGCCCTGGCGATCCGCTCGATGGCCCCGATCCAGAGATCCAGATCGGGATTGATGGGATTCTTCACCAGCACCATTACGTCTACTCCGTTGAGCGCATTTGAAATTTCCTGTACCGTGAAAGGATTGACAGAAGTTCTGGCTCCTATCCAAAGCATGTCAATACCGTATTTAAGAGCCTCATAAACATGTTTTTCATTGGCCACTTCCGTGCCGACCATCAAGCCTGTCTCCTGTTTCACGTTTCTCAGCCATTTGAGTCCTTCTGTGCCTATTCCTTCAAATGAATTTGGTCTGGTGCGGGGTTTCCAGATGCCTGCCCTGAAGAGGTTCACTTCTTTGAGCCGGGCCAGTTCGCTTGCAGTTGCCATAACCTGTTCCTCGGTTTCAGCACTGCAGGGGCCCGATATCAGGAAAGGCCTGCCCTTGTAGCCTCTCCATTCATTGATGTTGGATGTTCCCAGTTCGAGTACCATTTTCTTTTTTTTTAGTGTAAGATCTTTCTGATTTTGTTTGCTTCTTCCATAAGCGCCATCAAACCATCTTTGTTCCTGTTACTTATCATTTTTTTAAACAGTTTAATCTTTTCGATGTAGTTATCCATTACTTCCAGGATGAATTCGGAGTTTTCAAGGAAAATGGGAGCCCATGTTTCAGCGCTGCTCTTGGCCAGCCTGACGGTGCTTTCAAATCCGCCGCCCGCAAGGGCGGTGATGTGCTCCTCCTCTTTCTCCTTGTCCAGCACGCTCAGGGCCAGTGAGAAAGAGGTGATATGCGAAATATGCGATACATAGGCCACATGAATGTCGTGGTCAGCAGAATTCATGTATACCCGCCTCATGTTGAGGGTGTCGAGCATACTTTCCACTGCCCTGCGCGCATCATCATCGCTTTTTTCGGCATCGCATATTATTGCGATCTTGTAATCAAAAAGCTTGCCTATGGCCGCAAGCGGTCCGGAAAACTCAGTACCGGCCATGGGATGCAGGGCAACGAATCGACCCCTGCCGGGATGATGTTCCGACACCCTTGCAATACTTGCCTTGGTCGACCCCATATCTGTAACCACTTTCCCGGTACCCTGAATTCTGTCGAGGATTGCCGGCAGCATCATGCAATTGGCATCGACCGGGCTGCTTAAAATGATCAGGTCGCTTCTGTCGACGGCCATTTCAAGCGAATCTGTTTCATCTACAATGCCGCAGAGCCGGGCTATGTTCCGGTGCTGCATATTCATGTCCACTCCGATTATTTTCTGGGCAAACCCGCGCTTGCGAAGGTCGATCATCAATGATCCCCCGATGAGCCCTATTCCTACAACAGCTACTGTCATGAAGGTAAAGTTGAATGAGAATGACCGCCACTTAGCGACGCCAGTCTGTCACTGGCCTCAGAAAGCCGGTCCTCACCGGCACACAATGAAATACGAACATATCTGCGTCCGTTCTTCCCGAAAATAAATCCCGGAGTGATAAAAACATGCGCCCTTGTCAGTATTTCCTCAGCCATAACTTCGGCACTTTCAGCTCTGTCCGGTATTCTGCCCCACAGGAACAGGCCGGCCTGGGTTCTGTCGAAAGTGCATCCGAGGGTTTCAAGGATCGATTCCGCTATTTTCCGGCGCCTGAGATAAAGGTTGTTCAGGTTTTCATACCATGAAACGGGATTGTTGAGAGCATCAACAGCAGCCATTTGCACTGGCATGAACATCCCTGAGTCCATGTTGCTTTTCACTTTAAGGATTGTGTTTATGTACTCCCTGTTCCCTGCAGCCATGCCAATTCTCCATCCGGCCATATTATGGGATTTGCTCATGGAGTTGAGCTCAATCGCCGTGTCCATTGCATTTTCACCGGCAAGTACACTCAGGTATTCGGTGTTCAGGATGAAACTGTAAGGATTATCGTTGCATAGCAGGATACTGTGGCTGGAAGCAAATGATACCAGTTCCGATAATACCTCAGGTGAAGCTTTTGCCCCTGTAGGCATATGCGGATAGTTTATCCACATGATCTTTGTTCTGGTCAGATCGCTTTTTTCCAGCTGGTCAAGGTCAGGGAGCCATCTGTTTTCCTCTGTAAGATCATAATATCTGACCTTGCCGCCTGCCAGGCTCGTTGCTGATGAATAGGTCGGATATCCGGGATCAGGCACCAGAACCTCCTCGCCGGGGTTGACAAAGGCCATGGTGATGTGCATGATTCCTTCCTTGCTTCCCATCAGCGGCAGGATCTCACCTTCCGGATCAAGTCTTACCCCGAAGTACCTAAGATACCAGCCGGCAAATGCTTTTCTGAGTGCGGGAATACCCGTGTAGCTCTGATACCCATGGACATTTGGTTTGGAGGCTTCAGCAGCCAGCCGGTCAACCGTGCCGGCTGACGGAGGCTGATCGGGGCTGCCTATGCCAAGGTTGATAACATCGGCCCCTCCCTTGCGCATTTCCTCAATTTGCTTCAGTTTGCGGGAGAAGTAATACTCCTCGACCAGCAGGGTCCTGTCGGCAGGTTCAACTTTCATGGATCATGTCTCCTTTATTGTAAATTCCAAGTACTTCCAGATTGCTGGTATCTTTTTCAAGTATTGACCCGATGGTTTCAAGTGAGATTCCCCCGGGAAGTTCCAGATCGAGATAGAACATGTATTCCCATTCTCCGTTGAGCCGGGGAACCGACTGGATCTTTGAAAGGTTAATGTTCATCTCTGCGAGCCTCACCAGTACCGTTGCCAGTGATCCGGGCTTATGGCCCGTGGCAAAGCAGACTGACATCTTATTGCCTTCCTTTTTCCCCTTTTGTTCATTTCCGATAACCAGGAATCGCGTGTAATTCTTTTTATAGGTCTCAATGCCGGCAGCAATTATCTCGAGGCCGTACATCTCGGCTGCTTTTGAAGAAGCTATGGCGGCGATCTTTTTAAGCCTGTGTTCCGAGATGAGTTTTGCACTTCCGGCAGTATCACTGGCCTCAACGAGCGTAATGCCGGGATAGTTGTTGAGGAACATCATGCATTGCGACAATGCTATCGGGTGCGACCTGATCTGCTTTATTTCATTTAATGACTGGCCGGGCAGAGCCATCAGATTCTGCACAATCCTGAGATTATGTTCTCCAAGCATTTTCAGCCCCGATTCCCTTATCAGGTTGTAGTTGTACAGAATGCTTCCCGAGCGGGCATTCTCTATTGCCATCATGGCCAGATCCGCATGACCTTCCTGCACGGTTCTGAGCGTCATGTCAAAGGTTGAGCAGGGAATCATGTCGATAATGACATCATTGCCGAAATACTGTCTTGCTGCAACTTCGTGGAAACATCCGGGTTCACCCTGCATTGATACTTTCATTTCCTGTGGTATTAAAAAAAAGAAGGGCCCCTTTTGGGGACCCTTGCTTTCATATTGTCTTTTTATACGTATACAAAAATCCCCTTATCTCTTTTGGAAATAAAAAAAGAAATAAAAAAAGAAATAGCTGTATACGAAATTCATTGTCATTTGCTTTATCGGGTGACAAAATTAACGCATAAATCAATAATTCCAAAAAAAATTAAATAAAAAACAGGAATTGCTGTAAAATTTTTTGTGTTTTGAGGGATTTTCAGGCGCCTTGACAGAGAACTGACTGATGATTAAGCCTTAGGAGTAGATGTTCTCATGTTTTGAGCTGTATCTTCCGGTGTGCCGGCTTTTGTAAAAGACTTATGGTATCCGGAGATCCGGAACCCAGGCTCTGAAAGAGCGGAGGCATTAATAACCCCGGCTGGCTCCGGGGGTTATTCACATAACGCCACATTCGTGGCATGAGCCGCGGCCCTGATCTGGCAGGCCTGGCCACCGCGCCGCCATATTCAGCATTCTGGTATTGCGATATGTATCTGTTTTTCGATAAGACTGTTGACGACTCTTAAAAAGGAGAGTCCCTCGCGAGGGGCAGCCGTCCCACTATTATAAAGGCAGATTGCTTTTTCAGACATCAGTTAAAACGTGCAACAACCAGGTTGATATAAATAAATAACCGCTGTCAGATTAAGGAACCGGGGCTCTTGGCGGGTTTGTGTCTCGAAAGTAGTACTTCTTCCACGTCGGTAAACGACAGGTTCCTGGCTTTCAGCAATATCAGAAAATGATAAAGCAGGTCGGCAGCTTCGTTAATGAACAGGTCGTTGTTATCATCCTTTGATTCTATGATCAGTTCAATGGCTTCTTCACCTACTTTCTGTGCTATTCTGTTTATCCCCTTTCTGAAGATCTTATTGGTGTAGGAATCCTTGATATCATTGTCGATCCTTTGGTTCACAATATTTTCAAGTTCATATATAAATCCTTTCGGGACCTCCATGCCAAAGCATGACTTGTTTCCAGTATGGCACACGGGGCCGGCAGGATTAACCTTTACAAGTATTGTATCCTTATCGCAATCTGCTGTTATTTCTTTAACAATCAGATAATTACCAGATGTTTCCCCCTTGGTCCACAACCGGTTTTTACTTCTGCTGAAGAATGTTACCCTGCCTTCAGTCTCAGTTTTTTTAAGTGCTTCCTCGTTCATGAAGCCTGTCATTAAAACCTGAAGGGTGTTGTAATCCTGGATAACTGCAGGGATCAGTCCGTTTCCCTTACTGAAATCAATTGATATCATAGCTTGTGTTTATTACTGTTTGTCCATAACCGGTTTTCTGGCACCCCTGATTATTCCGTTGGGCGCTCAATTGCCGACCGGGGTATAAAGTGGCTTTATTGGCAGTACAAAGGTTTTAAAGCCTGACGTTTATATTTCTGGCCGCAAGATATTTTTTTAATCCGGGAATGGAAACCTCACCGAAATGGAAAATTCCTGCCGCCAATGCGGCACTGCAGCCGGTTTGAGTGAAAACATCCACGAAATGATCCATGTTCCCTGCTCCTCCCGAGGCAATTACGGGGATGCTGACCGCTTCACTTACCCTTTTTGTGATTTCCGTTGAAAATCCCCTTTTGGTCCCGTCAGCAACCATTGAGGTGAGAAGGATCTCACCGGCTCCAAGTTCCATGACTTTCAGGGCCCAGTCAACTGTTTCCAGGGTTGTCGGGGTCCGGCCGCCATCTACAAAGACGGTCCAGTTTCCGTTAACCAGGTCAGTGTCTATTGCCACTACCAGGCACTGACTCCCGAATTTCCCTGCAATTTCTCCTATCAGCCCTGGGTTTCTGACAGCAGCTGTGTTTATGCTTACCTTGTCAGCACCGGCCGATATGAGTAATTCGACGTCTTCTGCGGAACTTATGCCTCCGCCAACCGTGAATGGGATGTTTATCTCCGCCGCGATCCGGCTTACCAGTTCCGCGAAGGTTTTCCGTTTTTCCACGGTAGCGGTGATATCGAGGAACACAAGCTCATCGGCACGTTGTTGTACGTAGTTCCTGGCAAGTCCGACGGGATCGCCCGCATCGCGTATCTGCACGAAGTTGACTCCCTTGACGGTTCTTCCGTCTTTTATGTCGAGACATGGGATGATTCTTTTTTTCAGCATAGCCGGCTAAGTTCATTTAAATTTATTAATCCTTCATATATGGCTTTCCCAATTATGGCTCCTTCACACCCTGTTTCAGCCAGTATGTTCACGTCTTCGATTGTGGAAATACCTCCGCTGGCAATCAGGTTTATGCCGGGTATCTCCAGAATCTCCCGGTAAAGGCTGAATGAGGGGCCATTCAGCATACCATCCCTTTCAATGTCGGTGCAGAGTGCATACTTCACCCCTCGTGCGACGTAGCCGGTTAAAAATTCAATAACATCAATATCTGAATCCTCCATCCAGGCTCCTGAAGATATCAGCCGGTTCCTGGAGTCGGCACCCAGGATTATTTTTTCCGGTCCGAATATTTCGAGCCAGTTCACGAAGAGGTTTTCATTGGTTGCTGAAATACTGCCAATGGTCACCTGATCTGCCCCCGAATCAAAAAGAAGCCTGAGGTCGTCGGTGGTTCTTATGCCCCCGCCGAAATCGATCTGCAGCGATGTGGCGGATGCGATCTCTTTAAGTGTATTGTGATTGATGACCTTTTTCTCCCTGGCACCATCCAGGTCAACCATGTGAAGGTAGCTGAAGCCATGACCCTCCACCTGCCGGGCCACTTCAAGGGGATCCGCACTGTAAAACCGGCGTGTTGAGTAATCGCCCTTTGTGAGCCTTACACATTTACCGTCCATAATATCCATTGCAATAATTATCCTCATAGATCAAGAAAATTTTTAAGGATCCTCACACCTGTATCAGCTGACTTCTCGGGGTGGAATTGCGTGGCAAAGAAATTCCCTTTTTGCATTGCTGCGCTGAAGGGCACTATGTAATTGCAGACGGCCGTTGCATCTTCTGTTATTTCAGCATAATAACCATGAACAAAATAAAGATCTTCATCGTTTCCGATGTTCCTGAACAGTTCTCCCCGGGTATTGACGACATTGTCCCATCCCATGTGCGGCACCTTATCCAGGGGAGGGAAGCGCTTTACCTCCGATTTGAAAATGCCCAGGCATTCCGTTTCCCCTTCTTCTGAAACACTGCACAGCAGCTGCAGTCCGAGGCATATTCCCAGCACGGGTTGCTTCAGTGAGATTATGGTTTTGTCCAACCCCGCTGACCGGAGGTATTTCATTGCGGCACCTGCCTGCCCGACACCGGGGATGATCACTTTTTCAGCAGAGATAATTTCTCCCGGATCATCAGTGACCCTGTTCTCCTTGCCGAGCCGGTTAAGAGCATTGCACACCGAACGGATGTTTCCCGCGTTATATTTCAGCACAGCTATCATAATGTACCCTTGGTTGACGGCAACTGGTTGTTTCCTGTTTTTCTCACCGCCATTCCGAGAGCCCTGGCGAAAGCCTTGAACACTGCTTCGATCTTATGGTGATCATTTTCGCCATCAGCCTTTATGTGAAGATTGCACGCCGCACTGTCGCAAAATGATCTGAAGAAGTGAAAGAACATCTCCGTAGGAACATCACCGGTCCTTTCGCGGCTGAACCGTACATCCCAGGTCAGCCATGGTCTTCCTCCGAAATCAATGGCCGCCTGCGCAATAGAATCGTCCATGGGTAAGAGGAATCCATACCTTTCAATGCCTTTTTTCCTGCCAAGGGCTTTGGAAACAGACTGGCCCAGTGCTATTGCAACATCTTCAACGGTATGATGTTCATCTACCTGCAGATCGCCTGTGGCTCTTATGGCAAGATCAACTGTGCCGTGCCTGGCTATCTGTTCCAGCATATGGTCGAGGAAGCCGAGCCCTGTGTTTACCGAACTTTTTCCGGTACCGTCAAGATTGATATCAACAGTTACGGAGGTTTCATTTGTCTTTCTTTCAATGGTTGCCGTTCTCGGAGCAATCGTCAGGAACCTGTAAATATCATTCCAGTCTTTAGTACTCAGAGCGGCCTCAGGGTGCTTTGAGTCACTAATATATATTGCCCTGCATCCCAGGTTGTTTGCAAGCTGTATGTCTGTTATCCGGTCGCCGATCACGTATGATGATTTCAGATCGATCCCGGAAGCAAGATATTTTGTCAGCATTGCGGTTCCGGGTTTTCTGGTCGGGGCATTGTCTTCGGGAAATGTCCTGTCGATAAAAACCTCTGCGAACCTTACACCTTCTCCTTCAAGGATCTGGATTACTTTATTATGGGGCGGCCAGAAGGTCTCCTCCGGGAATGATACGGTACCCAGGCCATCCTGGTTGGTAACCATTACCAGTTCATAATCTGTTTCGGCTGCAATTTTCGACAATGCTGTGATCACCCCCGGTAAAAACTTCAGATCTTCGAAGGTGTCAACCTGTTCGTCAAGTGGTTCGGTGATTATTGTCCCGTCCCTGTCGATAAACAATACCTTTTTCATAAAAATTCATCTCGTGTTATGGGTCAGCCGGCATGAGTAATTACTGTCGATCCTCAATGTCCCTTTTATCATTTCCTGAAAAACCGGGTTACAGGCTGATCCGCTTCAGTGCGGCAAGAAGCCTGTTGTTTTCCGGCCTCGTTCCTATGGTTATCCTGAGGCAGCCAGGTACGATCCGACTCCTGTTCCTGACAATTATATTTTTGTTTGCAAGTGACTTATATACATAATCAGGATCTTTGACCCTGACAAGAAGGAAATTGGCATCGGAGGGGTAGATTTCCTCAACAATTTCCAGACTGTCCAGGGCCGCTCTCAGCCTGTCTCTCTCCCTGATTATCCTTCTGACCTGGTCCATTGATTTTTCAGGGTGAGCCAGCTGGCCGGCAGCAGCTTTCTGGTTCAGGGAACTTATATTGTAGGGAGGTTTAAGCTTGTTGAAATATTGAATTGTCTGCGGATTTGCAAAAGCCATTCCTATCCTTGCGGCGGCCAGCCCGAAAGCCTTGCTGAAGGTCTGCATCACGATAATATTGGGATGCAGATCAATCATTGTTTTGAATGACTGCTTCCCCGAGAAGTCATTGTATGCCTCATCTATCAGGACAATTCCTTTGCATCGTGCAACAATGGATTTTATATCATTGAAATTAAGTGAGTTGCCGGTTGGATTGTTCGGACTGCATATAAATATCAGCTTCAGGCATGGATCATCAAGAAAAGGATCAGCCTTTGCCATGTCAATCTGGAATTTGTCCGTCAGCGGTACCCTGATGAATTGAACATCATTTATCCCTGCCGAGACCTCGTACATGCCGTAAGTGGGAGGGAAGGCAAGGGCCTTGTCAATGCCCGGCCTGCAGAATGTTCTGAAGGCCAGGTCAATTATCTCATCACTGCCGTTTCCCAGGAATATGTTTTCAGCAGGGACCTGTTTGATCATGCTGATTTGCGATTTCAGTTCCTTCTGGTACGGATCGGGGTATCTGTTTAATTTCCCGTAGGGATTTTCATTGGCATCGAGGAATACACCATCCCGGCCCTGGAACTCATCCCTTGCGGAGGAGTATGGAATGAGAGCCCTGACATTGTTCCTGACAAGTGAATCGATATCAAGCATTTTTAAGGGAATTAAGGCGTATTGTGACTGCATTCCTGTGTCCTTCAAGCAATTCAGCTGCGGCCATTTTCTGAATTACCGGCCCCAGGATTTTTATTCCTTCCACGCTGAGTTCCTGGAAGGTGATTTTTTTCATGAAACTCTCAACCGAGACCCCGCTGTAGTTTCTTGCAAAGCCGTTTGTGGGAAGGGTATGGTTCGTTCCTGAGGCATAATCACCGGCACTTTCACAGCTGTATTTTCCAATGAACACTGAACCTGCGTTGGTGACCCGGTCTGCTGCAGCGGCAGGGTCGGAAACAGAAATAATAAGATGTTCGGGGGCATAAAGATTGCTGAATTCCATGCAATCATCGGGAGAATCAAAGGATATAAGCATGCTGTTTTCAAGCGCTTTTTCCGCAATCGCTTTCCTTGGAAGCGCCAGTAGCTGTTTGTCAATTTCCTTCCTGACTTCATATACCAGTTCGGCGCTGGTGGAAACGAGGAGCACCTGGCTGTCGGCACCGTGTTCGGCCTGGGCGATCAGATCGGATGCCACAAATGAAGGTTCTGCAGAGGCATCGGCAATGACAAGGACTTCGCTGGGACCTGCAGGCATGTCAATCGGAACTCCGTCGAGCTGCACCATTTCCTTTGCTTTTGTGACGTACTGGTTTCCCGGGCCGAATATCCTGTCGGCTTTCGGAATGGTTTCTGTTCCATAGGCCATGGCTGCAATAGCCTGGGCTCCGCCTGTTCTGAAAAATGATGTCACTCCCGAGATCCGGGCCGTATACAGGATCAATGGATTTACCCTGCCGTTTTTATCGGGGGGAGTGCACATTATTATTTCCCTGCATCCGGCAATCTTTGCCGGGATGGCCAGCATAAGGACGGTTGAGAAGAGCGGCGCCGTTCCTCCGGGAATATATATGCCGGCTTTTTCAACTGGAATGCTTTTCCTCCAGCATCTGACCCCTTTCAGTGTTTCAATGACAATATCATCAGCAAGCTGCGGCCTGTGGAATCTTTCGATATTTGAACCGGCAACGGCTATCGCAGCCTTCAGCTCATCCGGAACAGACTTTTCTGCTTCCGAGATTTCTTTCTCCGGGATCCTGAGGTTATCAATCGCTGCTCCGTCAAACTGCCGGGTGTATTTCAGCAGGGCCCTGTCTCCCTCACTTTTTACATCCGACAGAATTCTTCCAACCTGCCCTGCCAGTTCAGACTGATCTTTGACAGGTCGTTTGCAAAGATCGACCCAGGCGGAGGAAGGGGGATTCAGAATCGTTCTCATCAGAGTATCATTTTTTCGATTGGTATCACCAGGATCCCTTCGGCCCCGGCATCCCTGAGCTGGCTTATCCTTTCCCAGAACTCATCCTCCTTGACCACCGAGTGGAGGCTGCACCATCCTTTTTCAGCCAGGGGCAGAACTGTCGGACTCTTCATGCCCGGCAGGATCCTGCATATATCAGCAATGGCCGGCTCAGGAGCATTCAGGAGTATGTATTTGTTTTCCTTTGCATTCTTCACTGACCTGATCCTGAAAAGAAGCTTGTTCACAATGTCAATACTGTCGGTATCCAGGTTCTTGTTTACAATCAATACCGCCTGGCTTCTTAAAATCGTCACCACCTCCTTCAGTCCGTTGGTCATCAGGGTGCTTCCTGAACTGACAATATCGCATACCGCATCGGCCAGTCCGATTCCCGGGGCAATTTCAACGCTTCCGCTCAACTCTTCTATTTCTGCAGTAATGTTGTTTCCCTTCAGGTAATCAGTCAGAAGCTTTGGATAGCTGGTGGCAATCTTCCTGTTCATAAGATATTCCGGTCCGGTGAAATCATGTTTCGCCGGTATTGCCAGGCTAAGCCGGCAATGTGCAAATCCAAGCTGTTCAAGTATTTCCACATCCTTGTTCTTTTCCAGTACCATGTTTTCCCCGAGTATTCCGATGTCGGCAACCTGCTGTTCAACATATTGGGGTATGTCATCGTCTCTGAGGAATAAAATTTCGACAGGGAAATTCACGGCTGAGGTCTTCAGCACATTTGCTCCGTTTGAAAACTTGATTCCGCATTCTTCCAGAAGCCTCTGGGAATTTTCACTCAGCCTCCCGGTTTTCTGGATTGCAATTCTTAGTTTTTTCATACTTCTTGTTCATGTTAAATGAGCAGAGTCAAAGGCAGAAAAAAACCCGCCTGTTTTCTCAGGCGGGTTCATGATATTTTTAGATTCACTGACATATCAATTTATCTCGCCTGAGAGCAAGCATGAAAATGATGATGCAGTTTAATCTTATCCATTTTTTTAAATAATGATGCAATTATAGGAATTATTTTAATAATTATCATCAAAATACCCCGGAAACCTTGTATTGATACGGAATGAATTTCTGATGAACAGGGTTTTACCTGCGGGTTCACATCAGAACCGGCTGACAGGAGATACATGGGCATTTATCAGATCCTTTGGGCCACAAGATCTCCCACTTCGGCAGTTGAATAACCCATTTTTCCCGCGCCCATATCTTTCAGTTTATTTGCAGTAACATCCATGATGGCATTCTCAACTGCCTGTGCCGCGGCTTCTTCTCCGAGATGCTCGAGCATCATGCCGCCACAGGCAATGGATGCGAGGGGATTTATCACGTTCTTCCCGGTGTATTTTGGCGCTGATCCGCCGATGGGCTCAAACATTGAGACTCCGCCGGGATTGATGTTGCCTCCTGCGGCTATTCCCATGCCGCCCTGTGTTATCGCTCCCAGATCGGTTATAATGTCGCCGAACATGTTTGTGGTGACAATTACGTCAAACCACTCGGGGTTCTTGACCATCCACATGCAGGTAGCATCAACGTGGTAATACTCCCTTTTGATATCAGGATATTCTGCACTGCCTATTTCATTGAATGCTCTTTCCCACAGGTCAAACACATAAGTCAGTACGTTTGTCTTGCCGCACAGGGCAAGGGTTCTTTTCCTGTTCCTTTTCCTTGTGTATTCGAATGCATACCTCAGGCATCTTTCTACCAGGAAGCGGGTATAAACCATATTCTGCATGGCAACCTCATTAGGGGTCCCCTTCATAGTGACCCCGCCGCTTCCGGTATATACGTCGCCCGTGTTTTCCCTGACAACCACATAATCAATATGTTCCGGACCCTTGTTTTTAAGAGGTGTCTCAACTCCCGGGTAAAGCTTTATGGGACGAAGATTTATATACTGGTCAAGTTCGAACCTGAGTTTTAGCAGGATTCCCTTTTCAAGGATTCCCGGCTTAACATCAGGATGACCAATTGCTCCCAGGAAGATGGAATCGAATTTCCTGAGTTCACCAATCGCTGATTCGGGTAAAATTTCCCCTGTTTTAAGATATCTGTCACCGCCGAAGTCAAACTCCGTGAAATTTATTCCGAATCCGAATTTCAAAGCTGCAGCCGAAAGTACCTTTTTCCCTTCCCTCACCACTTCAGGACCTGTTCCGTCACCGGGAATTACTGCAATATTGTAGGTTTTACTCATAGCTTTTTTATTTGGTTATGATTGATTTTATGCATAGGATTCCGGTTAGTGGCAGGAATCAGACTGATATATGATTCTTTTCAGTTCCGTTGATTCCTTCGACAATGTTAAGCATTTTTTCGGTTGCCTTTATTGCCGATTCGGTTTGATCTGCATCAAGCCCCCTGGTCCTGAATTCCCTGCCCCTGAAGTTCCATGATATTAATGTTTCGACGAGTGCGTCGGTTTTCCCTCCGGGGGGGATTGAAACCTCGTAGTCGGTCAGGACGGGAAGCTCTTTGCCCAGCTTGTCATAGATTTTCCTGAGAGCCTTCATGAAAGCATTGTATTGTCCGTCTCCCGGTGAGGTTTCCTGGTAAAGCCTGCCATCTATATCGATCAGAACGCTTGCGGAGGGTTTTAATCCATATGACAGTGAAAGAGAGTAATTCTTGATGAATATTTTGAATTCTGACCTGTCGCTCCCCAGCACATCGGAGATTATAAAGGGGAGATCCTCGGTCGTTACGTTTTCCTTTTTGTCACCCAGCTCGATCACTCTTTTTGTAATTTTGGCAATGGATTCGGAACTGAGGTTAAGTCCGAATTCTTCAAGGTTTTTTATTATTGTCGCTTTGCCTGACTGTTTTCCGAGGGCATATTTCCTTTTTCTGCCGAATCGTTCCGGCAGGAGGTTATTGAAGTAAAGGTTGGCTTTATTGTCGCCGTCGGCATGAACCCCTGAAGTCTGTGTAAAAACATTCTCACCTACTACAGGCTTGTTGACAGGGATCCTGATTCCGCTGAAAGTTTCAACGATCTTGCTTACCTTAATGATTTCAGACTCATTGATATTGGTCTCGAGGTTCAACTGGTCGTGTAAAATCCCGATAACGCTGGAGAGCGGGGCATTGCCGGCCCTTTCCCCGAGTCCGTTCACCGTGGTATGCACGCCTCTGGCCCCGGCTTTGACGGCAGAAAACACATTTGCTACCGCAAGATCGTAGTCATTGTGGGAATGGAAATCAAAATGCAATCCGGGATAGCGCTCAACCATTTTGCCTATGAAGCCGGAAGTAAGCTCCGGATTAAGTATTCCCAGGGTGTCGGGGAGCATGAATCTTGTAATCTTTTCAGATCTGAGATTATCGACCATATAATATACATAATCCTCTGAATGGATCATGCCGTTTGACCAGTCCTCCAGGTAAATGTTCACCTGGATATCCAGCTTATCGGCCCTTGTTATGATCTCCCTTATTTCATTAACGTGCTGTTCAGGTGTTTTCCGCAGTTGTTTTTCAAGGTGGAGCAGCGAACCTTTGCAAAGGAGGTTTATTACTTTGCCGCCCGCATCATGAATCCAGTTCAATGAAACATTTCCGTCAACGAAGCCAAGGACCTCTACTTTTCTCTGGATATTATTCTGCCGGGCCCATTCGGTTATTTTTCTGAGAGCTTCGAACTCGCCTGAGGATACGCGGGCAGAAGCCACTTCAATACGGTCGACTCTCACGTCCCTGAGGAGAATTGATGCAATATGAAGCTTTTCAATCGGCGAATATGATACACCCTGGGTCTGTTCGCCATCCCTCAGGGTGGTATCCATTATTTCAATTTTCATCTTTCTTCTTTTTTTCAAAAGCAATGATCTCGTCCCTTATACCCAGAAGGTAATCAATATCATCAAGACCTTTCAGCAGACCGTCTTTCCTGTATGGGTTTATATCGAAACCGGCCGATTTATTTTCTGACGGTACGGCAATAACCTGGTTTCTCAGGTCGATTCTGACTATGGTGTGGGGATTCTTCTGAATAAGGCCGGTCAGGTCGGCGAGGAATTTTTCCGGGACCACTACCGGCAGTAATCCGTTATTAAGCGCATTGTTTTTGAATATATCTGCAAAAAAGCTTGATACAACGGCCCTGAACCCATAATCATAAATTGCCCAGACTGCATGCTCACGGCTGGATCCGCTGCCAAAATTCTTGCCGGCAACAAGTATCTGGCCGCTGAAAGCCGGATCGTTGAGGACGAACTGGGCATTTGGGTTGCCTGCCTTGTCATATCTCCAGTCGCGGAACAGATTTTCTCCGAATCCTTCCCTGGAAGTTGCACTAAGAAACCTGGCTGGCACAATCTGATCAGTGTCAATGTTTTGCAATGGCAGCGGGACACATGTTGATTCCAGTATTTCGAATTTTTCCTTTGACATTTCCAAATTATTTGTAAAAACGATCAGTCGATGAATTCCCTGGGGTCACTTATTTTTCCGGTAATTGCAGCAGCGGCAGCTGTCAGCGGGCTTGCAAGCAGGGTTCTTGCGCCGGGGCCCTGACGTCCTTCAAAATTCCTGTTTGAAGTTGAAACTGCATATTTCCGGGGAGGTATTTTATCCTCGTTCATGGCGAGGCATGAAGAGCATCCGGGTTCGCGAAGCTTAAAGCCTGCATCTTCAAGTATGGCTGCAAGACCTTCTTCCCTGGCCTGTTTTTCCACCATTTTGGATCCGGGAACAATAAGGACGGTTACATTGGGTGCCTTCTTCCTGCCCCTGACAATCCGGGTAAATGCCCTGAGATCCTCGATTCTTCCGTTTGTACAGCTTCCGAGGAATACATAGTCAACCGGATGGCCAAGCAGTTTCATGCCTGGTTCAAATCCCATGTAATCGAGCGATTTCAGGAATGATGCGGAAGCTTCGCCGTTGATATTTTCAATTGATGGAATTGAGTCTGTTATTGCAATACCCATTCCCGGATTTGTTCCAAAAGTTATCATTGGACCGATGAGGTCTGCATTGAATTCCAGTTCGCGGTCAAACACGGCATCCGGGTCACTTTGCAGGTCTTCCCACGGCAGTGTCAGCTGATTCCAGTCATAGTTGTCAGGAAAGGCACCTGAATTTTTATAATAGTTCAATGTTTTTTCGTCCGGCGCAATCAATCCTCCCCGCGCACCCATTTCAATGCTCATGTTGCACACTGTCATCCTGGCTTCCATGCTGAGATTCCTTATGGCCCGCCCGGCATATTCGACAAAATATCCTGTGGCCCCGCTTGTTGAGATCTGCGATATTACGTACATTATCAGGTCTTTTGAGGTGACCCCCTTCTGCAATGTGCCATTGATTGTGATACGCATCCTTTTGGGTTTAAGCTGAAGAATGCATTGGGCAGCCAGAACCATTTCAACCTCGCTTGTACCGATACCGAAAGCTATGGTGCCGAATGCTCCGTGGGTTGATGTATGACTGTCGCCGCATACGATGGTCATTCCGGGTCTTGTAAATCCAAGTTCAGGGCCGATAACGTGCACTATACCGTTGCGCTGATGATTGAGTCCGTAAAATTCGATACCATATTCGCTGCAGTTTTCGGCAAGTTTTTCCACCTGGTTTCTTGAAAGCAGATCCCTGATCGGCTGATCCTGATTTATTGTAGGTATGTTGTGGTCAGCAGTGGCCAGCGTCCTTTCGGGCCGGAATACAGGAATTCCCCTTTTTCTCAGGCCGTTGAAAGCCTGCGGGCTGGTAACCTCATGAATGTAATGGCGGTCGATATAAAGCACATCCGGCCCCCCCTCTATTGAGCGTACGACATGAGAGTCCCATATTTTGTCAAAAAGTGTCTTTGGTTCCATTAGTACCTGTGAAAAATTTAACACATAAATTACTCTTGTTCCACGTCTTCATTTTCATGATAATTGAGTATGCAAAACGGGCTGGTTGAATCATTTCGTTGCAGGGAACATCCTATGTTATCTTTGAGATTGCATCGATGAATGCTTCAACAGAAGCTGTAACAATATCGGTATGTGCCGAAAATCCATAATAAATTTTGCCCTGGTGGTCAATCTGAATATGCACTTTGCCAATGTCGTCACTGCCTTTTGTAATTGCCTGGATCAGAAACTCCTCGAGATGAACGGTTTTGCTTATCAGTTGTTTTACTGCAGTGAATGCCGCATCGATGGGGCCGTTGCCCGTAGCAGTTGAGAAATGGATCTCTCCCTTTATTTTTATACCCACTGTGGCAACCGGCAGGGCCGATTTACCGCAAATTACCTGAAGAGTCTCAAGCTTGAGAGATTTCTCTCCCGAATAAACTTCTCCTGAAAGGATCCTCAGGTCCTCGTCATTTATATCCTTCTTCTTGTCTGCAAGCAGCAGAAACCTGTGATAAATGTCATCAAGCTCGTCCTTGCCAAATGTAAAACCAAGCATTTCAAGCCTGTGGTTCAATGCGGCCCTTCCGCTCCGTGCAGTCAGGATGATTGAAGAATCCTTGATTCCCACTTCATTGGGGTCGATGATTTCATAGTTTTCCCTGTACTTCAGAACACCGTCCTGGTGTATGCCCGAGGAGTGGGCAAAAGCATTTCTTCCCACAATGGCTTTGTTAGCCTGGACAGGCATGCTCATAAGATTCGACACCAGCCTGCTTGTACTGAAGATGAGCTTGGAATTGATGTTGGTATTCAGATTCAGACCATGATGGCTCTTAATGATCATTGCCACTTCTTCGAGTGAAGTATTTCCTGCCCGTTCCCCGATTCCGTTCATTGTCACCTCAACCTGCCTTGCCCCGTTAATTACTCCCATTATTGTATTGGCTGTGGCCATTCCAAGATCGTTATGACAATGAGTTGAGATAATTGCCTTGTGGATGTTCGGAACATTTTCTTTCAGGTATCTTATCTTTGCCCCGTATTCTTCAGGGAGGCAGTAGCCTGTTGTGTCAGGTATGTTTACCACTGTTGCTCCGGCCCTGATAACTGCTTCAACGACCCTGGCGAGATATTCGTTTTCACTTCTTCCTGCATCTTCCGCATAGAATTCAACATCATCAACAAACTTCCTGGCATATTTTACTGCATCCACGGCCCTTTTGATAATTTCTTCAGGAGTGGTTTTTATCTTGTACCTGATGTGTACCGGAGACACGCCTATTCCCGTATGGATCCTTTTGTTTTTTGCATACTGAAGGGCATCGGCAGCCACTTCAATATCTTTTTTGACTGCCCTGGTAAGGGCACAGATTACCGGATTTGTAATTGCTTTTGATATTTCAACAACGCTGTTGAAATCGCCGGGGCTGGAAACGGGGAAGCCCGCTTCAATTACATCGACACCCAGTGCTTCAAGCGCCTGGGCCACTTCGATTTTCTCGATTGTGTTCAGCTGGCATCCCGGCACCTGTTCACCATCTCTCAGGGTGGTGTCGAAAATAATGACTTTTTCTTCCATTTTGTCTTTTATCATTTTTCTGTTATCTGTTACCTGTTTCCGGGCCTGAGTTTCCTTACTGCTGCCCCGGTTCTCCAAAGTTCCGAATTTCCCATTTCATTCAGCTCTGCATTAAGAAGTTCCTTGTAATTGGGGGCGCCTGTCGACTGAAGAACCCTTACGCATTCCTCACCTGATTTTACCCTTTTGTACAGCTCCTCGAACACCGGCTGAACAG
The DNA here is from genome assembly GCA_964435015.1 of uncultured Rikenellaceae bacterium. Classification (GTDB taxonomy): domain Bacteria; phylum Bacteroidota; class Bacteroidia; order Bacteroidales; family VadinHA17; genus LD21. Next base: position 112,263 of record CAYSXP010000002.1, read on the forward strand.
CTGCCCTGAACCTGGGGCGCCAGTCAAGTGCCCCGCGCTGTGCAGTGGCGCTGCAGTTGGAGTACATCCAGTCCATCCCTTTTTCATCCACCAGCCTGATAAGACTCTGGGTAAGTTCTTCGACAGTTTCATTGAATGCTTCGGAGGGAGAATGGCCGTTTTCGCGCAAAACCTGGTACTGTGCGTCCATTATTCCGGCAAGGGCTCCCATCAGTACACCCCGCTCACCTGTCAGGTCGCTGTAAACCTCCTTTTCAAAGGTTGTTGGGAAAAGGAATCCGGATCCGATTGCTATCCCAATCGCCATTATTCTGTCGGTGGCTTTCCCGGTATAGTCCTGGAAGACCGAATAGCTTGAATTGATCCCTGCACCGGCCAGGAAGTTCCGTCTGACGCTGGTCCCTGAACCTTTGGGGGCACAGAGGATCACATCGATGTCAGACGGCGGCACCACGCCGGTATGTTCCTTGTAGGTTATTGAGAACCCGTGGGAAAAATACAGTGCGTCACCTTCCCTGAGATGGGGTTTTATTCTCGGCCAGAGCATACGCTGTGCAGCATCTGAAACCAGATACTGAATGATTGTGCCTTTTGATGCGGCCTCTTCGATATCAAACAATGTCTTGCCGGCAACAAAACCGTCTGCCACGGCCCTGTCCCAGTCAGCCTTGAATTCAGGAGCCTGTCCGATGATAACATCTATCCCGTTGTCTTTCATGTTCAGTGCCTGGGCCGGACCCTGGACCCCATATCCAATCACTGCAACTACTTCCTTCTTCAATACTTCACGCGCCTTTTCAATAGTAAATTCATCCCTGGTCACTACATCTTCCAGGATGCCGCCAAAATCAATTTTTGCCATGATCTTAAGTTTAGTTTGATAGTTAGTTATTAACTGATTTCGTAATTTGTTTGATTCAGACAAAATGGCCAAAATTTGGTAGATTTCGGTAAATGCCTGATTGTTTGCTGTTTTAATTAAAAGATTCCAGAATGTCAGGTGTATAATTGTTGGCCGCATCCATTTCCGCAAGGTATGCATTCAGCTCCTTGACCTGCTTGGTGATGGCCACTCTTCCTGATCTTACAAACTGAAGCAGGCCGCATGGCTCAAGCTGGTGAAGAAGTTCGCTTATCTCGGCTTTATGCCCTGTTTTCTCAATTACAACATATTCAGGTGATATTTCAAGTATTCTTGCATGGTTGGCCCGCACAATGTGCTCGATCATATTGCCCGACATAAGGCCCTTGGTTGCAACCTTGAAAAGTGCCAGCTCCTGATAGATGATTTCGTCGGGGGTATGGACAAATACCTTTAAAACATCTATGAGCTTCTGGATCTGTTTTGCCACCTTCTGAACCATTTCAGCAGTGGTCCTGACCACGATGGTAAGCATCTGAACTCCTTTGACGGCAGATTCCGAGGCGGTTATGCTTTCAATATTTATCTGCCGGCGGGTAAGGATAATTGTTATCCGGCTCATTATTCCAATGTGGTCTTCCGTGAAAAGGGAGATTGTGAATTCTTGTTTCATGAATATTTATTTTTCTCTGATGTCTCGTTTGTGTTTGTGATTTCTTTTCGTACTGTTGGCGGACAGCCTTTGCCTGACTGTTCACCCTGTGTGCAGGGAGCTGCTCCGGTCCTCATGATTTATATGTCAGGGTTATTTCGGAGACGGAGGATCCCGGAGCTACCATAGGCAGGACATTTCCTTCCTTGTCAATGCTTACCTCGAGCAGGAAGGGGCCGTCTGATTCAAGCATTTCTGCGATTGAGCCTTCCAGGTCCTCTCTTTTTTCAACCCTTTTTCCCGGAATCCCGTATCCGCTGGCAACTGTGAGAAAGTCGGGATTTTCAAGTTCTGTTGCCGCGTACCTGCCCTTAAAGAACATCTCCTGCCACTGGCGCACCATTCCGAGGAAATTATTGTTGAGAATGATCAGCTTGACGGGTATTGCAAAATGCATAATGGTACCAAGTTCCTGGATTGTCATCTGGAAACCGCCGTCGCCGATAAAGGCAACAACCTGTTTTTCAGGTCTTCCTATCTTGGCTCCGATTGATGCCGGCAGGCCGAACCCCATTGTTCCCATTCCGCCGGAAGTGACAAGGGAATTTGGCTCGGTGAATTTGTAATATCTTGCCACGGTCATCTGGTGCTGTCCGACATCGGTAACGATTATTGCGTCCCCCTTTGTAATTTCAGATACGATCCTGACAACCTCACCCATCCGCAGTTTTCCTTTCTCAGGCCTGGTCTCTTCCCTGATCACCTTGTCATATTCGATCTTATCGCAGATCCTGAATTCACGTATCCATTTTTCGTATGATTTTTCGTTAACCAGTGATATGAGATGCCTCAGTGCATCTTTTGCATCACTGTTGATTCCCACATCGACAAGAACGTTTTTATTGATCTCTGCCTCGTCGATCTCGATATGAATTATCCTTGCATTTTTTGCATATTTTTTGAGATTTCCGGTAACACGGTCATCAAAACGCATTCCTATGGCAATGATGAGATCGGCTTCATTTGTAAGCAGGTTTGGTCCGTAATTGCCGTGCATTCCGAGAAATCCCGCAAACAGGCGGTGGCCCGACGGGAACGCTGAAAGGCCAAGGAGGGTTACGGCTACCGGGATGCCGGTTTTCTCAGCAAACTGCATGAGTTCTTTTTCAGCACCTGATATCAGAATGCCATGCCCGGCCAGGATAAGGGGTTTCTCGGCATGGTTTATCATTATTGCCGCAGATTCTATTGCTCTGGTGTGCAATGGGATATGCGGGTTGTAGCTTCTGATGTGGCTGCACTTTTTGTATGCAAAGCTGAGTGTTTCAACCTGGGCGTCTTTGGTAATATCGACCAGCACGGGTCCGGGTCGTCCGGTTTTTGCAATAAAAAAGGCCTTGGCAATGGTTTCCGGGATATCCTGCGCCTTTTTTACCTGTGCGTTCCATTTAACGACCGGCATCGAAATGCCCAGAATATCTGTTTCCTGGAAAGCATCTGTGCCAATCAGGCTGGAAGCAACCTGGGCCGTGATGAAAACAACAGGGATGGAGTCGAGGAAGGCATTTGCTATGCCGGTAACCAGGTTTGTTGCTCCCGGGCCTGATGTTGAAAAACATACTCCCGGCTTTCCTGCAACCATCGCATAGGCCTGTGCCGCGTGTGCCGCTCCCTGTTCATGTCTCGAAAGGTAATGCTTTATTCTGCTGCTGTAATCGAGCATTTTGTCATATACAGGCATTATGGCACCTCCCGGATAACCGAAGATGGTATCAACACCTTCTTCAATCAGGCATTTCAGCAGGGCTTCGGCCCCGGTTATCATTCCATTCCCATTCCTTGTTTCCATAACCGTAACGGGTTCCTTTTCTGTTTTCATAAGTTCCAAAACAACTATATTGTTAAATTCTTTTTTCTTCAATCTGTACCATGTGCATTTAGTCAGGCATCATGTATTAAATAATTCTTATGGCACCGAGATCTGCTGAGCTGACCATTGATGCATAAGCCTTCAGTGATGAGGAGATGGTTCTGTTTCTGCTGGCTGGTCTGAATCCCCTGTCCCCTTTCGATTCCTCCTCTCTGCGCCTGGCTTCAAGCTCGTCATCTGAAATCAGGACACCTATTCTCCGGTTATTGACATCAATCTCAATAAGATCTCCTTCCCTGAGAAGGGCAATGACGCCTCCTGCCGCTGCCTCGGGCGATACATGCCCTATTGAAAGGCCGGATGTGCCGCCTGAAAACCGGCCGTCGGTAATCAGGGCGCATTTCTTGTCAAGCAGCCTTGACTTCAGATAGGATGTCGGATAAAGCATTTCCTGCATTCCGGGTCCCCCCCTGGGGCCCTCATACCTGATAACCACTGCTTCTCCTTCTTTTACTTTACCATTGAGAATGCCGTCAACGGCATCTTCCTGCGACTCGAATATCACTACCGGTCCCCTGAAGTAAAAGCAGGATTGATCAATGCCTGCGGTTTTCAGAATCGATCCCTTTGATGCAATATTGCCGTAAAGCACTGCCAGCCCTCCCTCCTTGTTATAGGCATTCCGGATGTTCCTTATGCATCCTTTTTCCCTGTCGGTGTCAAGGGTCTCATACCTGGAATCATTGGAAGCCAGTACGAGATTCCTTCTCATTGACGGAGCACTGTGGTATGTTTCCAGTGCTTCTTCCAGCGGTTTCTCACTCATGATGTCCCAGTCGCGTAAAGCGTCGCGGAGTGTCGGATAGTCAATGCGCCTTACATCTGAATCAATAAGGCCGTTCCTGTCAAGTTCACCCATAATTGAAAGTATTCCGCCTGCCCGGTTGACATCCTGGACATGATATGAGGAACTGGGAGCAACCTTGCAGATATTCGGTATTTTCCTCGAAAGTTCGTCAATGTCCTTCATGCTGAAATCGACGCCTGCCTCATTTGCCACAGCCAGAAGATGCAGGACGGTGTTAGTTGATCCGCCCATTGCAATGTCGAGGGCCATGGCATTCAGGAATGCCTGCCTTGTTGCCACCGATCTGGGGAGAACTGAACTATCGCCTTCGTAATAATATTTTTTGATTATGTCCACCAGCAGTGATGCCGCTTTTTCAAAAAGCCTCAGGCGGTTCCTGTGAGTGGCAATTATTGTGCCGTTGCCCGGCAGCCCGAGCCCGAGAGCCTCAACGAGGCAATTCATTGAATTGGCCGTGAACATTCCCGAACATGAACCGCAGGTGGGGCATGCTGACATTTCTATCTCCCGTATCTCATTATCCGTCACCGAATTATCTGCAGCAGCTACCATTGCGTCAATCAGGTCGAGGTATTTTCCCTTGCGATGCCCTGCCTCCATCGGCCCTCCCGAAACAAACACGGTTGGTATGTTCAGCCTCATTGCTGCAAGAAGCATTCCAGGGGTTATCTTGTCGCAGTTGCTGATACAGATCATTGCATCAGCCTGATGGGCATTGCACATGTATTCCACGCTGTCGGCAATAATCTCCCTCGACGGAAGTGAATAAAGCATGCCCTCATGGCCCATGGCGATGCCGTCATCAATGGCAATTGTATTGAATTCTGCGGCAAAAAACCCCGATTTCTCAATTTGCTGTTTAAGATGCTGGCCAATGTCGTGAAGATGCACATGCCCCGGAACGAACTGGGTAAAGGAATTTACAATTGCTATCACGGGTTTGCCAAACTGGTCCTCCTTCATGCCGTTGGCGCGCCACAGGGCCCTGGCTCCGGCCATGTTCCTTCCGGTGGTTGTCTTTGAACTTCTCAGATTAATTTTTGTTTTCATGCTTCAGAGATATGTTAAAAAAAAGCTTTCCGGTCGATCCGGAAAGCTTCTGTACATTAATCCACTATACATATTATTCCCGGATCACTCACTGCCTGTGAGAATAAGTACGAGGATAATAATATGTATAATAGTTTTGTGCACTTTTAAAGATAAAGTGAACGACAAAAGTATATAATATTTTAATAAATCAAATAAAAATCCATTTTTTTTTTACTCTTTGAAAAAATCATTACAGCCGGAGGAATAAACCTGGGAACCGGAAATGAAAAGGGCCGTACCTGCTTTATATTGCTTTACCTGCCTGCCACCCGCAGATCATTCCCGTTAATCAGAGCAGTTTCAGTCCGTTTTCTTTGGCACCCATCACTATGTCCCCCGGCCAGATGCTCGACTGGACCTCCCCGATATGGGATTTCCTTAGAAGGAACATGCATAGCCTCGATTGTCCTATGCCTCCGCCAATGCTCAGGGGAAGCTGATCATTCAAAAGCATGCTGTGAAACATAAGCTTCTCCCTTTCCTGGCATCCGCAGAGTTTCAGCTGGCGCTTCATCGAGCGGCTGTCGACACGGATCCCCATCGAAGATATTTCGAAAGCCGAACCAAGCGTTTGATTCCAGAAAATAATGTCGCCATTCAGGCCATGATAGCCGTCTTCATTTACCGAACTCCAGTCATCGTAATCAGGTGCCCGGCCGTCATGGGGCTCACCGTTGCTGAGCTTGCTGCCTATACCTATAATAAATACTGCACCATGAACACGGGCTATGGCATTTTCACGCTGCTTCGCATTCAGATAGGGATATTGCTTCAACAGCTCCTCGGCATGGACAAAAGTGATTTTTTCAGGAAGCTGGGGAACCAGCCACTCATATTTACGATACAGCTTCTCTTCCGTTTCCCTGAAAGCTGAATAAATATCCCCGACGGCGGACCTGAGATAATTCAGGGTTCGCTGATCCTGGTGAATATGCTTCTCCCAGTCCCACTGATCAACATAAAGCGAATGTATGGGACTTAATTTCTCGTCGGGCCTCAGGGCGCGCATATCCGTAAGGATGCCCTTGCCGGCTTCGATATTAAAATACTCAAGCCTGATCCTTTTCCATTTTGCAAGTGATTGAATAATAACGGCATTTCTGTTATCAAGCGACTTTACCGGAAAACTAACGGGTTTTTCAATTCCGTTGAGATCATCATTTATTCCGGTACCGTCAGGCACAACCAGCGGCGATGATACCTTCACAAGATTAAGATTGCGTGCCAGCCTGTTCCCAAAATCCGATTTGATGAAATCTATCATCTCTTCCGTAAGAAGAACATCTGTTCCTGCGGTGGTTTGAGCGGTGCCTGTCTGAAAGATCATATTTTTATATATTTTAAAAGAGCCGGTTTTAAAATTTGAAGCAATTTAGTCAAAATATTAATAATATTATACAAAAAGCCCTCAAATATATGAAATATATTATTAAATCTGATCAATAAGTGATATTTATTATCCCGGCACCTGCCGGCGGAACAGATTTCCGGATAGCCGCCATGTTCCTTCAGTGCCATGCCGGAACCTGAAATTTTTCCATTATTTTGATATTAAATTGCTGTGCATCACAAGTGAAATAATTATATTTGAATAGGGTATAATCAGGATCGCTTGTCAGATAATGAAAAGAAGTGAGGTAAACAGGATAATTGAATCTTTTGCCGGCTTTCTGCGGGAAAACAGGTTTTTTCTTCCGGAATGGGCATACTGGGGTCCCGGTGACTGGAAAGGAAAATACGATACCTGTTCCGAGATTATTGACAATAAGCTGGGCTGGGATATTACCGATTTTGGCAGCGGTGAGTTTTTCAGGACTGGCCTTTGCCTGTTTACCATAAGGAACGGAAGCTGGGATAAAAGGGACAAATTGTATTGCGAAAAGATAATGATGGCCGGTGAGGAGCAGGTAACACCGATGCATTTTCACTGGAACAAATCAGAAGATATTATCAACAGGGGAGGGGGTAATCTGGTAATGGAACTGTATGCAGCCACTGACGGTGACAGGCTTTCAGAAGATCCGCTGACTGTCAGCATCGATGGAGTGTTTACTGCTGTGAACGCCGGCAATCCCCTGATCCTCAGGCCTGGCCAGAGCATCTGCCTGAAACCCGGGGTTTACCACAGATTCTATGGCCAGAAGGGAAAGGGCAATGTGCTGATAGGGGAGGTCAGCCTTGTGAATGATGATGCCTGTGATAATCGTTTTTATGACGAAACGGGAAGATTCCCCGAAATAGATGAGGATGTTGTGCCGTCCCACCTGCTGGTGAATGACTATGGAAAATATCTCTGACCCCCTTTCATTCCCTGTTTCAGGCATTGTCGCACAGAAAAAACTGACACCGGAGCCTGCACCCGCTTTCAAACGGAGTTACCCCGGTGATCATCTTATCTTAACCTTCTGCCCAATCCGGAACGTATCATGCAAAAGAAAGTCATAGTCTCAGGTGCAGGTTGCTGCCTGGTCGATTTGCTGTATAATGATATCGATTTCAACAGTCAGTCAATTGCCCCCTTCTTGTCCCGGACACGTGGCGACGGAGGGCTTGTTCCGGGAAACCTGGTTTTTACCGAAGAGTTTGAGAAGTTTTCAGGTATTCCGGTTGATCGGGCCGTCGGAAGAATTACCGGGGGCAGAAATCACGATAAGATCAGTATAGGAGGTCCGTCAATTGTATCATTGATTAATGTCACACAATTAGTTGACAAACATCAATGCGAGGTTAGATATTACGGGCTGGGGGGGGATGACGACATGGGGCGTTTTCTGATTTCCGCCCTTGGCAGAACAGGCATTAAGCTTCGCAACTACAGGCTGGTTGATCGCAGCACTCCGTCAACGATCGTACTGTCTGACCCTCATTTTGACGGCGGACACGGAGAACGGATCTTCATTAATTCGATAGGTGCCGCCTGGATGTCTGGACAGGCAGATCTGGATGATGATTTTTTCAGTTCCCATATTGTTGTTTTCGGAGGAACGGCACTGGTTCCCCGCCTGCACAATGATCTGGCTGCTCTTCTGGCCAAGGCCAAAGGCAATGGCTGTATAACAGTGGTTAATACTGTCTTCGACTTCATGAGCGAAAAAGCTGATCCTTCGCGGAAATGGCCCATGGGAGAGGATGACAGAAGCTACGGGTTTATTGATCTTCTGATAATGGACCGGGAAGAAGCTCTCCGGCTGAGCGGTGAAAGCACCATTGATGGTGCTGTGAAGTACTTTGAGAGCCGGGAGGTATCATCGCTGATAATAACCAACGGCCCGGAGAATGTTACATTTCTCTCCGACGGAAGGCTTTTTGCCCTGACGGGGAAAAGGGAGCTGCCGGCATCCGCCCGTGTGATAAGTGAGCTTAAGAAAACCGGTGGAGGGGACACAACAGGTTGCGGTGATAATTTTGCAGGAGGGGTCATTGCCTCCCTGGTTAACCAGATGGCCGGGGGTGCTCCGCAGCCCGATCTTGCCGAGGCCTGCTGCCGGGGGATCGTCTCAGGCGGATTTGCCTGTTTTTATGTTGGAGGGACTTACTTTGAAGAATATGAGGGAGAAAAGCTCTCCCGGATAAAACCTTATTATGATTCCTACAAGGACCAGATTTCAGGTTGATAATCAGGAAATAGTAATTTTCGGCGCCGGAAAAATCGGACGCTCATTCATAGGACAGCTGTTCGGAACTGCGGGCTACAAAGTTGTTTTTGTCGATACTGACCGGCAGCTGACAACCCTGATAAATGAACGTAAATGCTACAGGGTGGTGTCAAGATCTGAAAAGGAAGAGACAACAGTAGTGAAAAATGTAAGTGCAATCAATGCCGGTGACAGCGTGGCTGTCAGGGAGGCCGTTTCAACTGCCGGCATTGTCGCCGTAAGCGTGGGAAAGAATGCCGTTGAGAAAGTTATTCCCATGATCGCAGCCGGGTTGAAACTGAGGCATGACAGGTTTCCCGGCCATCCCCTCGATATCATTATTGCTGAAAATATGATTTCAGGAAAGGATTTCATGGAGGAAAACCTGAAGAAACACCTGCCACCGGATTTTCCATTCAGCAGCATGACAGGGCTTGTGGAAACAAGCATTGGCAAAATGGTTCCGATCATGAGCCGGCAGGATCTTGAAAAGGATCCCCTGCAGGTTTTTGCGGAGCCCTACAACATTCTTATTCTCGACAAGAAGGGATTTAAAACACCCGTTCCGCAAATACCCGGACTGGCTCCTAAGGAAAACATTAAGGCGTGGGTTGACAGGAAAGCTTTCATCCATAACCTTGGCCATGCCGCTGCGGCATATTATGGCCATTACCTCCACCCTGACGCAGTTTACATGTATGAGGTGCTGGATGACGCAGAAGTTTCGGGTTTTACACGCGAGGTTATGGTGCAGGCGGCTGACATTCTCCTGGAGGCATATCCGGGTGAGTATTCGGGAAAGGAGCTTGAAGGGCACATTGAGGATTTGATTTCGAGGTTCCGAAACAGGTTCCTCAGGGACACTGTTTTCAGGGTGGGTCATGATCTTGCCAGAAAGCTTGGTTCTGATGACCGTTTCATGGGGGCGGTAAAGCTTGCTGTACAATTCGGCAAACCCTTCGATAAAATTCTGAAGGCAATGTCGTTTGGCTTTGTTTTTAAAGCCATGGATGAAAACGGAAATAATTTTAAAGGCGATATTGAGCTTCTGCATGCTCTTCACTCAGATTTTGAGAATACACTGGTGGAATCACTCAGAATCAATCCCCGATCTGATTCTGACATAATCGGGAAACTGAAAAATTATATGAATCATATAACCGGATGACAGTATTTTGCTGATAAGTTGTATCTTTAAAATTCATTATCGAAAAGCAGACCTGATTATTTAATAATTTCAACTCAAAAACCGAAAAAATGAAAAAAAGGAGTTTTATTTCACTTTTTGTTATCGCGGCCTTTTTCGGCCTTGTTTCCCTGCCGTTTAATTCCTGCAGGGAGGCTCCGAAAAAGAATATTGGACTTCAATTATACTCAATTCGCGACTCTATCCGCAGGGACGTTCCCGGCGCCATTGCAAAGGTTGCAGAAATGGGTTATACTTTTGTTGAGCCGGCAGGTTACCGGGATGGCCTGTTCTACGGGATGGAACCTGCGGCTTTCAGGGACCTGTGCACAAAAAACGGCCTGGGTCTGGTTAGCTCCCATACGGGTCAGGCCCTTCCGGATGAAGCCGGCCGCGAAGCAACCATGGCCTGGTGGGATGCCTGTATCGATGCACATGCAGCTGCAGGTGTCAGGTACCTCGTGCAGCCCTTTATGGGCGCCAATGCCTACAGATCGCTGGACACGCTGAAAATGTATTGCGATTATTTCAATCTGATCGGTGAAAAATGCCTGGCAAAGGGTATCAGGTTCGGGTATCATAATCATGACAGGGAATTTTCAACCCGGCTCGACGGCACCACGGTTTATGATTTCATGCTTGAGAATACAGATCCTGCAAAGGTTATTTTCCAGCTCGACCTTTACTGGTGCGTGGTTGGAGGTAAAAACCCGGTTGATTATTTCAACAGGTATCCCGGGCGCTTTGAGTTATGGCACATCAAGGACAAAGAAGAGGTGGGAGCAAGCGGAATGATGGATTTCGCGGCTATCTGGGGTGCAGCACGGCAGTCGGGCCTGAAATTCGGAATAGTGGAGGTGGAAGAATATAATTTTGACCAGTTCACAAGCTGTGCAAAAAGCCTCGAATTTCTTAATGCAGCAGATTACGTGGTAATGCCCCGGTAAGCTTTTTTCCGGAGCCTTGTATTCAGATCCTTGTATCCGGGTCCCGGTAAGGGTAACGTGAAAATTTTCGGAAAACGGCAGCTTTGTGAATCAGGGTTGCCGGTTTTAATTAGTTGTTTAATTAATCTGTAACCGTTAAACATGAGCCTGAAAAAATCCATTTCCGGTTGGTATTACTTCAAATGAAATCATAAGATCGGGTCAGTAATTTATATTCATAAAAGAATGAAAGGATGAAAAACCGAATAACAAGACGGAAGTTCGTCAGAAGCAGTTTTATTTCATGCGCAGGACTGGCAGCCCTGGGTTCAGTGCAGGGATGCTCAGTCAGGAGCCATGGACAAATGAAGTTTGGACTCGTGACATACCAGTGGGGAAGGGACTGGGATCTTCCGACCCTGATAGCAAATTGCGCGGAAGCGGGATATGAAGGAGTTGAGCTGAGGACGCAGCATGCTCACGGGGTCGAGACCAGCCTTAGTTCATCCCAGCGCCTGAATGTCAGGAAGATGTTTGACGACAGTTCTGTCAAATGTATTGGCTATGGTTCAAATTTTGAATATCACAGCCCTGATCCCGGTCAGTTAAGGGAAAATATTGAACAGACCAGGGAGTACATTAAACTCTGCAGTGACATTGGCGCAACCGGCATAAAGGTTAAGCCCAATAATCTTCCTGCCGGGGTACCCCGCGAAAAAACGATATCCCAGATTGCAAAATCCCTTAACGAGGTGGGCCGCTTTGCCCGCGATTATGACCAGCTTGTAAGAGTGGAGGTTCACGGAGACATTACCCAGGAACTTCCCGTGATGAAGGCAATTTTCGACCAGGTAACAGAGGACAGCGTAAAAATATGCTGGAACTGCAATGACCAGGATCTTCTGCCACCGGGCCTGGAAGGGAATTTCAACATGGTGAAAGGGTGGTTTGGTGATACAATTCATGTCAGGGAGCTCGACTCAAATGATTATCCTTACCAGCAGCTTTTTGACCTTTTGTCGGGTATCAGGTACCAGGGATGGATACTTCTTGAGGCACGAACTGAGCCGGCCGACCGGGTTGCGGCCATGAAAGGGCAGCTGGAGATCTTTAACCGGCTGGCAGGATATTCAGTTTAGTTTTCTTGTTGCTTGTAATAATAAAAAATAATGGCGATGACAAAAAGAAGAGAATTTATCAGGAAAAGCGCAATAGGTTCAGCCGGTATGATGATAGGCGGCATGGGCTTGGGCTCTAAAGCCTATGGTTCGATAATAGGATCAAACGAGAGGGTCAACATTGCTGTAATCGGAATCAGGGGACAGGGCGGGGGGCACATCAACAACTGGTGTGCTCTTAAGGATAACCGCAATGTAAGGCTGAGAGCCATATGTGATGTTGATGAACAATACTTCGGGGCGGCTGCACAAACCATTTACGAACGAACCGGGGAAAAAGTCGTTTCCCAGTGGGATATGAGGAAGATTTTCGACAGCAAAGACGTTGATGCTGTTTCGTTTGCAACACCCAATCACTGGCATGCCCTGGGAACGATATGGGCCTGTCAGGCCGGGAAGCATGTCTATGTTGAGAAGCCGGCGAGCCATAATGTTTTTGAAGGCCGGAAAATGGTGGAAGCTGCCCGCAAATACAATGTAAGGGTTCAGACAGGCTTCCAGAACCGTTCAATCAAAAATGTTGTGAATGCTGTCAGATTTCTTCATGAAGGAGGAATAGGTAATGTATTCATGGCCAAAGGACTTTGCTACAAGCCTAGGGACTCCTTCGGCATTGCTTCCGACAGCACTGCCCCTGCCTCACTGCACTATGACATGTGGCTGGGACCGGCTCCTTACAGGCCTTACAATGAAAAACGGGTTCATTACAACTGGCATTGGTTCTGGGATACCGGGAACGGCGATACCGGGAACCAGGGGCCCCACCAGTTCGATATCGCCAGGTGGGGTCTTAATAAAAATGAACACCCTGTTTCAGTATTTTCCATGGGCGGGCTGTTTGGGATCGATCCTTCGGAGTGTGCGCAGGAAACTCCGAATACGCAAACATCACTTTTCAGTTACAGCGATGGGAAGATCATTGAGTTTGAAACAAGGGGTCGTTATACGAATGATGAATCCAGCCTTGGAATCAGAATAGGAAATATTTTTTACGGCACTGAAGGTTACCTTGAGATCGACGGAGGTACATGGAAAGCATTCAGGAAACGCGAAACGGAACCTTTCGCCGGTTCTGCCAAAGATGAGCCAGGGGTTGCTGAAACAGGCTACCTGGCAGCACCCGGCGGTACGGAACATTATGCGAATTTCATCGACGCGATCCGCTCAGGCAGGGATCAGGACCTGAATTGTCCCATACTTGAAGGATTTATGTCATCGGCCCTTCCTGTCCTTGCAAATATTTCATACAGGCTGGGCAGAAAACTGACCTTTGACGGGCAGAAGGAGAAATTTGTCAGTGACGGTGAGGCTGACCTGATGCTGACCCGTAATTACAGGGAGCCTTATAAAGTTAACGACAGTGTTTAACTGGCCGGGATATTGACAGGATATGAAATTGTTAATAAATAAATACATAGTTTGATGGAACGCAGGATTTTTATCAGAACCCTTGCAGCAGGAAGTGCTGCAATGACCATTACCGGGAAAAACCTGGCATCGGGCGGCTTTCCGGGTTCTTCAATAAAAAAGATCGGTATCATAGGCCTTGACACATCACACAGTGTTGCATTTACAAAAGCTCTTAACGATCCTTCCGCCGGCCCGGAATTCGGGGGCTGGAAGGTTGCGGCTGCCTATCCCAGGGGAAGCAGCGACATCAAATCAAGTGTTGACAGGATTCCGGGGTATACTGAAGATGTGAAAAAGCTTGGAGTGGAAATTGCAGGCTCGATTGACGAACTGTTAAAACAGGTCGATGCGGTTATGCTGGAGACAAATGACGGCAGGATCCACCTGGAGCAGGCTTTGCCGGTTTTCAGGGCAGGAAAAAGGATGTTCATCGACAAGCCAATAGCAGCCTCATTGACGGACGCGATTGCAATCTTCAATGCCTCAAGGCATTACAAGGTGCCTGTCTTTTCGTCGTCCTCCCTGAGATATCTTCCGGGAGTAAAGGAAATTAAAAATGGCCCGGCGGGAAAGGTGATTGGTGCCGATACCTACAGCCCGGCAACAATCGAAAAAAGCCATCCCGATCTGTTCTGGTACGGAATTCACGGGGTAGAGGCACTGTTTACCGTAATGGGAACAGGATGCAAATCTGTTGCAAGGATATTTACGGAAGGTACAGACATGGTGACCGGACTATGGAACGATAACCGGATAGGGACCTTCAGGGGGATCAGAGCAGGCAGGGGTGATTACGGGGGAACGGTCTTTTGTGAAAAGGCTATCGTGGATCTTGGAAAATATGCAGGATATAATCCCCTGCTTGAACAGATTGTTAATTTTTTTGACACCGGGATTCCTCCTGTGGATCAGGAGGAAACGATTGAAATATTTGCTTTTATGGCCGCTGCTGAGGAGAGCAGGAAAAATGGAGGCCGGCCCGTTGAGATCAGCAGGACACTTCAGAAGGCAGGGGAGGCTGCCGGGAAGATCAGAATTTAAAACAGTTTTTCTAAACAATTAAGAAATTGTACGATCTGTAGAGCAAATGAATCAGTATATTTAACCCGGGGATTGCCTGGCTCCATTTTTACGAAGGGTCAGAAAAAACAGAATTAGTCAGACAGTCAGTTGAATTTTTTTTAATATTAAGATTTTATGAAAGTATCAGATTCATTGAAAACTATTACCGCGCTTTTTTTTGCCGTTTTTACGGTAATTTCATGCTCATCAGCCGGTGGAGATAAAAGCCAGCCGGTTGATATTGTTAAAAAGGAGGCAGAAAGGAAAGTTGATATTCTGATCGGCGGAAAACTTGTTACCTCTTTCTGCTGGCCCGGCAATGTATATAAACCAATATTCTATCCAGTGTATACAACCAGCGGTACCGAGATTACCCGGGGATTTCCCCTGAAACCGCGTGCCGGCGAGCGTGATGACCATATTCACCAGGTGGGGATATGGCTCAATTATGGGGATGTTAACGGAGTTGACTTCTGGGGTAACGGGTCAGAAGGACATAAAAGTGAAACCGGCGGAGAAATCAGGTTGCTGAAAATCGATGAGGTGAAAGGAGGAAATGGAAAAGGGACAATGAATATCTCAGCAAGCTGGCAGGATCCCTCCGGAAAGGAATTATTATCCGAAAAAACCGAATTTAACTTTTTTGCCAGGGGCAATTATTATATTATCGACCGGATAACCGTTCTGACGGCAAATGACACCCCGGTCAGAATGAAGGATACCAAGGAAGGCATGTATGCCATTCGGGTTGCCCGTCAGCTGGAAATGCCTTCAGCGGACGATGATTTCCTGTTAGACGGGTCCGGCAGGCCGGGATCGGAGAAAGCCGGTGAAAATATCGGAGTAACCGGTAACTACAGAAGCAGCGAAGGAAAGACGGGAGATGCTGTCTGGGGTACGCGGGCCAGATGGATGAATCTGTCGGGAGTTATAAACCATGATGAGGTATCGATAACAATAATCGATCATCCGGATAATATATCCTATCCTACCTACTGGCATGCAAGGGGATATGGATTGTTTTCAGCCAATCCGCTTGGAGCTGTTGATTTTACACAGGGGAAGGAGGTGGTTGATTTCTCGGTTCCGGCCGGAGAATCAGCGGTTTTCAGATACAGAATGATTATTGATTCAGGTTCGCACCTTACAGATGATATGATCAATTCAGTTGCTGATGATTTTGCCGCTAAATACCGGCTGAATACAGGAGGATGACCGGTCGATAAATGACGCCTGGGAAATCCATGATGTCAGCCTGTTCGCAGTTTCTTCAGTTCGTTGAAGTGCGCCATTGACATCTTTTCCCGGGCTTCACGTGACGCTTTACGGTAAGCATCAAATTCCTTCTTCAGGTCCTCGAATTCCTTCCTTGTATTGTGCGTTACAATACGATTCCGTTTGTATGTCAGAAAACCACTGATGAGCACAATTGACAGTATTGCTATCACCAGCCACATTATCCCGTTATAGGTCCGCTTATCCATCTCAATTCCCAACAGACTGATACTGTTCCTGAAGGTTACCATTTCCTCCAGCTCCTTTTCCCTGACCGAAAGGGTTGAATTCAGTGAGTCAATCTCCCTGCTCCTTGAGGCTGCAAGCACCTTTAAGCGGGCAATCTCAGTTCTCGAAACATGCAGTGAATCAAGAGAATTTCTTTTAATCTGCTGAAAAACATCTTCTCTTATGGCACGGTAATTATCGTAGATCCTGGTCTTCTCCTGTACATAATTCATCTGATCCTTCAGTGAACTTTTCGGTAGCATGTCAGACACAGGCACCTGACCCAGAATAAGAGACTGGAGCCCAATTCCAAAAACAACAACACCCGCGTATCTCCACAAATTGATTTTAATCTTTTCCATTGACTTAACTTTCATTTTCAAGAAATCTTCAATATTTCTTTAACGTAATTAACTATTAATTATTTTTATGTCAGGCAAATGTTTATGTACCTGAAAAACTCTTCCGGAACGGATTGTTTTTAAAGGCATAAACATGCCCCGCAGCAAAGAATTTAAGCCGGTAATATTACTGACGGGCAGTCATATGCATTTTATCTGCCTTCCGGGGCAGCTGCACTGACATTGATAATAAAATGACAACCAATGAAGAGATACGCGGAAAAAAGCAGCAATTCATACTTCTTCTTTTTAAAAGTAATTGTTGCACTGATAATTGTATTCGGATTATCAGGCAGGTCCATTAAGGCACAGGATGATTTGAATGTTGTTGGGAACAACTGGCTTGAATTCAGTGATGCCAGGAATTCACTTTATCATTATCTGTCAGGAAGGGCCTATAAATTGCTTAAGGAACGGGCATCCCTGATCGCCGGGATCAGAACATTGGGACAATGGCAGGCGAGGCAGGATTATATCCTGACGACCCTGAATGAGCTCATAGGGCCCTTTCCTGCAAAAACAGATTTGAATGCAAGGGTAATCAGGGTTGTCAGAAAAACAGGTTTCAGAATTGAACATATAGTTTATGAATCTCAGCCGGGATTCTATGTAACCTCATCAGTTTTTGTTCCTGCGGGGATTACAGGAGGGAAGAAAGCTCCTGCAATTGTTTATTGCAGCGGACACTCAGCTGAAGGCTACAGAAGCAGTGTGTACATACATGTTATTCAGAATCTTGTAAAGAAGGGATTTGTAGTTCTTGCTTTTGATCCGGTTGGACAGGGTGAAAGGCTGGAATATTACGATCCTTCCACCGGAAGGTCCATTGTCGGAGGACCGACGAAAGAGCATTCATATCCGGGGGCCCAGGCATTTTTAACCGGCAGCTCCCAGGCTTTCCATATGATATGGGACGGGATAAGGGCCGTTGATTACCTTCTGACACGAAAGGAGGTTGATCCCTCGCGTATCGGAATCACGGGCCGTTCCGGAGGAGGAACCCAGTCGGCTTATATTTCAGCTTTTGATGACCGTATTCTTGCCGCAGCACCTGAGAACTATATTACCAACTATTCCAGGCTTTTTCAGTCGATCGGACCTCAGGATGCAGAGCAGAATATCCCCAGGCTGATTATCAGCGGATTGGATCATCCGGATTTTCTGATCGCCAGGGCTCCCAGGCCGACTTTGCTGATAACCACCACAAGGGATATTTTCAGTATTCAGGGAGCCAGGGAAACCTGCGGCGAGGTTTCCGGGATCTTTGAGTCATACGGCGCTGGCGGGAACTTTTATATGGTCGAGGATGACGCTCCACATGAATCAACTGTTAAAAACAGGGAAGCAATGTATGCTTTCTTTCAGAAGTTTCTCAGTAATCCGGGTAGTCCTGATGATCTTGAAACAGAAGTTCTTACAGATGAGGAACTCCGGGTTGCTCCAGCTGGTCAGGTATCGGTTTCTTTTAAGGGAGAAACGGTTTATTCGCTTAATCTTAAGCGCTTGTTGCAGCTGAATGAAGATCTTGATATCAGGAGGAAAGACCCTGTTAACTTTTATCCTGAGATTATCAGATCAGCAGAGCGACTGTCAGGTTACGTGAAACCGGAAGAGCCCGCTGCCCCTGTTTTTACCGGACGTATAAAAAGAGATGGATATTCGGTTGAGAAGTATTTTATTGAGATTGAGGAGGGATATATAATTCCATATCTTATCTTCAAACCTTCGGCACCCGGCAACAGGATAATGATATTCCTGGATCCGGCAGGAAAGAATCATGCTTCCGGTAGTGGCGGTGAAATTGAAATGATTGTAAGGAAAGGAGTTACAGTTCTGGCCCCTGATCTGCCGGGCACGGGAGAAACAGGTCCGGGCGATTTTAAAGGGGATGCCGATTTTGACGGTGCATCGCATAATCTCTGGTATGCTTCCATCCTTACCGGCAAAAGCATATTGGGTATACATGCGGGAGATGTTGCCAGGCTGGTCAGATTGATTCTGAAGGAGAACCCGGCAGCAGAAATCAGCGGTTTTGCCAGGAGGGAAATGTCTCCTGTACTTCTGCATGCCGCGGCTTTCAATAATGAAATAAAAAGCATCGTTCTCGAAGAGCCTTATTCATCCTACCGGTCCATCGCAGGCTGCCGGTTCTATGATCCTTTCTATATACATGGCACTGTACCGGGTGCGCTGGAGGAATACGATCTTCCCGACCTTGCTGCCTCCCTTGCTCCCCGGCGGCTTGTGCTGATTGATCCGTCTGATGGCAACGGAAGCAGGGAAGATGCGGTGGAAATCAACCGGGATATTGATCTGATACGTGCAGGGTATAAACATCAGAAAGCTGATTCTCAGCTGACTGTAATTTCTTCGGCAGATAATTCCGCCAGCCTGACCACCATACTTCGGAGTATTGGTTTTTAATTGTGAAGTGCTTTCTGTTTATGTACGATTTTTGCTAATTGGTCAAATAATATACCGGGGCAAGCGGATTATTAGTTAAATTAGCATGAAGTTTGTATTTAATTTGACATGATTTTGGGGTTTGATTGTTTTCTCAGATCTGTGTTATCGATATGTTAAATCATATCTTTATAATGCAACTTACCAGAATCGATTATTGTTAACATAACGGGTTGCAGTCCGTTTTTCATGAATGTTTAACTAAATTATTAAATAATAAGTAAAATATTCTCTGCAGATAGAAACAGGAAAAACATCAGGCCTAATGAAAAAGATATTGTTTTTAATAATGCTTGTCTTTTTATCCGTTGAAATCCTCAGGTCTCAATGCATTGCACTGAATTCGGCACCGGGGACAGATAATCAGACAGTGTGCATCAATACATCCATTGCGACAATAATTTATCGTGTTGTTCCCGGTGTTACGGGTGTAACAGCAACCAACTTTCCTCCCGGTGTTACAGGGTCCTTTTCTGTGATTGCCGGGACATATACAATAACAGGAACGCCTCCGGCGGCAGGTGATTACACTTATAATTTACAGACCATGGGTGGGTGCGTGGGCCTGATCAGCGGATCAATAAGGATACTGCCCGATCAGGTCATAACTCCCACCTCACCGCCAACTCCGACACCACAGTCAGTATGTGTCAACACACCGATTACCAATATCGTTTATTCTGTTTCCGGAAGCGCAACGGGGGCAACAGTTTCCGGTTTACCAGCCGGAGTCACCGGATCGTACAGCCCGGGAGTCTTTACCATAAGCGGAACTCCATCAGTTTCGGGAGTGTTTAATTATACTGTTACAACTACCGGCAACTGTAAACCTGCCACTGCATCGGGCACCATTACGGTAAACGCCCTTCCCGCAACTACAGCTTCCAGCAACGGGCCGGTTTGCGTGGGTGACAGGCTTAACCTTACCGGAGGTCCTTCGGGAGCTCAATACAGTTATTCATGGAGCGGTCCGTCAGGCTTTTCTTCTACTCAGCAAAGCCCCATGGTATCAAATAGTGCAACACTGGCCATGGCAGGGGAATATACTTTAACTGTAACCAATAACAGTACCACCTGTAAAAATTCAGCTTCAGTTGTAGTTGTCGTGAATGCCGCTCCTGAGCCAGTGGCTTCGAGCAACAGCCCCGTTTGTGTCGGGTCACCCATAAATCTCAGCGGGGGGCCATCAGGTTACACTTATTTGTGGACGGGGCCTGCTGGTTTTACATCCAACCAGCAAAACCCTGTCATACCGGCTGCAACAGCAGCATTGGGCGGCACGTACACGCTCACTGTCTCATCCGGCAGTTGCCTGGCGTCGACAACAACCTCAGTCACAGTAAACACACTACCGCCGGCTGCTGCAGCCAGCAACAGCCCTGTATGCGTGGGCGGAACTTTAAGCCTGACCGGCGGACCTTCCGGTGCTCAATACAGCTATTCGTGGAGTGGCCCGCAGGGGTGGAGCTCGAATCTGATGAGCCCGACAGTTTCAACAAGCGCAACTTCCCTGATGGCAGGAACATATACTCTTTCCGTGGTCAATAACGTTACCGGTTGCCGGGGAACCGCATCCGTTTCGGTAACAGTTAATCCACAACCAGTCGCAACTGCCTTAAATAACGGGCCCGTCTGCGTGGGCTCGCCTTTGAACCTTGCTGGAGGACCGGCTGGAATGATTACCTACAGCTGGACAGGGCCAGGAGGATTTTCATCAAATCTGCAAAACCCGGTTGTTTCAAGTTCCGCAACAGCAGCTATGGCAGGGATTTATACCCTCACTGTCACTAACAGTAACGGATGCCCTGGTACCGCAACTACAACCGTTGCAGTAAACGCTCCGCCGGTGGCTGTCGCTTCAAATAACGGGCCCGTTTGCAGCGGTGCGCCGCTGATACTTAGCGGAGCTCCTGCCGGGATGGTTTCATATTCATGGACCGGCCCCGGTGGATTTGTATCAAACCTGCAAAGTCCCATTGTGTCGAATACAGCAACTGTATCAATGGCCGGGACATATATACTGACGGTGACCAATGCCACTAACTGCAGCAGCACTGCCAATACAATTGTTGTTGTTAATCCGGCGCCTGAGGTCACAGCCTCCAATAACGGGCCACTCTGTGCCGGTTCCGCCCTAACGTTAACAGGAGGTCCTGCAGGTATGGCTTCCTATTCGTGGACAGGGCCGAATAATTTCACATCCAATGTAATGAGCCCGGAAGTGTCGCAGGGCTCAACACCTGAAATGGCAGGAACCTACACACTTACTGCTGCAAGCACCAATGGATGCACCGGGGTTGCCACAACAAATGTTTTAATTCATGCGGTTCCTGTCGCCAATGCCGGAACCGGTGGAACCGCATGCAGCCGGAGTTTTGCCCTCAATGCGGAACCAAGTGTAGGAACCGGATTGTGGACCATGGTAACCGGACCAGGAACGGCGTCATTTGTTCCCAATGCAAATTCTCCCCGGGCTACGGTTAACATTACCACCTACGGGACATATACCTTCAGATGGACGGAAACAAACGGCCCATGCACCAGCAGCGCTGTTGTTACAGTCAACTTTTATCAGCAGCCGGTTGCAAATGCAGGAGCCGGAGGCAATGAGTGCGATCTTGATTTCACATTCAGGGCCGTACCAAGCACGGGAACGGGTACATGGACAATGACCAGCGGAACCGGAACTGCAACGTTTGCACCAAACGAAAACAGTCCCAATGCCACAGTGACTGTTTCAACTTACGGGACCAAGGTATTCACCTGGACGGAAGTTAACGGCACATGCACGAGCAGCTCGGCGGTAACAGTGAATTTTTACCAGCAGCCGGTGGCCGAGGCCGGCACGGGAGGGAATAATTGCGGCAATGTATTTAATCTCAGTGCCGTCCCCAGTGTCGGAACAGGCACCTGGTCAAGGGTAAGCGGTCCGGGAAGTGTAAGTTTTTCTCCGAATGCGCAAACCCCTAATGCAAAAGCAAACATCTCAGCTTACGGGACCTATGTTTTAAGATGGACCGAGACCAATGGCACCTGTTCAAGCTTCGAAAATATTACAGTAACCTTTATACAGCAGCCGTCAGCCAACGCCGGGAACGGAGGAAGCGTATGCGACAGGTCCTTTGTACTTGGAGCAACTCCTGCAACCGGCGGTATCTGGTCGCTTGTGAACGGACCCGGAACCGTTGTATTCTCCCCAAATGCCGGCACGGCAAATGCCCGGGTAACGGTATCCCAGTTTGGAGCCTATGATTTTGCGTGGACAATCTCAAGCAGTGTTTGCACCTCCTCTGACATTATAAGGGTTACCTTCAATGATCATCCTGAAGTTAATGCGGGTCCTGATCTTGCAGTGTGCAAGGGAGGCAGCATACAACTGAACGCCGTTGGCTCTGGAAATTTTCTCTGGACACCCGGTAACCTTTTGAACAATGCAAGAATATCCAATCCAGTCGCCACCCCTGTAACAACAACAAGATTTATAGTCAGTCTTACAGATCAGAACGGTTGCAGGAATTCTGATACCGTGAATGTTGAGGTACGGCCCCAGCCTGTAGCCAATGCAGGTCCTGATCAGGTTCTTGATTATCTCTTCGGGACAACGATGCAGGCCTCCGAACCCGGACTGAAGGAAACCGGTGAATGGACACTGCTTTCAGGGAGGGGACAGATATCTGATATTAACGATCCTGAAACGAAAATAACCAAAATGGATATTGGGAAGAGCAGGTTCATCTGGACCGTTTCAAACGGTGTCTGCCCCGTTGCTTCTGATACAGTTTTAATTGAAATAAGGGATCTGGTTATACCGACACTGATTACGCCGAATCAGGATGGAAAAAACGACCTTTTCATAATAAAGGGAATTGAAACTCTGGGAAAAACATCGCTTACTGTTTTCAACAGATGGGGTGCAAGAGTCTTTGAAAATAAAAATTATGACAATAAATGGAACGGGGTTGATGATAATGAAAATCAACTTCCGGAGGACACGTACTTTTTTGTTTTAAAGCCTGAAAAAAGCAGGGCCCTGAGTGGTTATATCGTAATAAGGCGCTGATAGTAGTAACTTTGCGAAGGTTTATTAAAATATCAATTGCCGGATCGGCTATTCTGTTGCTGATGTCGGATATTAATGCGCAACCCCGGTGGGTGGCGGGAACTCCTTCCGTACCATCCACCGGGTTTTTAAGCATCAACCTGAATTATGGCATAAATGTGGAAGGAACTATATACGTCATTGTTTTTAATAATAACAATACCTCAGTTCTTTCATCTTCATATGTTAGAAATCAGGCTATCTTCAGGACAAACCGGGATATTGTTGAAACTGCAACACTTCAGGTAAGGAAAAGTGATGTGAACATGACGCTTGAAGCTGTGCTTGAGGTGATTGACCCTGACCATATTCATACTGTCTATGTAGTAGCCATGAACAAAAGGAATGTACTGCAGGCTGCACCCGTAAGGCTGACGGCAAGAACCCAGCCCTGCCCTGCAGCCGATGCGGGAACGGGAGGAAATGCATGCGGGCTGAGCTTTGTCCTTGGTGCGGTAAGAGTATTTGGCACTGGCACCTGGACAAGAGTTTCGGGTCCGGGCGGTTCATCCTTTTCACCTAATGCAGGTAATCCTGCAGCTACTGTAACAGTTTCCGCATACGGAACATATGTTTTCCGCTGGACCGAGACCAGGGGTTCCTGCACATCCTATGCCGACATAACTGTTGGCTTTTACCGGGAACCTCCGGCAGGTACGGGGTCCAGGGATAGAACCTGCGGACGGGTCTATGAGCTTTCGGCAGCCGATCCTGCTTTTGGCTCCGGAATCTGGACCATGACTGGCGGTTCAGGGGCCGCTTCCTTCCATCCTGATGCAAGCAGCAGCAATGCAACTGTTACCGTAACAGAATATGGCCCGAAGGTTTTTACATGGACCGTCATAAACGGGCCCTGTTCAGCAGTTTCAAATGTTTCTGTCACCTTTTTTGAACAACCTGAAGCCAATCCGGGCGCCGGCGGAAATATTTGCGGACTTGAAGCCGGTCTTGGGGCGGTACCCGGGCCGGGGTCGGGCTCCTGGTCAGTAGTCAGCGGACCCGGACATGTCTCGTTCAATCCTGGCCCGAACATTCCTGACCCCCGGGTTACTGTCACAGCCTACGGCACCTATGTGTTCAGATGGACACAAACAAATGAGGGTTGTTCAGCCAGTTCAGATATATCTGTAACATTTATTGAACAGGTACCTGCCAATGCGGGGAATGGGGGCAATGTATGCGGCAGGATTTTTAACCTGAACGCAATTCCGGGAACAAAAACCGGTACATGGTCGAAGGTTACCGGCGGGGGAAATGCATCTTTCTACCCCGGCGCCAGCCATCCCGATGCCAGGGTTACGGTGACACAATACGGTGATTATGACTTTGCCTGGACAGAAGTCAATAGCATTTGCTCATCAGTTGATATCATCAGGGTGGTTTTTCATGCTCCTCCCGCAGTCAGTGCAGGCGATGACAGGATAGTATGCATAGGGGGCAGTACTCAGTTGACAGCTCAGGGAAGCGGATCTTTTTTATGGTCCCCGGCTCAATATCTGGACAATCCTGAAATTAATAATCCGGTGGCAACCCCCCGGTCTTCAATGGTTTACACAGTAACACTTACCGATGTCTGGGGTTGCAGGAACAGTGACCAGGTGAGTGTGGAGATGAGGGAGGCCCCGGCATCTTATGCAGGAGCAGACCAGATACTGGATTATTTGTTTGAGTCGAACCTTGAAGCGGGCCCTCTTAAGGTGCATGAAACAGGAGAATGGTCGGTCGTGCACGGAAGCGGTGATTTCACTGAAAAAAACAACCACTCAACAAAGGTTACGAACCTTTCAATCAGCAAAAATGTTTTTTTGTGGACCGTGAACAATCACCCCTGCCAGGCTTCAACCGATACAGTTGAGATCATAGTGAACGATCTCCTGGTTCCCAATGTTATTACTCCAAACATGGACGGTAAAAACGATTTCTTCGTTCTTAAGGGTATTCAATCGATGGGGAAAACCAGCCTTACCGTTTTTAACAGATGGGGAGTTCTGGTATATTCAAATGAAGATTATGCAAATAACTGGGATGGTATTGACCTGCATGGAAATCCCCTGCCAACTGATACTTACTTCTATATCCTGCAGCCTGAAAGAAATAAAGCTATCAATGGATTTATTGTAATTCGACGCTAAAATGAAACACATCATTAAATTGCTATCCGGACTATTAATTCCGCTGAGTGTATCAGGTCAATTGACACCGGCAACCAATCACTATGTTCTGAATCCTCTTACAATTAATCCTGCCTATGCTGGTAACAGGGGGGTAATGAATCTGGCAGCATTTTATCGCAGGCAATGGGTAGGAATTAAGGGAGCCCCTGAAACAGCTTCCCTTACCGTTGATGCCCTTGTTGCAAACGAAAAACTCGGATTGGGCCTGATTGCTGTCAGTGATAAAATCGGGGTTACAAAGGAAACGCAGTTTAACACGAATTATGCCTATAAAATTGAAACGGGCAAGGGAATACTGTCGCTGGGGTTAGGCGCTGGTATCCTTATTACTAATACGGCCTGGTCGGACCTTGTGGTCCTTGATCCTGGAGATGAGTATTTCCTGATTGATTCCAAGGTATTCACTGTTCCCAATTTCAGCTTTGGTTCCTATTACTCAGATAACAAGTTCTTTGCCGGCCTTTCAATTCCCAAACTGGTTGGCCAGCGATTCGACTTTGAAAAAAACAGGTACGTTCTCAGGAATAACATCAGGGAGTATGTTTACCTTCTGAATACCGGATATCTGATTGACCTTTCTCCAAGGGTCAGGTTCCTTCCGTCAACACTGGTTGCTCTTTCAGTCAACAATAAGATACTGTACGATCTCAATGCACATTTCAGGGTTATGGATCGGTTCTGGCTCGGTGCTTCTTACAGGAATAATCGTTCGGTTACCGGAATGTTTCAGTTTCAGCTGACCAATCAGTTGAAATTTGCATACACCTATGATTATGATTTCAACAGATTAAGGACCTTCAGCTCCGGCTCCCATGAAGTAATGATCAGGTATGAGTTCCGTTACAAGATTGACGCCATAAGCCCATTGAACTTCTGAATAGTTATCATGAAACCCGGAAGCATGACATCCACAAACACCTGTAAATACAACTTTCAGCACGTGGATTCCGGCAGACCATTAAAATTATTTAAACACTGATATAACCCACATGATTGACCAAAAACACAAACACGAATGAATATAGTCGCATTCAATCATGTGTGGATCCCTGCCCGGGGGATCGGACGGGCACCCGCCCTTTTTAAAAAAATATACACGTATGAAAAGAAAATTGTTCTCAGGCTTAATAGTTTTATTTCTGATTACTTCCCTGGCAAAGGGACAATCGGAAACTTATTCCGTCAGCCTTTCCAGATTGAGTTCAGATAAATATGACGAATTCTCGCCTGTCTACTTTAAAAACGGACTTGTATTCTGTTCAAACAGAAAACAGGGCCTGTTTTCGAATTATTTCAATACGGACAACAAAAGACCACTGGGAATAAACTATGTTGACACTTCAGGATATGGTAAATGGTCAGGTCCCAGATTATTTTCAAAAAACCTGAATTCCAAATTCAATGACGGTCCTGCTTCATTTTCACGCAACGGGGATACTATTTATTTTTCACGGAATATCAGGACTGCCGGTTCGGTCAGGGAGAATTCAAATCCCAGGAACAAGCTTGGCATCTTCAGTGCAATACTTGAAGACGGGAAATGGGTAAAGATCCGTGACCTGAGATTTAACAATGAATATTATAACATTACAACCCCATATATATCTCCTGATGGTCAGAGGCTTTTCTTCGCCTCTGACAATCCGGCAGGATTTGGCGGCACCGATATTTATTACTGCCAGTGGAAGGGCAATTACTGGGATGAACCTGTTAACCTGGGCCCTGAGATCAATACGGGCGGAAATGAGTCATATCCCTATGTGAATATGGAAGGTGCATTGTTCTATGCTTCTGACGGCCACCCGGGATTCGGAGGCAAGGACATATTTTATACAAGGCAGAAAGGGCAGAAATGGCTCCCCCCTGTACATCTTGATGAACCAGTCAATTCGCAGTTTGATGATTTTGGATTTGTTGCCGATTCAGTAATGGGTGAAGGGTATTTTTCCTCAAACCGCAATGGAACGGTTGATATTTTTCATTTCACGACAAATATTCATCAGATATTCTATTGTGAAAAACAGAGAACCAATCAGCGCTGTTTCAAATTCTCCGATGAGGGCAAAATTAAAATAGATGAAAAATACTACCAGCTGGTTTGGAACTTTGGCGATGGGGAAACTGCAAAAGGACAAAATGTGGAGCACTGCTTTAAGGGTCCCGGCAGATATATTGTACGTCTGGATGTGGTAAATATTAAAACAGGCAGTGTTTTCTTCGCCAAGTCCTTATATGACATAGAATTGAAGGATATTGAGCAGCCTGTTCTGAAAATGCCTCTTTCTGCAATGGCCGGGGAGTCAGTGAGATTTGAGGGGCAGTCATCGGCATTCCCGGAATCGGATATTTTGAAGTATACGTGGTATCTGGGCGATGGAGCAAGAACTGAAGGTGAATCTGTTGTTCATTCTTTTGCGAAAAAAGGTGATTATGATGTTCAGCTGGGATTGATTGTCAGAAATAACAGAACCGGAATGATCCGTGAAGTCTGTGCTTCAAGGCAGATTAGAATTTTTGACAATACCCGGGAAAAGACCGCATTTGATAACGTCCCGGTTCAGCAGGAAAAGAGGTTGAGCATATTTGATTACGATTATGCTTTGGCCGACAGCAAGTATTCGGCAGAAAAAGATTATAACCATGATGTTGTTTTTCAGGTTGAAGCTGTTACGTCAAAAATGAAACTTGATCCGGAAAATAAAATTCTGAAGACAGTTCCTCAGAAATACAGGATAAAGGAAATATTCCTTCCTTCGGAAAAGATATATAGTTATGTGATATGTGAAGAGATGGACCTTATGGCCACCCGGCCGGCATTTGAGGAAATATCCGGGCTTGGTTTCAGCAACGCAAGGATAAGAATGCATAAGCTGGACGATCCTGCTGCCAAAGAACTTAATAACCTGAAAAAAGTATTTGGTGTATCGGCCGACAGTTTCTTCAGAAAGAATGAAGCAGGTCTTTCTTCGGAAGGTACACAGATCCTTGATCTTATTCTTGGATTTCTTACCAAGTACCCCGGCCTGAAACTTGAAATAGCCTGCCATTCTGATAATTCAGGTACTGCTTCATCAAACCAGCTGATGACCCAGAAACGTGCCGAGGCCATGACAAATTATCTCATACTGAATGGTATCAGTCCGGTAAGGTTAACACCTGTGGGGTATGGAAGCAACAGGCCTGTTGCTTCAAATATCTCCGAGACTGACCGGAAAAAGAACAGGAGAATTGATTTTGTGATCAGCAAATAATCAATATCAGGTTGGGGATGTGATTATTTACCTGTTTACAATAAGCTTCTGGCTGAACAGGGTAATCTTCCCTTCACCCATCTGAATTATATAGATTCCATTCATCAGATGGACAGGCATGGTGAACTCCCTGATACCGGGTTCAAGTTTTTCTTCATGCAATATCTTGCCAGACAAACTAATGATTCGTATGAAATCAGGTGATACGTTTGTTTCTTCAATTTTTATATTTATATATTCACTGGCCGGATTCGGGAATATTTTAACAATCTGATTCTCATATGATGAGGGATTCCTGTACCTGTATCCGAAGATCCGGAATTCAGAAATATAATTCCAGGTGTCGGCAGAATTGCAGTGTCCTACCAGTTTGATGTATTTGAACTCCTTCCCGGTTTTTGATGGGGGAAAATCAAAAACCTGTACATCTCCTGAGAACGCACATGAATTGGACTTAACGAGTATTGGTTCCCAGTTCTCTTTATCATTTGAACCCAGGATATCAAAATAAGATTCTTTTTTCTGTCCGGATTGGAAAGCAAGTTTCACATGCTGAACATTGAACATATCTTTAAGTTCAAGGATCAGCCATTGATTGTCACCATTTACTGACCACATGGTGGCAAGGTTGCCGTCGAGTATGTTATAGGGATAGTTTGGTGCCTGAAAGCTGCTTGCTTCAACATTCAGCACTTCGGCAACTTCAAGTTCGGGTTTATACGGCAGGATTACGACGGGGATGGATTCTGATTTGCTTGATTTGCCGTCGCTGACAGTCAGGGTGAACACTACATTTTCACTTTCGTTTACCACCGGACTAAGATATTGGATTTTTGATCCCTTGGTAGTTGAGACTGGTATATTGGCAGGTACCTTCCAGGTAAATGTCAGATTGTCTTTGTTGGGATCATAGCTGCCACTGGCATCAAGTTCATTTACAAATCCCGAATAGCTGTTTGATTTATAGTTGACTACCACAACAGGTGATGAATTGGGACTGCCGACACGATTGGTAACTGCCTGTGCGTTGATTGAGGCTGCTTCTCCCCCTGCTGTGGACTGAAGCGGATTGGCAGAGGGTTTGGTATATGACATGGTTACTGCATCGCCGTATTTAACGGCAGAATTCAGTGCAAGAAACACATTGGCGCCCGATATGCTGACATTGGTGATGTTTACGGCAACGGAATTAACCGTTACCATAAATGCTGAAGGTGAAGGAACAATGTTTGCCAGGGCAATATTATAGGTAATGCCGATCCTTGAGGGAGATGCATTTTCGATGGCTGAACTAGTATATACAGGAACAGGGGGTAAAAGATTGTTTTTTACAGCCTGTGCCGATAAAGAAGCTGCCTGTGCTCCTGTGGTTGCCTGCAGGGGATTGGAAGATGGTTTTGAATAGGCAACGGTGATAACATCACCAGATGCAACCTGACTTGAAAGATTGAGGTTTACCGTTGTGCCGGAGACAGAAAGGCTGCTGACAGTTCTTTTTACGGAGTTTACTGTTACGGTGAAGGCTGACGCTGCAGGTACGATGTTGGCAAGAGAAAGACTATATCTCATTACAACCCTTGCGGGCGAGGAATTCTCAACCGATGAGGCCGTATATACTGGTACCGGAGCACTTACCCTGTTTGCTACGGTTTGTGCACTGAGCGATGCGGCCTGGATTCCTGAAGTGTTTTGCAGGGGGGTTGTTGCAGGCCTGGTATATGATACAGTTACGGCATCACCATACGCGGCGGGCGAGGCAAGGGTGAGAATAACCCTGGTGCCGGAAATCGCAATGGTACTTACAGCCCTTGATGATGAGTTAACCAGGACACTGAAGGCTGAAGAGGCCGGTACGGTGCTTGCAAGCGGCATATTGTAGATTAGTTCAAGCCTGGAAGGTGTTGCATTTTCAATTGATGAACTCTGATAAACAGGTTGGGCAGCCGTTATATTGTTGGTTACCGGCTGAGCGCTGAATGAAGCAACCTGACCGCCCTGCTGGCTCTGCAATGCATTTGATGAAGGCCATGAATAAGCTACCGTTACAGCATCGCCGTAACTGACAGGACTTGAAAGCACAAGCGACGCTGTCGTTCCGGATACTGAAACTGAACTGACGGTTCTGACCACGGAATTGACCCTGACGCTGAATGTTGAGGTTGCAGGAATAATATTTGCCAATGCAATGTTAAATCGCACATCAAGCCTCGACGGAGTTGCATTTTCTATGGAGGAACTGACATACACCGGACTGGGCGGATATACATTGTTTGAAACACTGACGGCTCCAAATGAACTTGCTTCCCCTCCGTATGGAGTCTGCAGGGGATTTGCCTGTGGTTTGGTATATGCAACTGTCAGCCGGTCGCTGTATAGGACCGGGCTTGAAAGGGTCAGGTAGACCCTGGTTCCGGAAACAGCCACTGAGTTTATTGACCGCTGTGCTGAATTAACGGATACAGTAAAAGCAGATACTGAGGGTATTGTGTTTGAAAGCCCCATGTTGTAACCAAGTTCTACTACCGCCGGAGAAGCGTTTTGAACAACGGCACTGATAAAAACTGGTGTTGCCGGGGTACCCGGTGAAAGGCCTGATTCGAATGCCCCGAGATCAGGGCCGTTCCCTTCATATGGAAGGGACACATATACACCTGCATCAATAAGATCAGATCCGGGTGCGAGCCTGAGGAAACCGGTATTGGGAAGCGATCCGTCAGATTGCCTGGGTCCGCTTGCCCCATACGGATCAAGGCTCAGAAAATCAGAGCTGGTAACTGTAACGCCGGAATTCCAGCTGTTATGATCCTGTGTATAGTTCGAACCGAACTGACTGACATTGGCATTAATATTCGCCCATGATATATTATTTCTCAGAACATGCCTGATGTTTTCCGGCGACCATCCCTGAATACCTGCCTGCCATCCTCCTCCAACCTGGTTCCTGTAACAGGTGTTATTGTACAGGACGCAAATGGCGCCATTCATTTGCTCCAGGGTTATACCCCCGGCCTGATTATCCCAGGCCAGGCAGTTTGTTACAAATCTCTGAGGGCCGGAGGAAACATTGCCGTTGGTGGTTCCAAGCTTAAAACCATTGCCATCCCCGGTAGGGGTGCTGCCTCCCTTGTCGAAACCGTTATGCCATGCCCAGCAACTCTCAACGTTGAGAAACCCGTTATTGTTATAGAAATCATAACCGTCATCACTGTTGTTCCAGGCCCTGCAGCCTCTTATTGTATTTGTGCGCTTCGGGTTCCTGTCAGTGATAAAAGATATCTCAATTCCGTCGGAGTGAACGCCTCCCGTATAATAATCATAATTATTGTAGGCATCACAGTTAAGGATCAGATTGTTTTCAGATTCATTCACGAGCCTGAAGCCCGAGCCCCCGTTATCATATGAAACACATTGTTCGACAACAAGGTTGTTGCATGATACAAAATCAAACCCGAAACCTCCCCGGGGAGTGGAATTCTGATCCACCCTCCTGACGGTTAATCCTTTTAAATGCCAGTAGTTGCAGTTGTAAAGAGATACCCCTCCTCTGTCGGTATTGATTGTTATGTTCCGGCAATCAAGTACCGGAACTTCTCCGGGATAGGCAAATATCCTTATGGGATTTGAAGCCGTGCCGCTCTTGCCAACAATTCCCACACCGGCATTCACGTTCCAGACTCCCGTGCCGGTCGGATAATATATTCCGCCCCTGATATAAACTATATCACCGGCAATAACCACCGAAAACGCTTTCTGCCAGGTAGCAAACGGCTGCGAAACAGTGCCCGGATTATAATCGCTTCCGTCAGTGGCGACATAATAGGTAGCACCAAAAACCGATAAACCTGCAAAAAAGAAAACTACGACTAGGAACTTCTTCATCAAATTCACATACTTTGACTAAAAGAGAAAAAAACTTGACAAACATACGAATTTTAACGGTTAATAAATAAAATTGTTGTTCTGGTCAGTCTTTTTTCCTCTTTTTTTTTAAAATTGCCTGGCATTTTACAAAACAATAAAACAGATTTAAGGGGTTCGTGAGGGCGCAAGATAGGGCTTTTGGGTTCTCTTTTTGTAATCTGTTGATAAATTGCTTAAAAGTTAATCTGTTATGAAAATGCGGGGTGTGCTAGAAATAAAGCGGCCAGATGAGGATCAGGATTTTAATCCATGAGATAAGTTTCCCGGTTTCATGCTCATTTTTTAGCGGCAGGAATGAGCCGTTTTCAACAGACGAGTCTTGTTTATAATAAGCCGAAGCCGCCGCCGGTGACGACCTGTCGCAGATGAAGCCGGAGCCTGGCTTAAGATGGAGGAATCCGGTTTCAGGAAGATTGCCGTCGGCTTGCCTGGGACCATCGATCCCGTCAGGCAAAAGGCTTAAAAAGTCAGAATCTTTCAGTTTTTTTTGCCGGTCCCAGCTGTTATGCTCCCTGTACTGATTTGAAAGCAGTATATCCTTTTCTCCGTTTTTATAGCTGATGTTGCAAATCAGGGTGTCTCTCACATTATGCCACTGGAAATTGTATCCGTAGGTCCCGTTGTTGTAAGCAACACAGTTGGTCAGTTTCATTAATACATTTGCGGTATTCTGGTCAAAACCTGTTTTGCTGTTAAAGAACGACAGGCAGTTTGTCAGGATCCTTTGCGGAATGATTTCCGGGGTCCCTTTTGTAGTACCCAGTTTAAATCCGTTTCCGTCGCCATTGTCATAGCCGTTTTTCCATGCCCAGCAATGATCCATAACAATAATCCCTTCGCACTGGTAGAAATCATAACCATCGTCAGAATTATTCCATACCCTGCAGCCAATAAGTGTATTAATCCTTTCGTTCCCCGGTCGTTCGAAGATATCGGAGATTTCAATCCCGTCAGCATGGCCGCCATGGTATGGCTTATTGCCTGACATTGAGAGCGGATCATAACAGTTGAATGCATCGCAATTCAGCAGCAGGTTATTTTCTGAAGCATATCCGATTCTGATCCCTGAACCGCCATGAGTATGTGAAACTACCTGTTCAAGCAACGTATTGTTGCAGCAATTCAGATATATTCCAAAAGCGCCAAATCCTTCCACCTGGCCGGCCCTGGTCACTTCCAGTCCTTTGATGTGCCAGTAGTCGCAATTGACCAGGACTATTCCGGCCCTGTAGGCGGGGACCGAGAAATTGCTGCAATCCAGAACGGGTTTTTCTCCCGGGAATGCCATAATATTGAATCCTTTGCCACTGCTGCCCTTTTTATTGCTTATGCTTACCCCGCAATGGAAATCGGACCCGAAAATGTTGATAATGTTTCCCTCAGTCGGAGCATATCTTCCTCCCCTGATATATACGGTATCACCTGGCTCAGCAGATAAAAATCCCATTTGCCAGGTGGCAAATGGCCTCTCAATGGTACCTGGATTTTTATTATCTCCATTGACGGCAACATAATATGTTTTTCCCCGGGAATCGTTATAGATCCGTGCCCCAACCTGCCAGGATCCATTCTGAAGTGCAGTTCCGGGATCTCCTTTGCTCCATACGGCATTCACAGCCAGCCCCTTCTCCCAGTCA
This sequence comes from uncultured Rikenellaceae bacterium, assembly GCA_964435015.1. GTDB lineage: Bacteria > Bacteroidota > Bacteroidia > Bacteroidales > VadinHA17 > LD21. The sequence goes on from CAYSXP010000002.1 coordinate 146,453, forward strand.
GGGCCCAGATTCTTTCCGAAGTTCAATCGTGATGCAGGAACAAATTCAGCAGTATTGTTGAATCCGGGATCAATCACCCGGGAATGAGCATCATATCCCAGCTTTTGCCATTCCCTGAATGACAAGACCTTATTCCCTGCCATAAACCTGGGCTCTCCTTCTTCGCACCAGTAGATATTATAATCGCATTCAAAACCAGGGAGGCAGTTGTCTTCTATGGTTATGTTTAATACCTGATGTTTCGTGTAGAAGATATTGTTGAATATTTTGGTTCCGGTTGATGGAGCAACCGGATTATCATTTGAGTATATGTGTATCAGCGGCCTCCATGTTTCCGACCGGGTCCTTGCGCTGTAAAATGTATTGTTGAAAATTCTGACATTTTTCATTCCCTTGATTGCAACTGCGACCTTCGTCGGGTCATTAATAATATTGTAGGCAATGCCCCCTGAATCATCGCTCATCCCGTCCGATTTCCTGATCACTCCCATCGGGGTTCTTTCAAGGTAATTGTACCTGATGGCTGCATTTTTATTATATCCCGTGAAAACTGCATGGGTAATGCTTGCACCGTCGGTTCCCTTCCATATAAATCTGTTACCGGTGATTAATTCACCATCAAGCTTGTTGTTATAAACCTCGGGATTTTCATCACCGGCTTTTAGCATGTATCCTGAAGAATTGGAAGATATGATTGTATTGTTCCTGAATATCAGATTGATCCTGACCTCCCTGGGTATATCATAACCATTCCAGTTGCCTGGTTCCGTATTTGTAATTGTTTCGCCCTCCCTGATTAAAGTGATGATCTGATGATTGTTCGGGGAAGGCTTCTGGAGAAGGGACTTCATTACCCCTGTTGTAATCTGAAAAAAGTCCGGAATTCCGGCATTGAAGAATACAATTGCAAAAAGCAATACTGACAGATGTCTCATTTACATCGTATTATTTAAGACAATAGTTTTCAGGAGCTGATTTATGAAAACCAAAATTTTATCTCAAAAGTAACTTATTAATTCCAAAACTGTTTTTTTTATATATCTCCAGGCCTGATTTTTTGCCCTGAAAATATAATTATTGATTTACATTGCCGTTTCATCCGTGTATTTGTTTTGCATTTTAATACAGGTTTATAACATGATATGCTCATTACTTTGTTAAAAGTGTTAATCAAATTATTTTGATCCTATAGTTATTTACTACATAGTTTCACATATTTGAGCATATTTAGCAGATGATTTTCAGAAACAATCCCTTTCCGTACAGGGGCGGTGAAAGTGTTCTGAAGATTAAGAGGTGGCTTTGTTTCGTTGGCTCGCTCCATGTGACTGACGGGGCGGAAGCTTTAAAAAGGAAATGAAAAGGCAAAAAGTATGGCCGGGGAAGAACAGAAGGCAAGAATAATAAGCCTGCCTAAAATAGAAGATGACAGGGGCAACCTTTCTTTCATAGAGGAAGATACCCATCTGCCCTTTAAGATTATGAGGGTATACTGGATTTATGATGTCCCGGGGGGCGAGTTCAGGGGAAGTCATGCTTTCAGGAATTCTGAGGAGCTGCTTGTAGCCCTGTCAGGCAGTTTTGATATTGTGGTTCATGATGGCAGGGAAGAGAAAAAGTATTCTTTAACAAGGTCATATTATGGGCTTTATCTTCCCAGGCTGGTTTTCAGGAGGATTGAGAATTTTTCAACAAACTCCCTTGCTCTTGTTTTATCATCAACTTTTTATGATCAGTCTGATTACATACGTGATTTTAAAGAGTTTTTATCCATTGTTAAATGAATCGGAGATCGTCGATATATGATTGCCATATTATTGAACTTGACAAGATTCATAATCGTTCGGGCAACATTACGGTTATTGAAGGCGGAATTAACCTGCCTTTCAGTGTAAAGCGCGTCTATTACCTTTATGATGTTCCGGGAGGGGCAGAAAGGGGAGGGCATGCCCACAGGCAGCTTCATCAGCTGATTGTTGCCACCAGCGGCTGCTTTGATGTGGTTTTATCCGACGGAAGGAATAAAAAGGTGATCGAACTTAACCGTCCGTATTACGGATTGTATATAATTCCGGGAATCTGGCGCGAGCTGATAAATTTCTCCTCCGGCGCGATCTGTCTTGTTCTGGCCTCTCATAAATTTGATAAGAATGATTATATCCGGGATTTAGATGATTTTATAAAATTCAAGGAAAATGGCTAATATTCATCCTTCAGCCGATGTTTTATCCGGTTCGGTAGGAGCTAACACCTCCGTATGGCAGTTTGTGGTTATTCTCCCGGGGGCGGTAATAGGAGATAACTGCAATATTAACTGCCACGTCTTTATTGAAAATGATGTTATTATCGGAAACAATGTAACTGTCAAGCCCGGTGTACAGATATGGGACGGACTCAGAATCGGCAATAATGTGTTCATTGGGCCGAACGTAACTTTTACCAATGATAAGTTTCCAAGATCAAAGCAGTATCCGGAGAAGTTTCAGTCTACAATCATCGAGGATGGTGTTTCCATTGGTGCAGGAGCAATTATTCTCGGCGGAATAAGAATTTGCAAAAATTCCATGGTCGGAGCCGGCAGCATTGTCACCCGTGACATACCGGAAAATGAACTGTGGGTTGGAAACCCTGCAAGATTCATAAGAAAAATAGAATGATGATGATCAGATTTTATGATTTAAAGAAAGTTAATGACAGCTTTGAGCCTGAACTCTCAGCTGCCGTTAAAAGGGTTCTTGATTCAGGCTGGTATCTGCTTGGAGAAGAGACAGGAAGTTTCGAGAAAGAATTTTCTGAATTCATCGGGGCGAAGCATTGCATAGGTGTTGCAAACGGACTTGATGCATTAAGACTCATCCTCAGGGCCTATATGGAGATAGGCATCATGAAGCCCGGTGATGAAATAATTGTACCGGCCAACACATTTATAGCATCCGTGCTGGCTATAACTGAGAATCAGCTGGTGCCGGTTCTGGTTGAACCGGATATTGCAACATACAACATTGATCCTTACAGGATAGAAGAAAAAATAAGCCCGCGGACAAAAGCCGTCATGATAGTTCATCTTTACGGACAGAACTCCATGCATGAGGAGATCCAGAGGCTGGCAGACAAATATAATCTTAAAATAATTGAAGATAATGCCCAGGCTCAGGGATGCATGTATGGGAACAGGAGAACCGGATCACTGGGCCATTCTGCAGGCAACAGTTTTTATCCCGGGAAAAACCTTGGAGCTCTTGGCGACGGAGGTGCGGTTACCACAAATGACGATGAACTTGCCGATGTTGTCAGGACAATTGCAAACTACGGATCAAGGGTAAAATACCACAACCAGTACAAGGGCCTTAATTCACGCCTCGATGAGATACAGGCCGCCGTCCTGAGGGTTAAGCTTAAACGCCTTGACGGGGATAATCGCAAAAGGAACGAAATAGCCGGGTACTACATTAATAATATTGTTGCCTCAGGAATTACGTTACCTGCTCAGCTTACTGATAATAAAACTCCATCAGGATTGAAGTCCCATGTTTGGCATCTTTTTGTAGTGCTTCACCGGCACCGCGATCAATTACAGAAATTTTTATCGGATAAACAGATACAGACTCTTATACATTATCCTGTGCCGCCTCACAAGCAACGGGCTTACAGTGAGATGAACAATCTGAGCCTGCCGGTGACAGAGAAAATACACCGGGAAATATTAAGCCTGCCCATCAGCCCGGTTATGGAACCTTTTGAAAGGGATAAGGTGGTCGAGGTCATGAATTCTTTCAAGTATTGACCTGCCTTTCAGGAACCACAGAGATTATAGAAACGAATATGAATTGAAAAGGCCATATGACAGAAGAAAAAACATCATATCGGCAGATAATGAAGGCGACCTCAATATTCGGGGGTGTTCAGGTATTTAATATAATTATTTCAGTTGTCAAGTCGAAATTTGTTGCGGTTCTGCTTGGTCCGGCCGGGATGGGGATCGCAGGCCTGCTAACGTCGACAACGAACTTTATAGGGACTATTACAAATTTCGGCCTCAACACAAGTGCCGTTAGGAATATTGCCGAGGCGAATACCACGGGTGATGAAAAGAAAATCAGCGAGGTCGCTTCGGTACTCAGGAGGCTGGTATGGTTAACGGGCATTCTTGGCACACTGGTTACACTGGTGCTGTCGCCACTGCTGAGCGAACTCACGTTTGGCAACCGTGATTATACCACTGCCTTTATGTGGATATCAATAACCTTGTTCCTGACGCAGATAAGCAACGGGCAGCTGGTTGTTTTGCAGGGGATGCGAAAACTCCAGTTCCTGGCCAGGGCAAATCTGGCTGGTACAACCGCCTCCCTGTTTATTTCAGTACCGTTATATTATGTATGGGGAATTGACGGAATTGTCCCGGCACTTATTTTCAGCTCTGTTGGCACTTTGTGCTTTTCCTGGTTTTTTGCATCAAAACTTAGGATTCCCAGCATAAAGATCAATAAATCACTGCTTTTTTCAGAAGGCGGTGATATGATAAGAATGGGTTTTATTCTGAGTGTCAACAGCCTGATTGCAGTGGGCACCTCATATATTGTCAGGATTTTTGTAAGCCGGGCCGGAGGAATTGAACAGGTCGGACTTTATAATGCAGGATTTACCATTATAAACACCTATGTAGGCATGGTGTTCACCGCAATGAGTACAGATTATTTTCCCAGGCTGTCAGGTATTGCCCGCGACAACAACATGGCCAGGAGCATAATCAACCAGCAGGCTGAGGTGGCACTGCTTATACTGGCACCCATACTGACGGTATTCCTTGTGTTCATTAATTTTGTCGTGCTGCTGTTCTATTCATCACGGTTTGTTGCTGTCGACAGTATGGTGCACTGGGCCGCGCTGGGCATATTCTTCAAGGCACCAAGCTGGGCCATAGCATTTCTTTTTATTGCAAAGGGACATACGCGGCTGTTCTTCTACAATGAATTGTCAGCCAATCTTTATATGCTGGCCTTCAACATAATCGGATATAAATTTGGGGGCCTGGAAGGTCTGGGCATTTCCTTCTTTGCCGGATATCTTATCTATCTTACACAGGTTTATCTTATTGCCAGGGCAAAATATGGATATTTTTTTGATAAGTCGTTCCAAAGGATATTCCTGATCCAGTTTCTGCTTGGACTGACCTGCTTTGCCGGTGCCAGATTCCTAAATGAGATTGCATTATACATTGCAGGGGCAGTAATAATTTCCGGGTCGTCATTATATTCCTTCAGGGAACTTGATAAACGAATCGGCTTAAAGAACCTGATTGCCGAACGATTTAAAAAGAATAAGCAGATCTGATGAAAATCCTTTTATTCAATCTTGGATCAGTTGAGGAAAGAATAATATCCTGGGACACTGAAGGATATAAAACACTGTTCGAGCATGATATTATTTTATGGGGACCGATTCCCGACCCTGACTTCTCATTCAACGGCAGGGTAATCCCTATACTGAACCTGGAAGCGCCGGCAACCATAGCCGAAGTTTTCGGGCGGCTGCCCGAAGGATGGATTCCGGATATAGTCACCTGCGATACTTCAGTGTTAAACTACATTACAGATATATATCTTTGCCCCGTCAGGACGATCCTCTTTACCCGCGATGCATGGGCGGATACTATTTACAACAGGAATCTTGTTGAATTTTTTGATTTTGTATGTCATAGCATAATTGACCTGGCAGCATACAATAATCTAAAAATTGATATTTTACCCCTGGCTGGCTTCCCGGTTTCCCTCCCCGGGCCCGGGTTGGGCGACATTGAATTCAGCAACCGTGAAATAGATGTGATCTGCATAGCAAATTTCTATGAGGGTTTTTACCACGAACGCTATAAAATCCTGTATAACCTGGCAGCCTCAAACAAGCATAATCTGAAGATCCATTATTATAGCCGCCTGACAAGAAGGGAAATTCATGCATTTTACAGGAAAAGTAAAATAGTGATTGACTGGGCCCACACCCTGTCAAACCGATCATACGAAGCTGCCCTGAATGGTTGTTTGCTATTCAGTCACAAAGACAATAATGCCATGAAAACTTTCTGGGTACCAGGCGAGGAGTATATAACTTACGATGAAAATGATCTGTATGACCGGTTAGTATACTATGTTAATCACCCGGATGAGGCAGGGGAGATAACAGCCAGAACAGGCGAAAAGATTAAAACCCTGCCAGTTGGTTTCGGACAATACACGCTGTGGAATATAATGCAGGCCATGAATTCAGATGTTGATGTTTCTGAAAGGACAGAAAGGATCAGGAAACTTCCGCAGGGTGAGCTGGCCTACATGACCGCCACACCGCTGATGTATAATTACAGGTATAACACTGAATATCCTTTTAACTGGAGAGAGATTTACTTTAACCGGATTGACAACGCAATTGCTTCAGTTACCGGCAGGAATTCAGTGATACTGCCCCTGATTGAAGCCGCACGGGTATCATTTCTTTTGGGGAAATTTGAGATCTGCACCGGCTACCTTGCCCGGCTCCGGGAAATTATTCCGGGTTACGGGTGGGTATATTATCTGGAGGGACGGATATTATACCTTCAGAAACAATACACCCGGGCGCTTGAGGCACTGGCGACGGCAATTGATTGTGCGGCAAGATTTCCCGGTCTTCTGCAAAATTACATCCTGCCATTTGTGGATAAGGATCTGAGTTGTGACGGCCGCAGAATTGCTGATTATTTGTGGCAAACTGTTTATAACCATGGAAATGAATACCAGGTGAGGGCTTTGTTGCATTATTCCCATGATCTGTCGGGGGATATTCTGGTACAGACAGGCCTGCCCGGCGACGCAAAAACCGCTTATTTCAATGCTATATCCTTCATTCCGTCTCCTGAATGCATAACCAAGGCAGCACCCCTGTTCGTTCAGTCACGGGAGTATGATAGGATCCTGGAAATGACTGAAAGCGGTACCCGGGATTCTCCGTATAATACATTAGTTGTATTTTACAAAGCATTTGCATTGTTATGCCTGAGAAAGGTCAGTCGGGCCATAAATGTGCTTAAAGAGCACCGGAAAGCCCTGAGTTGTTTTAAAGGGATAAGGAGGATGAGAATTATTCGGGGTTTAACAATCCTGATATCAGTTGTTTCCCTGATGAGCGGGAAGCTTGGTTCAAAACTTGTCCTGAAAATAATTGGAGTTTTAAACAAATAAATTCAATTTGCCGGGTGTTTTTTTGAGGTATTGATACTTTGACAGTTACCGGAAATATATTTTGATTTTTAAAACGGATATGAGTAACAGTGAAGCTATAGAGATCAGGCCGAACAGCAAACCGGATCAAAAGATGTCGTTTTTTGAGTATTTGTTTGTATTCGTTCTGGTGATTTACGCAGCAAATGCCACTAAACTGGTGAATGCCACATCGGTTAAGGATACACCGGTTGAAGTACTTGTTCCGGTTGTGTTAAGCGTAATCCTTGCATTAAAATGGAAAATAACCATCGACAGGCAGTTTTATTTTCTGGCAATAGGCTTCTTTATCTATTTTATCACCATATCCATAAAATTCAGCGATTTCAGGCTGACTTACTATGTGTTCTACCTTTTTCAGTTTTTCATAATATATTCTACCATAAAGTCATTGAAAATTAAATTATTCAAAATTTTTGAAGAAATTGTTTTCTACCTGACCGTGTTGGCAATGATCCTCTGGATTGTGCAGGTTGTGCTGGGAGGGGATAAGCTATTTGGTTATTTCAGGAGTGTCGCCTTTATAAGGGAATACTCCTCGGTTTCCCAGGATGGACTCAGTGCGATCCTGTATTCAGTGCAGCCGGCTGTTAATTCATTTATATACAGCAGTATATTTCCCAGGAACAGCGGATTTGCCTGGGAACCGGGTGTATTTGCAGTTTACATCTGCCTTGCACTTTATTGCAACCTCTTTATTAACAATCCAAAAGGAAAAACGGGCCTCCGGTTCTGGATATTTTCGGCCGCACTTGTAACAACCCAGTCTACCACCGGGTATCTGGCTTACCTTGTTATTGTTTTCTTTTATCTTAATAGCAGGATGAGCAGGGTGATTCTGCTGCTTTTCCCGGTTATTCTTTCGATCCTTGTTCTGATATTCTCGCTGCCATTTATGAGCAACAAGATTGTGAGGTTAATAAATGAAACAAATGAACTCGATGTGATGGTTGTCCGTACAATTGGCAGGCAGGGAGAAGCTTTTACACCGCAAAGGTTCTCTTCGCTTCTGATTACCATGATAGATTTCAGGAATAATCCGGTTCTCGGACTGGGCGGAAAAGTTGATGAAGGCTGGACAATGAAAATCGGGGCAAGGATCTCTCCCATTACCGGGATAGGAAATCTGCTGGCCCAGTTTGGACTGGTAGGCTGTACCTTTTTTGTGCTTTCCACCCTGGCAAGTTCATTATTCTTTGCGCGATACCTCCGGATGAAAATCAGGTTTCTTCTGTTTATAATTATTGTGTTTACTTCAATAAGCTACAGTTTGATATTTTTTCCTCTGATAATGTGTTTCTGGATGTACAGTCTATTTACCCCGTCTGACATGCCCCCCGGTGATACCGGGAAGATTGAGTTGCAGCCGGAGCCGGAGCCTGGTATCGAGGAGTAAATGTACGCCGGGTGCTGTGTTTCATACTTTTATTGATCTTCTGAGTCTGAAACCTGCAGGGTTGGCAAATTATTTTAACTTTCCATAATAAAAGACAATTTTCCGTGTTTCGTTTAATGCAATCACTTCTTTTTTAAAGGAAACTGGTTCTTTTTGTAATAATCCTAGAAATTTCTGATATGAATGACATTTTTAACGACAAGATACTTCTGATCACCGGGGGAACCGGTTCATTCGGAAATGCTGTCCTGAAAAGATTCCTGCAGACAGGGATCAGGGAAATCCGGATTTTCAGCCGCGATGAAAAGAAACAGGATGACATGAGGCAGTTTTATAAAAACAACAAGATCAAATATTACATTGGGGATGTCAGGAATTATGAGAGCATAAAGAGTGCCGCGCAGGGTGTTGATTACATTTTTCAGGCTGCAGCACTGAAACAGGTGCCTTCATGTGAGTTTTTTCCGGTAGAGGCGGTCAGGACAAATGTGCTAGGATGCGAAAACGTGCTTAATGCCGCAATTGAGAACAAGGTAAACCGGGTCATTGTTCTGAGTACCGACAAGGCCGTATATCCGATCAATGCCATGGGTATGTCGAAAGCTCTCAGCGAAAAAGTAATGATTGCAAAATCGCGCCATCTCAACGGCACCGGCATGGTGTTTTGCGGCACGCGTTACGGGAATGTTATGGCTTCAAGGGGATCGGTCATTCCCCTGTTCATTGAGCAGATAAAAAATGGCACACAGCTGACAATAACCGATCCTAACATGACCCGCTACATGATGACCCTCGACGAAGCTGTCGACCTGGTGCTGTTTGCCTTTCAGAATGGCAACCCTGGTGATATCTTTGTTCAGAAGTCTCCTGCTGCAACGATTGAAATCCTGGCAAAAGCACTCCTTGAAATATATGGTGCGAACAATGAAATCAGGCATATAGGAACACGACATGGCGAAAAGCTCTATGAAACTCTTGTAAACCGCGAGGAGATGGTGAAAGCTGAGGATCTCGGAAATTTTTACCGGATACCGGCCGATACCAGGGATCTTAACTATAACAGGTTTTTTATTGAGGGCGAAGCTGAAATATCCCAGAAGGAGGAGTATACATCTCATAATACCCGCAGGTTAAGCCTGGAAGAAACAAAACAGCTGCTCCTGAAACTGGATATTGTCAGGGAAGATCTGCAGCAGGGCAAAGAATTGGAGTGATATTGTATTGAAGATCATCTGTTAAGTTCTATCATCCATAATATTTAATCCGGCAAATGATGTTTAAGGTGGGAATTACAGGTCAGGCTGGTTTCATAGGCACTCATCTCTACAATTACCTGAACCTGAAAAAAGAAGAAATCATAACTGTGCCATTTGAAGATGGTTTTTTCGCCGATGAAGATGCGTTGAATGATTTTGTCGGCGAATGCGATACTATTGTTCATCTGGCCGCAATGAACCGGCACGATGATCCAGGGGTGATATATGATACCAACATTGAGCTTTGCAGCAAGCTTGTCAGGTCGCTGGAGTTAACGGGAAAAAAGGCGCATGTTCTTTTTTCCTCCTCCATTCAGGAAGAAAAGGATAATCCCTATGGTGTATCAAAACGGGAATGCAGGATCCGGTTTGAGGAATGGGCAAAGCGAACTGATTCATCCTTCACCGGATTAATTATTCCAAACGTGTTTGGCCCGTTTGGCAGGCCATTCTACAATTCGGTGGTTGCAACATTCTGTTATCAGCTTAACAGGCAGCAGACGCCTGAGGTTCATATTGACGCATCCCTTCAGCTGATTTATGTTATGGAACTGACGGAACTTATATACAGGCATATCATTTCCAAACCTGCCGGGCCTTCAGTAAATAGTTATAAAGTTCCCTTTACCACTGAAATTATGGTTTCCGGGATCCTCAGTATTTTACAGGGTTTCCGGAGCTCCTACCTGGAAGATCATACTTTTCCCGTGCTGAGAAGCACTTTTGAGCAGAACCTTTTCAACACCTTCAGAAGCTACATTGATCATCGTGCGCATTACCCGGCAAGATTGAAAAAGAATACCGACCAGAGAGGCTGTTTTGTTGAAACAGTTAAAACAGGTACGGGAGGGCAGTTCTCCTTTTCAACAACCCTTCCCGGTATTACCAGGGGCAATCATTTCCATACCCGTAAAATTGAAAGGTTTGCAGTGATTAAAGGTAAGGCGGCAATTGAACTGAGACAGGTCGGAACAGATGATATTTTCAGATTTGAACTTGATGGAGAAAACCCTTCCTTTGTGGACATGCCTGTCTGGTTCACGCATAATATCACAAATACCGGAGAAGAGGAACTGATAACATTGTTCTGGATCAATGAGTTTTTTGACCCTGATGATCCTGATACCTTTTTTGAAGAAGTATAGCATAACCGGAACCGGACATTAAGACAGATCCGCTATATTAATTAACCGGTGCGACAGCCCGGGGTGCGGGAGAGATTCCTCGCCGGGCAAACCGTAACCTGTAAAATTTTGTCAGATAGGATGGATAAACTAAAAGTAATGACTTTCGTCGGGACCAGGCCGGAAATAATCCGTCTGTCCCGCACCATGGCGCTCCTTGATGCTCATCTCAACCAGCTGATTGTTCACACAGGGCAGAATTATGACTATGAACTGAATGAGGTATTCTTCAGGGAACTTGAGTTACGCAAGCCCGATTATTTCCTGAACATTGACACTTCATCCCTGGAAGCTTCAGTCGGGGATATTATCCGCAAATCAGGAGAAGTCATCAGGAAGGAAACACCCGATGCAGTTCTTGTCCTGGGCGATACCAATTCCTGCCTGGCTGCCTATATGGCAAAAAGGCTCCATATTCCTGTTTTTCATATGGAAGCTGGTAACCGGTGCTTCGATATGAATGTTCCTGAAGAGATAAACAGACGGGTAATTGATCATATTGCCGATTTCAACCTGGTTTACACGGAACATGCGCGCAGGCACCTCATATCAGAGGGATTGCAGCAACGCAGGATCTACCTGACCGGTAGCCCGATGAGGGAAGTCATTGATTATTATATGCCTGTAATTTTAAAATCCGGGAGTCTCAGATCACTCGGTCTTGAACCCGGAAAATACTTCATTGTATCAACGCACCGGGAGGAAAATGTCGATAATGCCGTGAATCTGTTAAAGATTCTTACAGTTCTTAACAGGCTTGCCGAAAAATACGGTTATCCGGTAATAGTGTCCACACACCCGAGGACGCGGAAACGCCTTGAGAAGATCGAAGGCTTCAGGATCAATCCCCTGGTTCAGTTCCTTAAACCATTCGGATTTATTGATTATGTGTTCCTTCAGATGAATTCACTTTGCGCCGTTTCCGATTCGGGTACTATCAGTGAAGAATCTGCGATCCTTGATTTTCCTGCAATTTCAATCCGCCAGTCTATGGAAAGGCCAGAGGCTCAGGATGCAGGTACGATAATACTTTCGGGCTTTGATCCTGATATTGTAACACTTGGAGTTGAAACTGTAATAAGGGAATCTGAAACCAGGCAGAAACATCGGAAGATTCCTGAAGAATACAATGTACCCGACTGTTCCTGGCGTGTTCTCAAGCTGATAATGGGAAATGCACGGCTAAGCAATATATGGTGGGGTGTGAAGGATCCGAATCAGAAAAACCAGCTTCCGTAAATCAAACCAACTGTATATGTCACTTGTAATTTTCGGTGATTCATTTACTTTTCCCGACGGCACGGCAGCCACGAATCATGTTTTCACACATGCCAGGGGGTTCCTGGAACATGGAGTGGATGTTCATGTTATCTGTTTTGAAAATGAATACCTTGACAATTATGACGGAATCAGGGATGGAATAAAGTACTATCATCCGTTTGCCAGGAAGAAGAGAAGTCCCGTTTTTTTTGCACGGCGCTGGCATAAATTCATGAAATATGTCAGGGCTTTCAGGCTTGTAAAGAAAATAAACAGAAGCGATAAGATAATTTCAATTAATCTCTGGTCATTCCGCTTTGCCACCCAGCTGTTCGCATTTTTCCTTGCAAAGGCTTTCAGGACAAAGCTGCTGATCGATGCAAGTGAGCATCCGTTGAGAAATTTCAGGGACAGCAAGGCGGCCCGGTCGCTCGGACGGCTGAGATTAAGACTGGAACGCGGATTTTATGACGGAATATTCTGCATCTCAGATTATCTGATCGATTTTTATAAAAGCAACGGATACGCTGAAAAGAAACTTATCCTTGTACCCAGCACTGTTGACACCGCACGGTTCAATAACAAGACGGCATCCCCCCTGCCGTACGAATACATTGCCTATTGCGGTAGCCTGACTGTTATGAAGGACGGTGTTCATATACTTATTGAGAGTTTTTCCAGGATCTCGGCGAAACATACGGGGATCAACCTTGTATTGATCGGGGCAGGGGACACCCGGGAGGAAGAGGAATTCGTAAGAAATCTGGTAAAGTCACTTAATCAGGAATCAAGGATAATTTTCATGGGGCTCATGCCAAGGACAGAAGTGCCCCGGTATCTGATGAACGCAAAAATCCTGGCTCTTGCACGGCCGAAAAGCAAAGTGGCTGATGCCGGTTTCCCTTCCAAGCTTACCGAATATCTTTCCACGGGCAATCCCGTAGTGGTAACAAGAGCCGGTGAGATCCCATATTATCTCAGGGATAATGAACACGCATTCCTTGCTGAACCTGACAGTGTTGATTCTTTTGCCGGAAAACTTGACTTTGTTCTTGATAATTATGATTTTGCAAAAGAGGTTGGCGGGAAAGGAAAAGAGCTTACGGCTACAACATTTAATTACAATTTCCAGGCAAAAAGAGTTCTGGATTTTATTAATTCATTGTGGAACTGAATCATGGAGAATCCTGTGATGGTAAGCCGGCTCAGGGCCGGTTCATATAATTTTCTGAAGATAAACGACCCGGTAATACCTGTTTCTGAGCGATGAAGTTTATTCTGTCAATCGATACCGAAGGTGATAATCAATGGGATTACGGCCGGGAACTTACAACCGAAAACATACGGTTTGTACCCAGGTTCCAGGATTTTTGCAGCAAGCATCAAATCAAACCGACCTATCTGGTCACATCAGAAGTATGCCACGATGGTTTCGCACGCGAGATCTTCAGGGAATACCAGGCTTCCGGCCGGGCCGAAGTAGGCGCTCACCTGCATTCCTGGACAACTCCGCCGTTTCTCGATAAAAAGGGGTTCAGGTTCAACGATGATGAGCATCCCTACGCATCAGAACTTCCACTACAGCTTCTGAATGATAAGATCAAATCACTGACTGATGAGGTCGAGGCCTCTTTCGGCCAACGTCCACTATCATTCCGGTCGGGTCGCTATGGATTTAATGAATCCGTTGCACGTGTGCTTATTGAGAACTCCTACATCGTCGATTCTTCCGTGACACCCTTTATAAACTGGTCAGCCAACAAAGGGATCTCTTCCCTGAACGGAGGGCCCGATTTTACTGATATGACCCCCGGGCACTTTGAATATTTTTCAGGGGAGAAAAGGATCCTTGAAATACCAGTCTCAATATACCCGACAAAATTTCCCCTGAACACCATGACCCGGCTGGCAGGATATTATTTCAGGAATGTTGATGATAATCTGCTGCTGAAGGGTTTAAGGAAGTTCGTATTTAAGGATCAGCCCGTATGGCTCCGGCCTTTTGAATGGACCTCCCTGGATTCGTTCCGCGACCTTGTGAAGGAAGCATACAACCAGGATATGAAATATCTTGTCATGATGTTTCATTCGAGCGAGTTGATGCCGGGTTGCTCCATATACCGTAAAGATGAGGGAGCAATTGAAAAACTGTACGATCTGCTGGCTGGCTTCTTTGCTTATTTAAAGGAAAAGGAAATTGAGTCCGTAACACTTACTGAAGCCGCCATTATCCATAATAATCATGAAAGTATCTGAATGCAGCAGCATGGGAAGTGCTGTTTCAGAAATTGACACGGGTAATTATCTGATACTGATTTCCTGAATGAAAAGAACAATGATGCCCACGAGTGACTGGTATTTCATGACACCGGGCCAGGTAATTAAGTTGACTCTGAATCGGGGATCAGTGGAATAAAAATGACTCAGTTTCGTTATTCATATAATTATCTGTTGCCATCAGAAAATTTGAGGTTCGTACCGTAACCGTATGGCAGTAAAAATGATTTTTGAAAAAGAGTGAGAAAGAAATGGAATTGATTAAAAAGAAAATAGCTGATAATCTCAGGTGGCTGGTAGAGGAGATTGGATATCTGGTAAATCCCGTTCTGTTGAAAATCAAAGGTGAAAACTCACAACTGCTGGTGTTTTATTTTCATGCCCTTTATGAATCGCCGGAACACAAGAAACTGAACCACATTGATCCTCAGAAGAATATGACGGTCAGGCAATTTGAAAACTTCGTTGAATATTTCCTTTCCAAGGGCTATAGTTTTATTAAGCCTACGGATGTGCTGACCGGCATTCCGGCCGACGGCCGTTATGCTATGGTTACATTCGATGATGGCTATTTCAATAATCTGCTCGCACTCGGGGTACTTGAAAAATTCAGGATACCTGCTGCCTTTTTCATTACAGGCAATAACGTAAAAAACAATACCTCATTCTGGTGGGACGTAATTTATAAATACAGAACCAGTACGGGCGTAAGCAAAATTTCCATCCTGAATGAACAGGAAAACATCAAGCACCTTAAATACGATCAGATAAATTCATATATAATAAAGACCTTTGGAAAAAACGCGTTCGATCCCTGGTCGGATATTGACAGGCCGATGACTGAGAATGAAGTAAAGATCCTTTCAGAAAGTCCGTATTCGCTCATAGGGAATCATACCCTCAACCATGCTATCCTTCCAAACTATACGAAGGATGAGATCAGAAAAGAATTCGTTGGTTCGAATGAATACCTCAGAAAGCTTACGGGCACTGTTCCGGATGTTGTTGCTTTTCCCAATGGAAATTATAATGATTCCGCCCTGGAAGTTGCTGAAGAAGTCGGGTTCAGGGTGGCATTCAATGCAACTGCAAAAGTAAACAGGCTGCCTGAAAACACCGGGAAAATGATTATGCTTAACAGGTTTATGTCAAATGACAACAACATAAGATGTTACGGCAGTTTTTACAGGATGGGCTACACCCCCGGAATTTTGAAAACCATGATAAGAAACAAGTTCAAGCGATGATTTGCCATTACCTGTCGTACCGGAGCAGGTATGACATCCTGCCGCGAATAACATGCTATGAGCCGGGGAACAGGATTACAAACACATAACAGGATCATCCGTGAAAGCATTAACACAATTTAATACCTCCATCAATTGAAAATACTGTTTGTGATCGATACTATGACCGCAGGTGGTAAGGAAAGGCGTTTGACAGAGCTGATGAAAGCCCTGAAGAAGCTGCCTGAATTTGAATTTGAACTCGCCCTTATGTCGAGGGATATCCATTATGATGAAGTGTTCAGACTTGGAATCAGAATTCACTTTATTCTCCGGGAAACAAGAAGGGATATAAATGCATTCATCAGCTATTATAAACTGCTGAGGGAATTCAAACCCGATATTGTCCACTGCTGGGATAGTATGACTGCCGTGTATGTTACCCCGTTCTGCAGGCTATTGGGGATCAAACTGGTAAACGGTATGATTGTTGACACCCAGATACGGCAGAGCATCAGGAACAAGTATCTGCTGAGGGCCAGGCTCACCTTTCCGTTTGCAGATGTAGTCGTTGGCAATTCAATGACCGGACTGAAGTCATACAGGGCTCCCACGAAAAAATCGGTTTGCATTTACAACGGTATCGATTTATCGAGGCTCGACAGGGTAAAGGATCGGAGCCTGATGCTTGGCGAGATCCTGGGTGATGTTCCTGAAAATGTTTTTGTTGTTGGCATGGTGGCCGCTTTTGAGCCCAGGAAGGACTATGATACGCTTATAAAAGCCTCTGTTCTGCTGGCGGAATCATTCGACAATATCAGGTTCGTTTACGTTGGGGATGGCATCAACCGGCAGAGATCAATGGAAAAGGTTCCTGCAAAACCGGGCGCCAAAATATCCTTTTTGGGTAAAAGAGCAGATATTGAATCAATTGTAAATTGCTTCGATGTTGGTGTGCTGATCACAAATTCAAAAATTCACGGCGAGGGCATTTCAAATTCCATAATAGAATACATGGCACTTGCCAAACCTGTCATTGCAACCAGCGGAGGCGGAACCAATGAGATAGTACATGACAACCAGAACGGCTTCCTTATTGATCCTGAGGATTCCGGACAGCTTACGGAGAAGATTCTTTTATTGATGAATGACAGGTCATTGGGAAAACGCCTTGGACAGGAGGGCGAAAAAATGATCAGGGAGAAATTCGATCTGAAAATAATGACCAGGAATTATGTTGAACTCTATAAAAACCTTATCAACTCATGAGAATAACCATTGTCGGATCCGGATATGTAGGGCTTGTAACAGGAGCGTGCTTTGCAGAAGTTGGAATTGATGTGACCTGTGCAGACAAGGATTCAGAAAAGATCGGGAACCTGAAGAACGGGATTATTCCGATTTATGAACCAGGCCTTACAGAGCTGATAAATAAGAACGCCGAGGCAGGCCGCCTTCATTTTACAACTTCTGTTCGCGACGGACTTGATGGTGCAGAAGCTGTTTTTCTTGCAGTCGGCACCCCTCCGAATGAAGACGGAAGTGCTGATCTGAAGCATGTTCTTGATGTAGCCACTGAAATTGGCAGATGTATCAATAATTACGTTCTGGTTGTCAACAAGAGCACTGTACCGGTTGGGACAGCCAGGAAAGTTGAGGAGACCATCAGGAAAGAACTCAGGGCCAGGGGTGCCGATGTAAAATTTGACGTTGCATCAAATCCGGAATTTCTGAAGGAAGGATCGGCAATTAAGGATTTCATGGGCCCCGACAGGATAATCGTCGGCACAGATTCTGAAAAGGCGCATGATATCTTTGAAAGGATTTACCGGCCGTTTATGCTCAATAATTACAGGCTGATATACATGGATGTACTTTCAGCCGAGATGACCAAATATACGGCAAACGCGATGCTGGCAACACGAATAAGCTTTATGAATGATATTGCCAATCTTTGTGATGTTGTCGGGGCGGATGTTAATATGGTCAGAAAAGGAATAGGATCCGACAACAGAATAGGGAACAAATTCCTGTATCCGGGTGTCGGGTATGGCGGTTCCTGCTTTCCCAAGGATGTTAAGGCCCTTATTCATACTGCTAAGCAGAATGGAAGGAGATTAAGGGTACTGGAAGCTGTGGAGGAGGTGAACAACCTGCAGAAGGAAGTTTTGTTCCGGAAATTAATGAATCATTACAAAGATGATATAAAAGGATTGAAAATTGCTGTATGGGGACTGTCATTCAAACCTGAAACTGACGATATAAGGGAATCGCCGGCACTTGTAATAATCGATCTTGTAAAAAAAGCGGGCGGTATTGTTACGGCTTACGATCCGATAGCAATGAATGAATGCAGAAACCGGAAGATTGACATTATTTATGCCAGGGATATGTATGAAGCCTGCCTGGATGCATCTGCGCTCCTCCTGGTCACTGAATGGAAGGAATTCAGAATCCCTTCATGGCCTACCTTGAAAAAGATAATGAAGGAGCCTGTTATCTTCGACGGAAGGAACATCTACATAAGGAAAGAGGTGCAGGATAATGGCTTTGAATATTATTCCATCTGAATTGATATATATCAATTAAATATTTGATATATGTCAATCAAATAATGATGTTTTATAGGCCTGACAATTAAAATAAATCATTTGTTTCTTTGGAAAAAGTGCCGGATACTTGTAGTAATTTTTAAAAATGAATGTGTTAAGCTATCTGTGCCGGATTGTAATGCATGACAGGTTTTTAGCCCATATGTTTTTTCAGAAAAAATCAGAGGTTACCTGGTATTTTCTTAATTTTGAAATGACCAAATGTACTGGAAATGGCGGTCCGGAAGAAAGCCGCTTTTATTAAAATTGATGAGTTCTCTCATGTTAACAGGAATATTTTAAGCCAGCTTAAGGGGAATTTCCCTGGATATCGTTTTGAGGTAATAGATCTCTTCCAGACTATAGTTTCCAAGAAAATCGTTGCATTTCACTTTCTGATTGAGCATTGGTACGACATTGTTTTATTCAGGAAATCATTGAGAAGTTCATTCGTAAGTACTACATATCTATTCAGAAAGGTTAAAGAATATATGAGGGATTTATCCGGTAAAGAGTCTTATGATTTTACTTTTCAGACACAGTCCGTGTTTGATGCCAGTATCGATGGCGTTCCTCACTTTGTTTACACTGACCACACGCATAAAGAGAACTTGAGATATCCCGGGTTTGATCACAGGCACTTCCTGGGAGAAAAGTGGACAGAACTGGAAGCTGGTATTTACAGGAATGCTGCAATGAATTTTACCATGAGCTCGAATGTTTTCAGATCGATAGCTGAAGACTATTTGTCTGGAAATGAGAAGGTAAGATGTGTTTACTGCGGTTCAAACATCGGTATGGACACTGATGAGGATATTGATGAGTGTAAATATTCAGGGAAAAATATCCTTTTTGTGGGCCTTGACTGGAACAGGAAAGGAGGACCTGTTTTGGTTGAGGCGTTCAGGAAGGTACTGAAGTTCGTTCCCGATGCAACCCTTACAATTGTAGGTGCTTCCCCGTCTCTTGACTTGCCTGGCTGCAGGGTGATAGGCAAGATTCCTGTCGCCGATGTATTAAACCACTTCAATGGGGCTTCTGTATTCTGCATGCCGACAAATATTGAGCCATTCGGCCTTGTCTATATCGAAGCTATGGCCATGAAGCTTCCCATAATAGGCACCAATATAGGTGCAATACCCGATCTCATTAAAGATGGGGTAAACGGTTATATGGTTGAACCGGGTAATCCGGGTCAACTTGCCGACCGACTGATAGATCTTCTCTCCAATCCTCAGAAGTGCAAAAGGTTTGGAGAGGCAGGGCACAGCCTTTTTATCGAAAGGTATACCTGGGAAGAAACCGGCCGGAAGATCAGTAATACCATAAAGCAATTCCTGAACTAAAATTTGCTTTGTATACAGGTTTCTTTTCCGGCGGGATCATCTCCTGTGGCGGCTCTGATAAAGAATATTAAGTAAAAACCTGGTATTAAGATGCGTATCCTGATGATAAATGCCTGTCATTATATGAGAGGCGGTGCTGAAATAGTATATTTCAATACTGCAAGGCTATTGAAATCACACGGCCATGAGGTGGCATATTTCAGCTCGGTGGATGACCGCAATGAAAAAACTGAATTTGAACAGTATTTCGTTGGAGCCGGCAACATAAGGGAGATGTCGTTAATCAGGAAGATCCGGAAAGTACCTTCCTACCTTCATAATTCCGGGGCAGCAAGGCAGCTCGAGCGCCTTATCAGCGATTTCAGGCCCGATATTGCGCATGTTCATATATTTTATGGCACACTCAGCGTGTCAATACTTGGAATGCTCAGGAAGCATAAGGTGCCGGTGGTGCATACAGTTCATGATTACAGGCTCTTATGTCCGGTGAACTCGCTTACTGACAAAAAAGGGAATGTATGTGAGCTCTGCAAGGACAGGCATTACTATCACTGCATAATTAAAAGATGTTCCGAAGGGGTTATTTCACAGAGTATTATGGTGACACTTGAAGCCTACTTCTGGAAGTACATAATGAACCCTGTGAAGTATATAGATCATTTTATTTTTGTAAGTGATTTCAGCAGGGGGAAGCATCTTGAATTCAATCCGGTATTTGGCGGCAGGCATACACGGATTTACAATTTCACTCAATTCAGGGAACAGGGGGAACCTGCACCGAGGGGCAATTATTTTTTATATTTCGGAAGGCTGTCAGCAGAAAAGGGAATTAAAACTCTTGTTTCAGCCTTTTCGGATGACAGGAGCCATAGATTGAAAATAGCTGGCACCGGTCCGCTCAGGGAATTCGTTGAAGAATCTGCAAAAACATCAGGCAATATCGATTATGTCGGATTCATGAAGGGCGAAGACCTGGCAGGCCTGATCAGGAATTCATCATTTGTTATTCTTCCCTCGGAGTGCTATGAGAATAATCCGCTGACAATTGTCGAAGCATACAGCCTTGGAAAGCCGGTAATTGGAGCAGACACGGGGGGAATTAAGGAGCTGATCAATGACGGCCGGAACGGTTTTCTTTTTCGTTCAGGCGACAGGAAATCGCTTGAGAGCGCAATTGAAAACTCAACCCTTTTAAATGACAGGGAATATCACGATTTTTCAAAATCAGTTCATGATTTTGCAAAATTGAAATTTGACACGGAAAAGCATTACCTGGATCTGATGGAAGTTTACAAGCGTGTCAGCGGCATCACAGTTTCAGGATTTGAAGAGAAGGAAGCTCCGCAAAACCTGTGATTTATCGACCTGGCCATACAATATTTTAGTTTACTGACGTTATAATGGAACTGGACATTATACCGAGAACGGGGAATAATGCCTGAGCAGCCTGGAATGTACCTGAAAGGGTACAGGACAACACAACCATCGTCGCAGCTGCAGGAGGCGTTTCAAACCTGAATGTCGCGGCAGAATCACCTGCGGCAGGGATTCCGGCGGAAATCACAGAGAACAGAATCTAATCAACAAATATCAACAAATAAACATGAAGAAGAAAATCTACATAGCGGGTTGCGGAGGTATGCTTGGAGAGGCTTTCCATAAGCAATTCAAGGACGAGTACCTTATCAAGTGCACGGACAAGGATGTTAACGAACCGTGGCTCGGGTTTCTTGATTTCAGGGATTTTGATGCCTATAAGAAAGATGTTTACGATTTCAGGCCCGATTACCTGTTTCACCTCGGAGCATATACTGATCTCGAATTCTGCGAAATGAATGCAGATGAGACTTACAATACGAATACCCTGGCCGTTGAGAATGCTGTATACCTGGCCAATTCACTCGATATTCCCCTGCTGTACATAAGCACGGCAGGAATATTTGACGGAAAGAAGGATCTTTATGACGACTGGGACCAGCCCAATCCCCTGGGTGTTTATGCGAGGTCGAAATATATGGGCGAAAGGTTTGTGGCAGAGAATGCAAGGAGGTTTCTTGTATGCAGGGCAGGATGGATGATGGGGGCAGGTCCGAAGAAGGACAAGAAGTTCATTCAGAAAATAATGAAACAGCTGAAGGAGGGGAAAAAGGAGCTTTTCATTGTTGATGACAAAGACGGTACACCAACCTTCACCCACGATTTTGCAAGAAATGTCAAAGCCCTTGTCCGGAAGGAATACTGGGGGCTTTACAATATGGTGTGCGGCGGGCAGACAAGCAGGATAGAAGTTGCCGGGGAATTGCTCAGGATCCTTGATCTTACTGATAAGGTGAAAATCACTGCTGTAGGTTCAGATTATTTCAAGGATGTTTATTTCGCCCAGCGGCCTCCTTGTGAAAGGCTGATCAACAGGAAGCTTAACATAAGGAACCTGAATCTGATGCAGGATTGGAAAGCAGCTCTTGGTCAATATATTACAGCATATTATAAAGATTATCTTGCCTGATGGAGAAGCTTAGGATAGCTGCATTCGGCGGTTTTCGAACCATCCCTCCCAAAACCGGAGGAGCAGGTTCAGACAAGTTTGCATTTGAACTTTATCCGCGAATAACGGCTCAGGGCCATGAACTGACTGCCTACTGCCGTATCTATCCCGGCGAAAGTGGTATTGCTGAGATCAGTGAATATGAAGGTATAAAAATAATATCCTTCCGCACTGTCAGCAGGGCCGGTTTTGATACTCTTGTACATTCCTTCAAGGCAACCGCAGATATTATTTTCAGGAACCGTGCAAAGATAGTTCACCTGCACAGCGGGGCCAACAGTATCTGGGCGCTTTTCCTGAGGCTGGCCGGCAGGAAGGTTTATGTGAGTCAGTTTGCCATGGACTGGAAACGTGATAAATGGCCCTGGTACGGAAAGCTTTTTTATCAGTTGTCAAATTATCTCACAGCTTATATTCCTGACAGGGTAATATTTGACAATATCTATACAAAGGAATTCTTTGAAAAAAAATTCAGGAGGAAATATGATTTCATTCCATACGGATCAGAAGTAAAGGAGCCCCCTGAGGATCTTACCGTACTTCAAAAGCTGGGCATTTCACCGGGGCAGTACTTTTTGTTTGTGGGCCGGTTCATTCCCGACAAGGGTGTGCATATTCTCATAGAAGCTTACAGGAAAGTCAATACCCGGATGAAACTTGTCCTTATCGGAGGTTCACCGAATCCGGGCGATTATGAGAAAAAGATAAAGGATACTGAAGATGAAAGGATCATCTTTCCCGGCTATATTTATGGTGATGATACAAACATACTTATGAAGAATGCGTATGTTTATGTCCAGCCTTCGCTTATTGAGGGTCTTTCGCCTGTAATTCTGACTGTCATGGGACTTGGGACCCCGCTTATCTGTTCCGAAATAGTTGAAAACACCTATATCACGAAAGAGAATGCAACACATTTCATCTCAGGTGATTCAGACTCACTGGCAGAAAAGATCAATTATGTGATCGGGAATCCTGGGGAAATCAGGGAAATGTCGGAAAGGGGCAAAAAGGATATACTCGCAAGATTTAACTGGGAGAGTATTACAAATCAATATATTAACATATTTAAAAACAACAGGAAATGATCAGAGCTGGAATTATAGGCCTTGGCAAAATGGGTCTTTCCCATGCGGCAATAGTGGGGTCTCATCCTGAAGCTGACATGGTTTCGGTATGCGATACTTCATCCCTTATACTGGATGCATTCAGGAAATTCGGTAAAACAAACGTTTATTCCGATTATAAAAAGATGATTGATGGTGAAAAGCTTGATTGTGTTGTTGTGGCAACTCCTACAAGGTTTCATTATCCGATTGTAAAATATGCCCTCGGCAAGGGGATCCATACATTTTGCGAGAAACCTTTCAGCCTGAAACCGGAAGAGGGCCAGGAGCTTGTGGATCTGGCAAACAGATTCTATCTGGTCAATCAGGTTGGTTATCACAATCATTTCATTGGAACATTCAGGGAGTTGAAACGACTTCTCAAGGCAAGGGTTATCGGCGACCTGGTTCATTTTACCGGGGAGGCCTACGGACCGGTAGTTACGAAGGAAAAGGGAGGGAACTGGCGATCGAATCCCGAAGAAGGCGGAGGCTGCCTGTATGACTATGCATCCCATGTAATTAACCTTATTCAGGAAATACTGGGAAAACCTGTCAGGGCTGAAGGCACAAAGCTTAAACAGTTTTATTCAAGGGATGTTGAGGATTCTGTCTATTCGGTTCTGACGCTCGAAGACGGACTCAGCGGTGTTTTATCTGTTAACTGGAGTGATGAAACCTACCGGAAGATGTCAACTTCACTGGTCGTTCTCGGAAAAAAAGGCAAGATTATCTGCGACGCAACAGAGCTCAAGATCTATCTTAAGGAGGAAAATCATTCGGAAAAGCTTGGAAAAGGCTGGACAATCAGGTATATTACCGATTATGCAATCCCTGTCAGTTTCTATCTGAGGGGAGAAGAATACAGTGCCCAGATTGACAATTTTATAACGTGTGTTGTGTCAAGGAAACAGACTGAGGTGAATACATTCAGGCAGGGACTCTACACTGACAAGGTGATAGAATTAATAATTGCAGATTCAAAAAATAAATAATATGATGGATAAAGTATTGTTTGGCGATAATCAGTTTTTCGCTGTCAACCATCTTTCAGATGAAAAATCGAGGGAACAGGCCATAAGGTTCAAGGATGATTCATCAATTATCCGTGTCCTTGATCAGGCAATGGAAACCGGTATAAATACCTTTATGTGTACAACTCATGACAGGATTGCAAACATCTGCGAGCATATGAGGGCTCATCCTGATAAGTACAGTGGGTTTAAAATATTTCCATGCATGCCCTATGCACATAAATATGCAAATGCAGTTACTGACCTGGGTATAATAGGAACAATAAAGCAATATGTTCCGGGAAATATTTTCAGTGCTTTTACAAAAGGAGGCGTTGCCTATATCAGAAAAGATTTCATGAGCATTATGGAACTGCTGATAGATGCTGAAATGAAAATGTTCAGGGGGATCAGCACGCCTGTTATCTTCCTTCAGAATGTACTTGTCGACATGATTCTCGGTTTGAAAATGTACGACGTTTTCAGGGAATATGATTCTTATATAAGGTCGAAGTACAATGCCGATCCCGGGTACATAACAATGAATATGCCGGCTTTACTGGATGCCCTTAACTCTCAGGGTATTGAAAATCCGGTAATTTGCAGTTCGATCAACAAGATTGGTTTCAGGATGTCGGGAGGGAAATCTGTTTATGAGAAATATCTTAATGAGAAGGAATTCAGGCCAATAGCCATGCAGGTGCTTGCTGCGGGAGCTCTAAGGCCGGCAGAAGCAATTGAATACCTGGGCAGGTTCCCGAGAATAGAATCCGTCCTTTTCGGAGCTTCAACAAAAGGACATATTCAGGAAACAAAAGAACTGATTGAAAAGTATCTGCGAAACTGAAACGACTGCCCGGCCCGTTGATTTATGCAGGAATAATTGGGGCCAGGGTAGTATTTTGATTTTTTCCGGAGCTGTTACCTGACTGTTTTTTTGCCAGTCAGCACAGATAATAAGAGATAAGCGCTTTATTTTGGAAATTTTTTCAGATTGCACAGGAAAGCATGAAGATATGAAGAAGGTAATATTTCTCCATCACAGTACCGGATGGAACGTATGGCTGGGCGGAACTCACAGGTATGTTTACAAACTTACGGGGAGGAGCGGTTTAAAGGCGGCTGTAAATTCACATGCAGGGAAGCAAAAGCTTAATCTGTCCGTAACCGGGAGATTTTTCCCCAAAGCTTCACCCTACGGATGGAACAATTACCCTTACGATTATTATAACATATGGGTTAAGCATGCAGGGAATGAGCCATACATGGAGGAGCCCACTCTTGAGATGCTTGCCAGGGAGTATGATCTGATCATTTTTAAGCATTGTTATCCGGTCAGCAATATCCTTCCTGACACCGGGCCCCCTGACATTGATTCCGATGTCAGGACACTCGGGAACTATAAGCTGCAGTATAATGCACTTAAGGAAAAGATGCATGAGTTCCCGGGGGTTAAGTTTATAGTCTGGACGCCGGCAGTGAATGTCAGAAGCCGGATATCTCCGGATGAAGCAGGAAGGGTGAAGGAGTTTCATGACTGGATGATTAATGAATGGGATGAAAAAGGAGATAACATTTTTGTCTGGGACTTTTACGGGCTTGAGACGGAAGGAGGCCTGTACCTGGCTGGGAAGAATGCTGAAGGACCGGATAATTCCCATCCCAACAGGGAGTTTTCAGCCAGGGCCGCCAAAGCCCTGGGCAAATTTATAGTGGACGTACTGGTTAATAATGCTGAATAAAACGGCCCCGATATGTTTTTAAAAGGACTATTCAGAAGTATATATCTGAAATACATTGATAAAGCAGGACAGCAGAAGAAAATTGAATATTGGAGGAAACAGGGAATGAAGATTGGGAAGGACTGTCATTTTGAAACAATGTCATTCTCAACCGAACCCTATCTGATCGAGATAGGGGATCATGTTGCAATTGCATTCGGCACGCAACTCATCACCCACGACGGTGGCATATGGTGTTTTCGCAATGAGCTGAAAAACGGCGATATTTTTGGAAAAATCAAAATAGGAAATAATGTTCTGATCGGCACAAATTGCATTATTCTTCCAAATACCACCATTGGCGACAATTGTATTGTTGGTGCCGGCAGCGTGGTACGGGGAAAATTCCCCGATAATTCGGTAATCTTCGGGAATCCGGCAACTGTCGGTTTTAACATGAATATTCAGAAACTGCTGTATAAGCAGAGTCCGGGGTTGCTGTACACAAGTAATATGCCGTCCGATAAAAAGGAGAAAATAATAAGAAGTCATTTTAACATTTCCTGAGAAGGGATGCAATTGCTTTTTTCTGAATCAGTGATATCCATTGTTATTATTAAAATGTTTGTAAAATGAAGTTCTGTACTTGGGGAAATATTGCCAGCGCAATAGAGGGAAAGCCGGTGGGTGGCGGGGAATTGCAGATAGCCATGCTTTGCAGGGTTCTGGCAGCATCGGGTCATGAAGTTGTCATTGTTGACATCAACGTTGACAAAGACTATACCACCAGGGAAGGGATAAAGATTGTCAGGGTTAAGGGTTGGGATGCTGGTATAAGATTCATTAGGTTTTTTACACACAGGCTTCCTCGCCTCTACGCATGCCTCAGGGAGCAGAAGGCAGATATATATTACTGCCAGATAAGGGATTACACGCATGTGCTGGCATACATGGCAGCACGCAGGTCGAAAGGAAAGTTTGTGATTCAGCTGGCATCTGACCTTGACGCTCTTAATCTGAGGTATAGAATGAAGTATGACTACCTTACAAACCTGGACGGGGGATTATGGTGGTTTGTTAAAGTACCTCTGAATGAGATCATTTTCCCGCGGCTTGTAAGAAAAGCCGACCTTGCCTTGGTACAGCATGAAGGCCAGAAGGAATCACTTGCAAAAAAGGGTATTGATTCTGTTATTTTTTATAATCTCATTGATATTTCAGGTTTAAACATAAACCCTGATGCCTCGCGCGAGAGTTACTGCTATGTAGGCTCCCTTGACAGGAGAAAGGGCTTTCCGCAGTTTTATGAACTGGCCCGGAAAGCTCCGTCCGTGAAGTTCAAGGTAATCGGTAAACCGCGTGACAGGACAGGCGAGTTATACTATGAAAAAATACAATCCCTTAAAAATGTTACTTTATACGGGAAACTGAGTCATACAGAAGCTATTGAGCACATATCGAATTCGCGGGGCCTCGTTTCAACTTCTCCCATGGAGGGATTTCCGAATATTTTTGTGGAAGCATGGGCATGCGGCATTCCTGTTTATACCCTGTATTTTGATCCGGGAGCTACAATTGAAAAACTTAAAATCGGATTCAATGCAAAAGGCGACATTGAGGAACTGGCACGAATGCTGTCCATTAACCGGGAACACCCCGGTATGAGTGAAAGATCAAGGGATTATGTAATAAAGCATCATGCTCTCACAGAGAATAAGATAAAAGAAATAAACACGCTTTTTGAGAATTTATGCAAGGGATGATCTTTGTTCAGTGCAGGCAGATGATTTAATGGTGGCTCCGGCCACCTTTTTTTTTGTGACACCTGATGGTTTGTTACCGGAGACCTGCCTTTTCACCGGTATCGATCAGCTCAACATTCATATTGTAGCGGCCAAGGAGGAAAGCAATGTTATGATTGTTAAAAGCCTCCCCCGGCTGGGGTGCAACAAGTTTTATCATACCCCGTGACGACAGCCGGTCGATTTCATCGTTAAGATCCGCACATCTGAAACACAGGTGGTGAAATCCGCCTCCGCGGTTAACAAAGTTCGTCAGGGACCCGTTGCCATCAACGGGTTCTATAAGTTTAATGAGAATGCTGTCAGCTTTTGTCAGAAAAACGACCTTTACCTTTTGCCTGGTATTGGTAATGATTTCTGTCATCTGATTATAACCAAAGGTATTTTGCCAGTAGGAGATGCCTTCTTCAAGATTCTTCACGGCAAAGCAGATATGATCGATTACCATTTTAAAGTTTCCCTTTTATTTTTTTCCCTGTTGCACTTATAACAAGATTTTCCTTTACCTCAAAGATCTGAGGAATTTTATACAGTGCCAGATGTTTTGAACAGTGTTGTTTTATCTTCTGTATTAACTCATCCTTGCCGTTTTCCGGCCTGAGAACAACCGTAGCTTTTATGGCTTCTCCCAGAAGTTCGTCGGATACGCCCTCTATTGTACAATCCACAACTTCAGGCAGCTCGAGGATAATGCCTTCTATTTCCTTGGGGCTGATGCGCTTTCCGCCCACTTTGATTATTTCTTTCTTTCTCGCGGTTAGAAAAATATAGCCGTCTTCATCAACCGTGCCAAGATCGCCGGTATACAGCCAACCGTTCCTGAGTGCATTTCTTGTTCCTTCTTCATCAGCAAAGTACCCAAGCATTATATTGTCACCCCTGGCAATTACTTCACCTACCTCGCCGGGTTTGATGTTCTCTCCTTTTTCATTTACAACCCTGAGTTCAACATCAGGAATTCCCTTTCCCATCGAGCCCTTTTTCTGATCATAAAGTTCGGGAGGAAGATAGGATAATCTCGCTGTTGCCTCGGTCTGACCGTACATCACATAAAATACAACGCCGGGGAAACTGTCTCTGAACTCATCAATGAAAATAGGAGTAAGCTTTCCCCCGGCCTGGGTAACATATCTGAGAGCAGGGAATGAGGTTTTTTTGAAATTATCCGATTTTCTCAGCAGAATCTGGAAATGGCTTGGAACTCCTGCAAAACCAGTGCAATTCTGTTCGAGCAGATCCCTTATTATACCTCCCAGGAAGATAAATGAGTTATTGAGCACTATTGATCCTCCAACCCTCAGATGGGTGTGGAGCAGTGACAGTCCGTAACAATAGTAAAAGGGCAGTACGACAAGCATCCTGTCGTTCTCATCAAGTTTAAGATATTTGATTATTGATTCGGTATTTGCAATTAAATTTCTGTGAGATATCATTACACCTTTCGGCACACCGGTTGATCCGGAGGTGAAAATGATCTCGGCACAGTCATCTTTATTGACCATGAATCCGTTTTCCGGATGATCAGAGCCATGAAATTCCGGATTGTTGACAGTTTCGGGGAAAATGCATTTCCGGGTTCCGGGATCATGTTTCCTGGCCACATCGGCGGTACAGAATATCAGCACAGGGTCTGTAAGCCGGGAAATGTAGGCAAAGTTTTCCTTTTCAATATTCGGGTCAAGTGGTATGCATACATTTCCGGATTTAATAATGGCAAAATAAGCTGTAAGAAAAAAAGCATTGTTTGCCGACAGCAGCAGGATATTCTTATTGTGCCCGTATTCGGTTTCCAGGTGGGCGGCAAGGCTGCGTGACGAATGATAAAGGTTTTTAAAAGAAAGGTTCTCCCTGCCCACCAGGAAATTTCTATCCGATCCGGATGTCAATTCAAAAAAGTAATCAAATGCATTCATAAACCAGGAGTTTCCTATTCAACATTATTTTTCTCATTTTATTGTACTTATATACTGATTTTCAACTCCGGCGCTTATTTCACGATGAATCTGCCCGGCAGAATTTCATTTCCCGTTTTTACTTTAATCAGGTAAATCCCCGATTTGTAATTATTGGTCGGAAATGTGAAATGCAGGTTGGTGTTTGAGAAATCGAAATCTTTCTGATCTGTCACCTCTCCTGTCAGATCCATTATATAAACGGTACCGCCGGAACAATTTTTCAATTCTGAAAGATCAATATTTATAAAATCCGTGCACGGATTCGGATATATTCTGATTTGTTTTTCCGGGATTTCGGACAATACTTTTTTTCTCAGGTCCTTCTCTTCGCTTCTGACAAGGATTGTACCCTTTTCACCCACGGCATAACAGTTGCTGCCGGCAATTGCGGAGCCGCTCAGGTGCATAGCTGTACCGGATTCTTCTTTTGTCCATATTCCATTATTAAGGCTAAGGATGGTTCCGCTGAATCCAACGCACAATCCATTATTCTTGTCAGAGAGAGCCAGATGTTTCAGCGAAGGGAACCTGTAATTAATGTCAGGCTTTTGCCAGCTTTTGCCGTCAAAATGCAGCAGAATTCCCGGCGACCCGATGATCCAGCCATTTTCCGGATTTGTGAATGCCAATCCGGTTACAGTAATATTTGAATCAAACAGAGTTGTAAACGAATTACCCGGTTTAGCGGACATTCTGATTACGGGTACGTTCAGAAGCTCCATGCCTCCTCCGAAAATAATATCATCATTCAGATACTGAACAGCATATAGGTTGGCCTTTATATTTCTGTCCAGGGGTTTCCATTTATTTCCCGAAAGAACAAGTATTGTACCGCTTTTTCCGGTGATTACGCCGTTTGCCGGATCTTTAAAGGAAACGGCAAACAGGTCATTGGTTGTGGGGCTTTCAGTTTTTTCCCATGCAGAACCATTGAATCTGATAATTGTACCGTTTGCGCCAACCGCCCAGCCGTTGTCATTTCCTGTCATGGCAACCGAATAAAGGTTCTCCTTAACAGGTGAGACGGATTGGGTCCAGGTTCCGTTCGCCTTGCCCAGGATAACGCCATTGTCTCCGACGGCCCAGCCCCGTGCCGGGTTCACAAAGAAGACTGAATTCAGATCTTCCCTTGTCGGGCATGGCTCCTTGCTCCATTGTGCCCGTGTTACTCCTTCTGCTGCAAGAAAGGAGACCAGGATCACCAGTATTGTTTTTTTAATCATCGTACTATCAGTTTCATTCATTTCGGAATACTAACAATGTTGCTGCCGTTTACCCGGCCAAGAGATACAAAACTGCTGTGGATCTGGCCGCCCGATTCATTGAACAGATAGCATTTGGTATCCATATCGTTATTTCCGGAGTAATGGATCTCAATTGCAGCTGACTTTTCAAAGACCCCGGTTATTGTCAGATTCTTTTTGGCCCTTACATATCTCAGGGCATAATCGAGGGTTGTGTATTCCGGGGAATAACCGGCTACGGCTGTTGTTACGCGGCTGAGGATCTCTCTCCAGTTGGCGGGAGTGATATTTTCAATATAGCTTGCCTCATGAGTAAAAAGCGAAGCCAGGACCATGCTGTTGAAAGCTCTTCTCAGATGACGAACGCCCCTGTTTGATGTGCTTGAAACCGAGTTGTCGGGGAACCATTCGTAACCTCCGTCATCCCTGATTTCAGTAAGGCAATTGAAAAATTCAACCCCGCTCAGATTAATGTAATCGCCATAATATACCGGCCTGAGATCGGATGTTGCAGATGTGCCGTACCTGTTGATTCTGTAGGGGCCGCAATTAAGCCAGTCGGGAGAAGGCGTGTAACTCTGATCCGGGAGCCAATGGACCCCGATGAAATCCACACCCATGTTCCTGATCTCTGCCAGGGCTTCGGAACTGTATTCATAATAATGGGGGACGACAAAATTTGACATCCTGAAGCCGTTATTTATGAAGTAGTCCCTGGCCTCCCTGACATTGGCGGCAGCATCAAAATTATAGATATAATCGTGGTTGTAGTAAATGAAGCCTTTGTAACCCTGTGCATATCCATAGGCATGCGGTGATGCAGTTGCCAGGTTATTGTTGAGGAGATTTCTGAGGGTAGGAATATAGGCTGAAGGAATATTGTTTATAAACAGACCCAGCCATGGAATTATTCCAAACTCATTGCATATATTGATCCAGTTGAAATTGTTTTCCAGCTCCGATCCGTTACCGTCAACGTCATCAACCCTCATGGTGAGCATGGGAGGTAAACCCTGCATCACAAAAGGTTTCCTTGCGGCCCAGACAATACCCCTCCAGATCAGGTCGTCCATCCCGTAAACGGGGCCAAGCAGGCTTTCAAAAACCCAGTTATAAGCCGTCCATTTTACTATCCGGCCATTGCCATATGGGGCAGCCTGCAACAGGGGTACTGATCCCAGGGTGGCAAGGTCAGAACTTCCGTTAAGACTGCTGTTCTGGATCAATGTCCATGAATTCCTGAGATTGATATAATTGTTTGAACCGTGGTAGCTGTCAGGAGCATGCATCCGGGTGATATAATGTGAATAATTTGGAATATAAACCTGCGAAGAAGTGGCGGATCTGGGAGAAATAACAGTATTAAATCCGCTTGGATAATCAAAAAGGTGAGGATCAAAACTGTACAGTCCGACACCATCGGCAACTGCCGATTCAATTTGTGATATCGGATACCCTGTTGTGTAAACATCCCTGTGCCCGAAAATGAGGACAGCGTAATCATGGAGATTGGGCAGCGGGCTGGAATTCAGGTTGCAGACTTCATAGGGGATACCGAAATTATCAAGATAGGGTTTGATGTAATTATAATAATCGTTGTAATAGGATGACCCGGAATTAACCAATACAAGTGCAGAATTTGATGCGCTGATCTCCCCTGAAACAACGGTGATGGTAATTCCGTAACCCAGGTTCGGGGCATTGCATCCGTTTGCATCAGTGACGGATGCCAGCGTATAGCCATACGTGCCGGTTGAGAGGACCCCTGTTGGTATTTCATTGCCGCTTACATAGTTATAAATAGCCGGCTGAGCTGCTCCGTTGAGTGAATAGTTTATTGTATATGGCGGCGCTCCCCCCGTAATTTCAATGTTGAATGTTGTTGAGGTGTTGTTTGAAATTATTTTGCTTCGTTGCAGCTGGGCAAGGGTTATCGGATCATGAACCGCTATCAGTATGGAGTTGGTGCTGCTAAAACAGTCACCGCTTCTTACACTCAGGCGAAAATTCCTGTCATCCGCCAGTGCCGGGGGTGAATATGATGAAGATACGGCACCCGGAATATCTGACCATGTGGTGTTATTGCCCGAACTCTGCCATTGGTAATTGTATGAGCCCGTACCTCCTGAGGCAGGATTTGTTTGTGACAATTGAGCGGGAGTTACATTGTAGCATATTGTCTGGTTATATCCTATTGAACCGGGATGCAGCGCCGGATTCACGGTAATAAGTACACTGCCTGAGCTTACTGTTCCGCAATTACCGCTGGTGATATTTCGTCTGTAATAGGTGGCTGCTGTCAGGGCTGGAGGAGAAAAAGAGGGCTGGGTTGCTCCCGGGATGTTTGACCAGCTGGAATTGTCGGGTGAGAGTTGCCATTGATATGAGTAAGAACCTGTACCGCCTGAGGGAGCAGTTATCTGGGACAGGGTTGAGGGGGCTTCGTTATAGCATATCGACTGGTTTGACCCGACGGAACCCGGCAGCAGGGCAGCATTAACCGTGATCAGAACAGAGGCACTGCTTGTCGTTCCGCACTCAGGGCTTGTAGCATTCCTCCTGAAGTATGTGGTTGAGGTAAGTGCCTGTGGTGAATATGAGGCCTGGTTAGCCCCGTTAATGTTTGTCCAGCCGGAGTTATTTGCTGAACTCTGCCATTGAAAGGTGAAAGTTTCTGTGCCGCCTGAAGGAGCAGAGATCTCTGTCAGTTGTGCAGGGACAGTATTGTGGCAGATAGTCTGAGGAGTTCCGGCAGATCCCGGATCAACTGCAGGATATACGGTGATCCGGACAGAGTTGCCGTTTGCGGTATTGCAGTTTGCGCTTCTGACGGCACGTCTGTAATAAGTTGTTGCTGTCAGTGCCGGTGGTGAGTATGATGAAGATGTTGCACCAGGGATATCGGACCATGAGGTATTGTTGGGGGAGCTCTGCCACTGGTAGCTGTAGGAACCGGTACCTCCGGAGGGCGCATTTACATGCAGCACCTGTGCCGGAGCAGTATTGTGGCAAATGGCCTGGTCGTATCCGGTTGAGCCTGGAGCCAGTGAAGGATTTACGGTGACGAGAATGCTGTTTGAACTTAAGGTTCCGCATTCACCGCTTGTTATGCTGCGTCTGTAGTAGGTATTTGCGGTCAATGCAGGAGGTGAATATGAAGCAAGTGCCGCCCCGGGAATATCCGACCAGTCAGAGTTATTCGGGGAATTCTGCCACTGGTAGGTATAACTTCCTGTACCTCCCGCAGGGGGCGATACCTGTGTAAGGGTTGCAGGAATTTCGTTGTGGCATATTGACTGTGCCGACCCGACAGATCCCGGGGTCAGTGCTGCATTAACTGTTATCATTACGGATGCTGAGCTTACCGGTCCGCATTCGCCGCTGACAACCCTGCGCCTGAAGTAGGTTGATGCAATCAGGGCAGGCGGTGAGTAGCCGGACTCTGTTGCACCCGGGATATCGGACCAGCTGGAATTATTGGAGGAACTTTGCCACTGAAAGGCGAAAGAGCCCGTGCCGCCTGCCGGAGGGGCAACCTGTGTGAGCCGTGCCGGAACGGTATTGTGGCAAATTGTCTGGGAGGGACCGACAGAACCAGGCATTAGTTCCGGGTATACTGTTACTGATATTGTGTTGCTTGCGCTGCTGCAAATGCTGCTGTTGACCACTCTCCTGAAATTGGAGCCGCCGGTCATGGCCGGAGGAGTGTACGAAGGCTGTGTTGCACCTGCAATATTTGTCCAGTTTGTGCCATTGTCAGAGATCTGCCACTGATAAGTGAATGATCCGGCACCTCCGGCAGCCGGGCTCAGCTGTGTGAAAGTTGCGGGAGCAGTGCGGTAACATACCGATTGCCCTGATCCTATGGTGCCCGGAATCAGCTCGTTTATAACAGTTATCCTCACGTGGTTGCTGCTGAGTTGTCCGCATTCCCTGCTAAACACATTTCTGCGGAACCACCTGCCTGAAGTCAATGCCCCGGGTGAATACGATGCATCAACGGCACCTGGAATATCGGTCCAGTTAATATCATCAGCGGAGAACTGCCATTGAAAGCTGTATACGCCATCGCCTCCGGTCGGAGAACTGATCTGATTCAGGACCGGGGCTGCCGAATTATAGCATATGGTCTGGGCAGAACCTATTGTTCCTGAAGTAAACCTGGGATAAACAGTTATCAATATCTCATTGCTGCCTGTGCTGCCAAATACTCCGCTCGTAACAATCCTTCTGTACCATCTGCTGCTGGTCAGTACGGGCGGCAGATATGATTCTGAAGTTGCGCCTTCAATGTTGGTCCAGGTTGTACTGTTAGCAGAACTCTGCCACTGATATGAATAAGTTCCGTCGCCGCCGGTGGGCGGAACGGTCTGCGTCAGCCGGGCAGGGCCTGAATTGTAGCATACAGCCTGTTCTTCTCCGATTGTTCCTCCGTCAAATCTGACATTTAGAATGGCATGAAGTTTAATTCTTCCTGAAGAATTTATCAATGAGCTGGTTGGTTTGGCTGTCCGGCTGTTTTCAACAGAGGCAGGCAGATTGGTTCTCAGATTGCCTTGATCCGGCCTCCCTGTATTATCTGATGTCTTGCTTCCGTTGTCATCGGGGGATCTGTCAAATGATATAAGATATGTTTTGCCTGTCTGAACGGCAATGGGATAAGGGAATTCATATGCCATCCAGCCCTGTGGTCCCGAAGTGATGTTCCATGAGAAAGGTCCGGACACAAGGGTGTAATTATTGCCTGACATCGTCCATATCTTAATAAACAGTCCGGCATCTTCATCTTGATGGCGGAAGAGGTTAACCTTGAGCAGGTAGCTGTTCTCAGATGTTGTGAAGATAGTGCCCAGCTCCTCCCGGCTATAATCATAGTTAATCGTAACCTCATGGATTCCCTGTTCAGGGCCAGGATTTTGAGAAAAACCTGTTACCGTGAAATTCCATAGAATTACAAACAGCAAGAATTTCTTCATTTTTTGGAATAAATAAGCTTTTTTGAACTTATATCTACTCAAATGTGCATAATTAATCCGTGGATTAAAAGTTAAAATACATCGGTAATCTGAGCTTTTTGATAAATGCATGTTTTATTGGCATGAATGAAAAAACCATGATGTGAATCATAGTTTTTTTGGGCTTATCTGAGAAGAACAGTGTGAAAACATTCACACTGTTCTTCATGACAGGGATTGCTCCCGGGAGGGCTTACAGAACTTTGAAATAATCTCTTACCGGCGGCATTCTCAGATATTCGGTTGTTCTCCTTTTTCTTTCAAAATTCCTGAACAGCGACTCAATCCGGGATTCTGTTTCACCCATAGCTTCAGCGACCTCGCCAGGTGTATATCCGTTCTCATAACCATACCAGTATATATCCATCAGGTTAAACGGAAGCTGGTAGAAGAATTCTTCCTGGGTCTGTACTGCGGTATAGGTGTCGGTTGTAGGTGTCCTTTCAATAATACTGGCAGGAACTTCAAGATATTCAGCCAACTGGTACACCTGGGATTTGTAAAGGTTACCTATTGGCATTACATCTGCACCTCCGTCGCCGTACTTTACAAAAAAACCCTGCTCCTGTTCATGTTTGTTGGGAGTTCCTATAACGGCGTAATGCATTGCTTCGGCGTGATAGTAAAGCATCGACATTCTTGATCGCTGCTTGAAGTTGGATGCGGCAACAATCTGGAGATATTCGCGGGTATGCAGGATTTTATCCTGCTGGTTGCCTTCCTTATCAATAATTGTCAGGGTGAAGACAGGGGGAAGGCTGCTGAACAAACCGCTTTGCCGGATGCCTATTTTCATTTTGTATGATTTCGGATCATATTCAGGAAACACACGTTTTACTGCCTCATCGCGCCTTTCATAGCATCTGAACCCTGTTAATGCGTCGGTTATGTCCTCTTTTACTGTTTTTACATTGAACTTTCCTGCAAGCTCCAATGCAAGTTCCTCACTCTCGGGGCTGGAATCCTTTTCAGGCATAATTACACCCAATACTTTTTCGTGACCAAAAGCTTTCGCTGCAAGAGCGAGGCAGACTGACGAATCAATTCCCCCGCTTATACCGATTACCCCTCCTGATCTTTTGAAATCAATCAGAACATCATGGCGGAGTTTATCAATTATATTGTCAATTACGGATTTGATGTCTTTGAGAACGATCAAATCTTTTGAGAACGGTTTTTTATGCTCCATATTAAACAGATTTTAAGTCTTCAACTATTTTTGGATTTTTAATTTCCCTGCTTTGCATACCCTCTGCATGTTTTTCAACGAACTGATAATGCAGCAGATGGGTTGAAACAACAGAGGCCAGGATCATGTCTTCGATTTCTGAGGCGGTATTGGTTTTTTCTATTTTCTGCAGCAGCTTTGATACAGAATCATGGTTGAAAACACCAGCCTTTCTGAAAGATTCGGGCGACAGCATTTCCTTAATGAATTCCGGGGGATTGTTCAGGAAGAAGACATTTTTGATAGGTGCCCTGTAAGGTTGTTTTGACCTGTTGATTATGTTTTCAGGGATCTTGTTTTTCATCATTTTTTTAAGCAGGTACTTCTCATTCAGTCCCCTGAGTTTGAAATCACCCGGAAGTTTATTACAGAATTCAATCACCCGGTAATCGAGGAAGGGATACCTGCCCTCGACTGCGTTGGCTGCAGCCATCCGGTCGCCCTGTGATGAAAGCAGGTAGCCTGACATGAAGATGGAAGTTTCAAGCCACTGGGCTTTATCCAGCTGGCTCATTTTGTTGAAATCAGAAGGTAATCTATTCTCCAGATCAGCGATCGGTGAATAACCATTAAGTTCTGACCTGACCGGGTCTGAAAAATGCTTAAGAATATGATTTGCATTGTTCCATCTCAGGAGATGGGAATAGAATGGGTTTTCTGTGTCTTCCAGCCTGTACCCGAAAAACATTTTGAGGATGGCCGGATTGGCCTGTTTCATTTGCGGGAGAAACGGATAAAGCTTGGTCAGGAGGCGCGGGCGGATGGCGGACTCTGGCTGTTGAGCCCAGAACCGCCTTATCATTGCCTCCTTGAAAATGTCATATCCTGCAAGCATCTCATCGGCACCTTCTCCGGTGATAACGACTTTAATATTGTTTTCCCTGACAAATTTCGAGAGGAGATACATTGGAACAGGTGCGGTACGGGTAAGGGGTGTCTCTGTGTGCCAGACTACCTTTGGGAAACTACCGGCAATTTCACCGGAGGTGCAGATTATCGATCTGTGGCGGGTATTTAAATAACTGACTGCTTCATTCTGATATGCGGTTTCATCAAATTCCTTATCAGCAAAGCCGATTGAAAAAGTATTCAATGTACCCGGTTCAATATCCTTAATATATGCCACCGTTGAACTGGAATCGATTCCTCCGCTCAGGTATGCTGCAACTTCTACGTCTGCCCTTAATCTTATCCTGACCGCATCATGAAACAGTTCATTGAATTGTTCAAGTGCTTTCTCCAGGGTAAGCGAATTGTCGGGGTTGCCGTACCGGAGCTCCCAGTATTTATCAATTCTGAGGCCTTTTTTATTGTATGTCAGGCAATGACCCGGTGACAGCTCGAATATGTTCCGGAAAGCGGTATTGGGTGATAATGCTGTCCAGAAAGTATATATCTGTGCAAGGTTTTCACCTGACAGCTCGGGTTTTATTCTTTCCTGAATGAAAATCGATTTTATTTCCGAGGCGAATGTGAGTCTTCCGTTTTCGAGGTGATAAAACAACGGACGGATCCCGACCCTGTCGCGGGCCATGAATAATTCCTTTTCATATTCATCCCATATTGCAAAGGCAAACTGGCCGTTAAGCATCGGCAGGCAATCCTTGCCGTAGATTGCATAAAGGTTAACCAGTACCTCAGTATCGGAGTTAGTTCTGAAAACCACTCCTTTTTTCAGGAGCATGTCACGGAGATCCGGATAGTTAAAGATCTCACCGTTATAAACAATCCAGAAACGGCCTTGTGAATCAGACAAGGGTTGCTGGCCTGTTGACAGGTCGAGTATACTGAGTCTGACATGTCCCAGGCATGCATTGAGGGAATAGTAAATACCACTTTCGTCAGGCCCGCGAAAACTTATTGCACCAAGCATCGACTTAATCAATGATTTGTCAGTCAATGCATTCCTGTAGTCAACTAATCCTGCAATGCCACACATATTCAGTTAGTCTTTTTTCTCAGGATGAAATTTGTTATGGAATTGATTGATTCAAAATTCTCCTCAACCAGGTCAGAATCATTTGTCTTGATGCTGAAATTCTCCTCAAGGAATGTGATCAGCAAAACAAAACCCATCGAATCAAAATACCCCTCCTTGAAAATAAGGGAATCATCCCTGATTTTATCCTTTTCAACAAATGTTGCCTGTTGTATATAGCCTTTGACTTTTTCCCTGATTGCAATTTCTTCAACTTCCATACTTAATGATATATAATTGGTTAATATTAATTTGACTTTCTTTTTATTAATTCTTGATATAATAATTACTGTAATGCCTGTAAGAGCTTTTATGCAGATTCAGGTCATTGTATACGATGTCGTAATTATTTAATTTATTGGTTTTCAAATTACTGATTACATTGGCCAGGATGTCTTTCCGGGTATAGTTATTTCTCATCACCATCAGCACCTTTGATGCATATTTCATCATGAGGGTTGCATCTGCAACTATACCTACCGGGGTAGTATCGATTATGATATAGTCGAACCTGCTTTTCAGCTCGCTTATAAGTCCGTCAAGCACCCCCAGTTCCATCATTTCCGAGGGATTGGGGATTACGGGGCCGGCCGGGATGAAAGACAGGTTTTCAATGTTGGTATTACGGATTATCTCATTGATGGCTGCGTTTTTTGTCATGTAATTGGTCAGTCCCATACGATTCTCAACTTTTAGTTTTGAATGCAGTGTTGGCCGTCTGAGGTCGCAGTCGATCAAAATGGTTTTGTAGCCAACGGATGCGATTGAAGAAGCGAGGTTGAACGAGATGAAGCTTTTTCCATCCTGGGGCTGTGATGAAGTAATCAGAATTACTTTCGACATTTCATGTCCGGCTTTCAGGAACAGGCTGCTTCTCAGGTTCCTGAACGACTCGGATACAGCTGACTTGGGAAATTCAGCAACAACGGATTCACTTTTATGATTATTGCTGTAAATAACGCTTAGAACGGGTTTGTGAAGCAGGTATTCGGCATCATTGAGGCTTCTGATCTTGTCGTCGAAGAAGTCTCTGAGAATGAGATACATTGTTGGTATCAGCAGGCCCATGAACAGGGCTATGATATAATTTATGAATTCCTTTGGTGATACGATTTTTGATGTTATTTCCCTGGCCGGTTCAAGGATTTCGTAGTCAGGGTAGTTTGATGCCAGTGCTATTGCGGCTTCAGATCGTTTTTGAAGGAGGTAGGTGTAAATGGCATCGTTCAGGTCGAATTTTCTTTTCATGCCAACCATATTCATCTCGGTCCTCGGGAGTTGGGATATTTCTCTTGAAAGCTTGTTTTCCCTGTAATCAAGCTCGTTCAGAGAAAGGGTAAGCGTATTCAGGTTATTTGTAAAATTTTCAATAATTGCCTGCCTTTGCATTTTTATCCTGTTGTCGATCTGGCCGAGGAAAATATTCTTGTCGGTACTGGTGCCTGTGGTGATGGTTGATCGTTGATTGTACAGGCTGAGCAGTTCTGATATCATCTGGTTCGTAATGGGATCAGATACATTCATTGCTGATGGCGGAACAACTCCGGCCATATCCTGATTGGCTTTGAAATAGTTGATCACATAATTGTAGTAACGTTGCTGAAGCTGCAGGGTTGCCCTCTCCTGCTGGATAAGTGTCATCTGTTCATAAGTCTGCTGCCCCTGGAAACTCAGATCCATTACCTGGTTTGCCGCCCTGTAGTTTCTGAGCTGAGATTCTGAGATGTTCAGTGAATCGGAGATTTCAGAAATCTGTGAATCGATGAAGTTCACTGTGCTCAGTGCAATTTTATTCTTTTTCCCCAGGTTGTCATCAAGGAAGGAATTAAGATACTGATTCAGGAATTTTATGGTCTTTTCCAGATTATTATCGGTGAATTTTATGTTGATGATTGAAGCAAGCGGGGATATTCTGTGGATATCCAGGCTTTTGAGATAACTCTTGGCCAGGTAGTCAAGGTGATTGAATTTTATGAAATACTTTTGCTTGTCTTTTGCCGGGTTTGCGGCATAATCCCTGTTATTGGCAACAGAGAACCTGAAAGCCTTGTTCTGGATGGTTTCACCGAATCTGCAGATTGTGTCTACTTCAAGGTCAAAGTCATCACTTATTATCATGTTATCGACATAATTATACAATGAGACATCTTTCTCAGAGATTGTGACCCTGAAAGTTGATTCATCAAGGACGGTAATGTAGATTTTGGTATTAATTGGCTGGATGTGCGATTTGTCAATAGCAATGGTAAAGGGCAGATAACTGTAAATTTCATGGGTCTGCTTGAAAAACTTCTGCTGCTCGCTGAAGTAACTTACCTCCAGGTTCATTTTTGTCACTGTCGAGTATACAAGGGCGAAAGAGCTCAGATTGGAGATATCGTTTTCGATATTATCAATTGAGTGAAGGGGATTCAGCCCGCCGAAAAGCTGGTTTGAACTCAGGATTGATGAGGTCTTGTTTTCGACCGGGCTCAATGTTGCGGATGCCTCGTATACTTTTGCGGAGTACTTGTTGAAAAGCACTGCGACTCCAAGGCATAGCACCAATACG
The DNA here is from genome assembly GCA_964435015.1 of uncultured Rikenellaceae bacterium. Lineage (GTDB taxonomy): Bacteria > Bacteroidota > Bacteroidia > Bacteroidales > VadinHA17 > LD21. Next base: position 188,394 of record CAYSXP010000002.1, read on the forward strand.
ACAATGTAGAGATACTTGAGGGAAGCAACTTTAAATATGAAATATTTTATTGGTGCAATTGACGCATCCGAATCATTTGTCTTTAACATTACAATTTTTTTTAAGAGTGATATTCCAGGGTTCCAGTTATGCTTATCGGATCACATTATAATACAATGTCAGTACAGTCATCAGCGTCGTTATTGCCGACAGGAAAATTGATGCTGTAACGTTGGAGTAGCTTGTTGACACTGATCTTAGCGGTTCAACAATAATAACATCGTTCGGCAAAACATAGAAGAAATCCTTCTCGGCGATCTTAGAGTCAGAGAGGTCGAGCTTATGATGCATTATTTTATCGCCTTCCTGCCTTAAAAGGATAATATTCTTCCTGTCTCCATACCTGGTGAGGCCGCCTCCAAGTGCCAGTGTCTCATATATATTCAGCTTTTCCTGCGAGAATGAGAAAGATCCCTGATCATTTACCTCTCCCAGCACTGATACCTTGTTATCGACAAGTTTAACAATGATCGAAGTATTGGGCACGTATTCATTGAGCGATTTCTGTATCTTTTCTGCAGCCTGTGAAGTTGTCATGCTTCCGACATTGATGTCGCCGACAAACGGGAAATTGATATCACCAGCTTCATTTACAAGATACCCGACAATGCTTCCGGAAAGATCATAACGGGTATCTTCCGAAAAATTGAAAATCTGGCTTGTTGCGGGGTCGATACTCAATACCCTTATATAAAGTCGGTCGAACGGCATTATGATCTTTTGGGTCCTGGGATTTGCCACGGGGTCCTGGAGATCGTCAATATCAGTGAAATATTTTAGTTTCTTGGTTGGGACACATGAAACGGAAATAAATATCAAAATCATTGCAAGTCCGGCTTTACCTGTAATATTCATCTTGTTTTTCATCATAATAATTTTTGACTTTAATGGTATGACAGAACCCACTTGTTTAAAAATTATAATTACACGTGTTTGTGTATGAAATACATGTGGGTTTCATAAAATTTATTGTCTGTAAAAATTCTAATTTCCTGTTCTGTTGAACACTGTTTTCAAAGTTTTGAACAAAATTATAAAATCTAATCGAGGCGACCAATTATCGATATAAGCCAGGTCCATTTCCATCCATTTCTCAAACTTAACACTGTTCCTGTCAGGGATAATTTGCCAGAAACATGACAAGCCCGGCTTGACGGACAAACGGCGCAACTGCCATCTCTTATACTGCTCGGTCTCGCTCTTGAGAGGTGGACGGGGTCCGATAAGCGACATTTCCCCCTTAAGTACATTAAACAACTGAGGAAGTTCATCCAGTCCTGTTTTTCTCAGGAATTTGCCAACTTTTGTTATTCTCGGATCAGCTTTTATTTTAAAAACCGGTCCGTCAGCCTCATTCTGCGATTCCAGTTCTTCCCGTATTTTTTCAGCATTGACTACCATTGTACGGAACTTGTAAAGATTGAACTGACGACCCCTTAATCCCACCCTGGCCTGCCTGTAAATAACGGGTCCTTCCGAGGTGAGTTTGATAGCGAGGCTTATTGTCAGCAGGAGAGGGGACAGGATGATCAATAAAATCACCGACAGGTTAATGTCCATGAATTTCTTGACTGCAAGCGCAAATGGTTTGTAGGGGATATTGATGAAGGTAAGGAATTTTTCATTCCCTATTATGGATGTAAATGCATTTGTGAGATTAAGCTGCAGATCTTTGTGCTTCAGCCGGAAAACCACTCCCAGTTCTTCACACGACCTTATGGAGTCCCTTACTTCAGCCGGAACAATCTCATTTTTAAGATAAATAACCTCATCAATAGTGTCAACTTCCATCAGTTCATGGAGAATCATTTTTGATTTCTCGGGAAGGATCTTAAATATGTTTTCATATCTCTTCCTGATGTACTGTGAGTTAGTAAAAATAAAGGCAATTCTGTAGCCCCAGTCGAGATTATTGCGCAAATCCTCAATAAATTCAAGCGATGAATCATCTGCAATCAGAACCACATTCAAATGATTAAAACCTTTTGCACGGTAGATCCTGAAAACCTTGTATTCCAGGGTCCTGGAAAGAAAAAGGAAAAGAAAGGCAAGGAATGTAAACTCCACCAGGAACAAGCGTGAAATATAGGCGAGCTTGAAAATGAAATAAATCGCCAGTAATATTATGCTGACAGCTATGGCAGACTGAAGGTATTCAAACAGAAGGGTACGGTATCTTTTGGTTCTCGGAATCTCGGTCACCTTAATAATATAGAGTGTGATTAACCAGACAGGCAGAATCCCCAGAAACAACATTGTCATATCCCTTCTTTCGAAAAAGAAACTACCTCCAAATTCCTGATAATTGATTATGTATGCAATCTGGAAAGCCACGGCAATTGACATAATATCAATTGCTCCCAGGACCAGGTTAATAATGTTCCATTTCTCGAGGAATGGAATTATTCTAAGGCGTATCAGTGTGTTGATTAAATCCATATATATCTCCCAGGAAGAAGCTGTAATGTCGCAATTCCTTAAAATCAATAATAGAACGATAATTGCAGGATAATGTTTTATTCACCCGTTTTTTTTACCCGTGCACAAAAATAGGTGATTCCGTTCAGATCGGTTAAATCAATCACCTTGTAGCCATGCCCCTCAAGCAGCCTGGATGCTCCTTCCTTTGTGAACAGCCTTCCCGGATGAGGGTCAGAGCCGTTAACAGACCGGTAAAACTTTCCTGACGGGATTAGTGATTGCTCATCCTCTGCCATGCTGCCGCATTTGAAACATCCGAGGAAGTATGCATCGGCAGGCAGGGCTAAAAACAAGGTATGCAGATAGCTTTCAAGGTGCATGACATTGTTTAGTTTTTTCTGATTGACAAGAATCCTGACATTTTTCAGATCTTCAGAATCATAGTGATATTGAGAAACGGGTAACAGTACCATCATGCCATTTTCCCTGACCAGGCCTGTCCAGTGAACATAGTTGTACAAGTCTTCACAACCATTTAAAAGAAGCGGTTCCAGGGCATATGACCTGACCGGCAGGTTTCCCGGAAAGTGAAAATTGTACGTTCCCCTGCCTGTGGTTGAAACGCAATTAATGATATTTTCTCCTTTTAATACATTTGTTGCTTCCATAATTCGCCAGTTAAAATCCCGGGTAAAAATATGGATTACCTCATATCCTGTCAATAGGCCAGTTATGTGATTATGGGAAATCAGGGCCTGATTTTCAGAGATATACCCCGGGAAAGGCAGTAATTGTCAAACCTTTCCGGCCTTTGAAGGGATTAACCGGGCTTTTAGTCAAAATCCCGTGGATATTTACCAGTGATTTTTGCAAATCGGGTTGTGCAGCACTTGATGGGTTCGTGTAAATAACAGATGTTTAGTGTTATAAGTAATATTAAGTGTGTCTTTTCCCGTTATGTTCCTTCTGATGATATTTTGACATGCAGTTCAATTCTTTCGACCAATGAATAATGCCCGGCACTGAAGGCAGGGTCTGTTAATACATTAACAGATCTGATGAGAAGGATTTGATTAAAATGGAATTCAAACCATCAGGAAAGAAAGCAATGTTCCCTGATCAGGTCAGTACCGGATTTTATTTCTTGATGTTCTGGGCACAGAAATAAGTAATGTCATTGATTTCTGTCATGTCAGATATCCTGAACCCATGCGATTCCAGCACATTGATCACGTATTTTCTCGAAAGGAACTTGTCGGTTTTGGAATCAAAAAGGTTCATCAGGTTGCTTAACAGCCTGAATGATTGATAAACGGGTACGGCCATTCCCCGGTGGATCTTATTATCCTTAAAACAACCAATAAAATTAGCCTTGGTCGGAAGCACCCTGAATACATTGCTCAAAAAACGATCAATGTGATTTATCTGGTTTAATTGCTTGAGATTTACAAGGGTCCTTACATCCTTCAGTTCATTGAAATCATAGTAATAATGGTGAATGGAAGATAAGATCATAAGATTGGGGTCTTTTATCAATCCCAGCCAGTTAATGTAATGATAGAAATTTCCTCCGCCTTCGGATACAAGATTATTAAACACCGGACTGTTGTGATCCTCCTCCAAAAGAATCTGCGTATCCCGGGGATCGTTCTTTGCAGTCCGGAAATTACTTATATCAATCTTGTGATTTACTGTTATTTCATCCATTTATGATGGGTAATTATTACCTGATATAAAATTACGAATTAAGTGCGGGAACTTCAAAAAAGAAAAGGCGTGTTAAAGGGAATTTATCCAGATTTTACGAACTTAGTGTAAGTGTCAGATTGATTCATCAATAATCAGGGTGTGTTCGTCAAATAAATTCATCCGTTCGTCAAAACATGAAAATAATTTATCAACTTTTTTTCACAAACAAGGACCATGGTTGGCCTTCGATCCGTAACGGTCATATATCTAATATTATACATAACAATGGCATGTTAGTCTCATGTTTTTTTCCGAAAAGCTGATTTTGACAAATGGCGCTTTTACGGGGACTAAAAATTTATTAATTTTAACAGTATTATCACATGTATGTCAAAATTCAATGACAAAACACTGATACGCCGCATAAATACCGGTAAACTTCTGACTTGTGTATTTTGTATGGTACTGACGAGGTTTTCCGCCTGTCCCCAGGCACCGTTCAGCCGCGGTGTGAACCTTACAGGCTGGTTTCAGGCCAACAGTCCGGGCCAGATTCAGTTAACGAAGTATACAAGGCAGGATATGGTGAATATTAAAAGCCTGGGTTGTGACGTGGTGCGCCTGCCGGTAAATCTTCACAGCATGACTTTGGGTGGTCCGTCATATTCACTTGATCCTGTTTTTGTCACATTTCTGGATTCGGTGATTGACCTGTGTGAAGAATTGGATATTTACCTGATCCTGGATAATCACAGTTTTGATCCCGTCACCGATACAAGCCCGGATATAGAATACATTCTTAAAAAAGTCTGGTCCCAGATGGCCCGGCATTTAAAGGACCGCTCTGGTCTGGTTTTGTATGAGATACTTAACGAGCCTCACGGTATCTCAACTTCCGTGTGGGGCGCCATACAGGGAGAGGTAATAAACACGATCAGGACTATTGATACAAAACACACAATTATTGTGGGCGGGTCGGGCTTCAATTCCTATAATGAAATGAAAAATCTTCCTGTTTACTCCGACAACAACCTTCTTTACACATTTCATTTCTATGATCCCTTTATGTTCACCCACCAGGGAGCATCATGGACCGAACCATCAATGGAACCGCTTGCCGGGGTGCCTTTCCCGTACGATCAGGCAGGAATGCCCTCCTGTCCTGCTGCATTGAAAGGAACATGGATCGAAAGCAGCCTCAACAACTACCCGTCCGACGGAACTGTTGCCCGGGTTCACCAACTGATCGATATTGCAGTTTATTTCCGGAACAGCAGGAAGGTTAATATTTTCTGCGGTGAATTCGGTGTCTATATTCCAAACAGCTCCAATACCGGCAGATCTTATTGGTATAACGTTGTAAGACAGTATCTGGATGAGAAAAACATCCCCTGGACAATATGGGATTATCAGGGCGGATTCGGCCTGTTTAACAAAGATTCGAATGAGCTTTTTGACCATGACCTTAATATCGGTCTGCTTCAGTCGCTGGGTTTTGATATCCCACCCCAGACTCCTTTTGTAATCTCTCCGGAAACAAACGGATTTCCCATATATTCTGATTTTATCTGTGATCATATATCTGATGGAAGCTATGGTACGGGCAGGATCAATTTCTATTCAACAGATCTGCCCAACAACGGAAAATACAACATTTTGTGGCAGGGATTCGGACAATATAATGCCATCGTTTTCAATTTCAAACCATTTAAGGATCTGACAGAACTTGAAGCTGAGGGTTATGCGATAGATTTCATGGTTCGCGGGAACAAGCCGGATATAAAATTCGATATACGATTCATTGACACGAAAACCGGGCCTCAGGATCATCCCTGGAGAATGGGTATAACAATCGACAACACTCTTGCAGAATGGGACCGGAAATGGCATCATGCACACATTCCCTTGTCAGAACTATCTGAGAAGGGATCATGGGATAACAATTCCTGGTTTAATCCTGAAGGTAAGTTCGACTGGGCAGCAGTGGAAAGATTTGAAATATCATCAGAATATACGGTCAGTTCAGGTCAGTATGTCTGGTTTGATAACATTCATATCACCAATCTTGATACCGCCCTGGTGCGGGAAGGCGGGATAGTAAGTGCAGGGAAAATTCCTGAGCTGACTCTTCCTTCTCTCAGGATTGCTCCAAATCCTGTCAGGAACCATACATTAATTACATACGAACTTGCCGGGGAAGATCAGGTAACCCTTTCAATCTGCACATTATCAGGTGTAAGGATCCGCACCCTTGATAAAGGTTTCAGGGGTCCGGGCATAACGACACTGGAATGGAACGGCTGCACTGAGTCAGGAAAGCGTATCGGGCAGGGAATGTATATCTGTGTTTTAACAACTTCACGGTTTTCCGTAAGCTGCAGGTTGCTTGTTGTTAACTGATTGATCTTTAATCTGCTTATTGCGGCAGGATATTTTAGGGCAATGAACCGGCCATACATGAAATATCTCCTGTTTCTTGTTTCACATAAAATTATTCGATGCCAATGTGAATTACTTGCAGGAAAAATTTATCTTGGTATAAGATTTAAGAACCTTTAAGTTAGTCTGATTATGAAAGAGAAAATACTCATGCTCGTCTTTTTTATAAATTTCATGCCGGCTCAGGCCCAGGATCCTTTTCTGTGTCAGGGTTATTATACCACTGAGGAGGGTGGCAGGGCCAACCTTGAAAAGTTTTCGGGAACATACCATGATCAGGCCTCCTGGCTGAAACGGGCCGGGCAGATCAGGACCACCATTCTGAAAGGAGCAAAACTTGATGAACTGCCGGCGCGGTGCAACCTGAATCCGATACGGAAGCTAAAACAGGTTTTTGACGGATACACTGTTGAAAATGTAGCCTTTGAGAGCCTGCCGGGTTTTTATGTTACCGGAAATCTTTATCTCCCGGCCTCATTTACCGGTAAAATTCCGGGCATTGCCTGTCCGCACGGGCATTGGAGCAATCCTGCCGACTATGGAAGGTTCAGGAACGATATGCAATACAGGTGTGCAGCCCTTGCCATAATGGGTGCTGCTGTATTTGCATACGACATGACGGGATACGGGGAATCACTTCCCTGCCTGCATGGAACCCCTGAAGTTTTAAGGATCCAGACCTGGAACAGCATGAGAGTTATCGATTTCCTTCTCTCCCTTGGATTTGTTGATGACACTCGACTTGGAGTTACGGGAGCATCAGGCGGGGGAACCCAGTCCTTTTTGCTTGCCGCTGTCGACGAGAGGATAGATGTCTCGGTCCCGGCAGTTCAGATATCGGCCCATTTTTACGGTGGATGCGTATGTGAAAGCGGTATGCCCATTCACAGGACTTCAACCTTCGAGACCAACAATGTCGAGATTGCCGCATCTTTCGCGCCAAAACCGCAGCTGATAATCTCAGACGGAGATGACTGGACAAAAAATGTACCGGAAGTCGAATATCCGTATATCAGAAAAGTTTACAGCCTGTTCGGAAAGGCTGAAAATGCAGAAAATGCCCATTTTGAAAATGAAATACATGATTACGGTTATAACAAAAGAGTTGCAATGTACGGGTTCATGGCAAAGCACCTTGGGCTGAAGCTTGAGAAGCTGACCGACGGCAACGGAAAGATCAATGACAGCGATGCACAATTGCAGATACTCCCGTTGCTTAAAGTTTTTCCTGACGGGGTTCGCCCCGGAAACGAGGTAAGAAGCTGTGATGAGGTTATAAGACTTTTAAATACATATAGATAGATCCATATCCCGGGAACCGGGTACCGGTGCAGGTATTTAAATGCGGTTTCTTTCATTTGGACCCTGGATCGGTAGCGGGAGAGGCGGGATTTCGTTTTTTAAGCAAGCGGCAAATTTCAGCAAATCCACAAATAGTCTGATATGAAAAGACAAGAGCTTCTGCAGTACATTGGAAATATGGGCCAGATAGGCGGAACTAGGCATTATGAGCTAACCGATGGAAGGGGGCGCAATATGAGAGCAATAGATGTTAATTCCGGAAGCGGACTGAATTATACTGTCCTTCCCGACAGGGGAATGGATATTTCCCTTGCCTCATTCAGGGGTATTAACCTTGTCTATCTTAGTTGCACAGGGGAATCACATCCGGCCTTTTACGAACCTGAAGATTCGGGATGGCTGAGAACTTTTACAGGCGGACTGCTGACAACCTGCGGGCTCACATATCTGGGACCTCCCGTTAAGGACAGGGATGAGGAGCTGGGTTTGCACGGGCGCTATTCCACCATCCCTGCCCGGCAGGTGGCGGACCTGTCGCAATGGAACGAGGATGAGTATCACATAAAATTAAGGGGAATTGTTGAGGAAGGTGCTCTTTTTGGAAGCAAGATCCGGCTTGAACGGGAAATTACAACGACTATGGGACAGAACAGGATCCGTATTGCCGACACGATCACCAATTTCGGATACACAGAAAGTCCGTACACAATTCTTTATCATATGAATTTCGGTTATCCGTTCCTTTCTGAGGAATCAGAACTGCTGATTGATCCTGAGGAAACAATTCCAAGGGATGAACATTCCGCATCGGGAACAGGGAGCTTTAGCCGCTTCAGCCAGCCCCGAGGCGGTTTTGCAGAACAGGTATATTTTCACAGGATACGGCCGGATGAAAACGGAACCGCCTCGGTTTCGCTGATAAACAAGAAATTTGGGATTGGCCTCACCATTGACTTCACCGCGACTTCATTGCCATGGTTTACTCAATGGAAAATGATGGGACCGGGTGAATATGTCCTTGGTCTTGAACCCGGGAATGTTCCTGTAAGGAACAGAAAAGTATTGAGGGAAGAGGGCCTGCTTCCTTATCTGCAGCCGGGAGAAACGGTTACCAATCTGGTTGATCTGACTGTGAGGGAAATACTCTGATCATGCGGCACATATGATCTGCCGCTAATTCCCGGATTTGTCCGAATCTGTCATTCAGCCGGATTTTTTGTGATTGCGGATGCCATTTAATCAGGTTCTCAGGTATAATAGATCATCACTTACCTGGCCTCCGAACGAGCCGGGTTTTGACAATTGAACCTTCTGCAGGAATTGAGTTCTTGCAATGTGGTCAGGAACCCTGGCATCTGTTTCGATCCAGGTGGAATTGTCAATCCTGACGAATTTTGTGTTCTTCGATTTGTTCGATCTTTTATTATTCATTTCCGGTACATCATGGTTTCGTTGTTAAAACGCCATGCAGCCGGAGTATATTGCAGAATGGAACTTTTTTTTTGCAAATACGTATAAAGGGCAGAAGTTTGTTTTTCAAGCCATTAAAACGAAGCTTAAAAAACGGTTTTAACAGACAAAGCACTGAAAAATGAAAAGGTCGATGTTCATAATGCTGATAACGCTGATAACTCTCATTCTGGCGACAGCATTTACAGGCTGCTCGGCCAGCAGGAAATATCAGGCCGATCTGAGGGGGCTGATGCTTCAGGATAACCTGCAGATGAAAAGGAACAAAGCCTATTTCTCCAGGCACAATGCCAAAATAAGGAAGCAGGCTTTCAGGCAATCCAGGAGGGGCGGCAGAATGTTCGGATCCTAGCAGGGAGGGTTTTTAATTCCTGTTGAGCCTGGTCTGGCCGGTTCACTGATCCTCAAGTGTGCTGAGGTCCCCTTCAGGAAGTCCCAGGGCTCTTGCTTTCAATATCCTTCGCATGATTTTGCCGCTCCTGGTTTTTGGAAGCTGGTCAACAAATATGATCTCTTCGGGCTTTGCGATAGGCCCCAGATGTGTAACAACATAACTTATAAGTTCCCTTTCCAGTTCTTTGCCTGGTTCATATCCTTTTCTCAGCACGGCATATATATGTATGCAGTTACCTTTGACAGGATGGGGCAGGGCAATGGCAGCTGATTCCACAACTGCAGCATGGCTGCTCATAATACTTTCAAGCTCATATGATCCAAGCCGGTATCCGCTGATCTTAATAACATCGTCTGTTCTCCCGATTATCCAGAAGTAGCCATCCTCGTCCTTCTTTGCGGAATCACCTGTCAGGTACCATCCCTGCCTGCTGTATCTCGACCAGTATGTGTCAATAAAACGCTGGTTGTCCTTATAAACTCCGGCTGTCATTCCGGGCCAGGGTGATTTGATCACCAGGTTGCCCTCCTCACCGGCATTTACCTCCTGACCCTCCTCATTTACAACCGAAATCTCATTTCCGAAAAAAGGTTTTGATGCGGAACCCGGCTTAAGCGGGGTTATTGGCAGGGGTGTGATCATAAATCCTCCTGTTTCAGTCTGCCACCATGTATCCATAATCGGACACCTGCTGTTTCCGATAACTTCATGATACCATTTCCATGCTTCCGGATTGATTGGTTCACCAACCGATCCCAAGAGGCGAAGGGAACTCAGATCATTTCTCTTTGGCCAGGAATCGCCAAAGCGCATTAAGCTTCTTATCGCAGTGGGTGAAGTGTATAAAATGTTCACCCCGTACTTGTCAACCATTTTCCACCATCTGTCAGGGTATGGATATGTGGGTGAACCTTCATACATGACGACTGTTGCACCGTTTATCAGTGTGCCGTAAACAATGTAGCTGTGTCCGGTGATCCAGCCCGGGTCAGCTGCACACCAGTACCGGTCCTCAGGCTTCAGATCAAACACCATTCGATGGGTTGTTGAGGTGTAGACACCGTAGCCGCCATGTGTATGGACCAGGGCCTTGGGCTTGCCGGTGGATCCTGAGGTATAAAGGAGAAAAAGCATGTCGTCAGATTCCATTATCTCTGTTTCGCATTTGTATGATGCAATCGGAAGCCCGACCAGGTCATGGTACCAGAAATCCCTTCCGTTTTCCATATAAACATCAACATTGGCCCTTCTTATCGTTATGCATATTTCCATTGTCGGTGACAATTCCATTGCCTTGTTTACAATGGATTTCATTTCAACGACCTTGCCGCGCTTGTATCCGCCGTCGGCGGTAATTACCACACGGCTGTTTGCATCATTTATCCTGTCTGCAAGCGATTCATGGCTGAATCCGCCAAAAACCACGCTGTGAACGGCTCCTATCCTGGCGCATGCAAGCATTGCAAAAATCTGCTCCGGAATCTGAGGCATGTAGATTGTAACTACATCACCTTTTTTTACACCCATGCTTTTCAGCACATTTGCAAACTGGGAAACTTCACGGTTCACGGAATGATAGGAGAAAGTCCTGACATCACCCGGTTCCCCCTCCCATATCAGTGCCAGTTTGTTCCTGACGGGTGTTTGCTGATGACGGTCAAGCGCATTGAATATTATGTTTGTCCTGGCTCCCCCGAACCACTTGTAAAATGGCGGATTGGATTTGTCCAGCACAGTATCCCATCTCTTGTGCCAGTAGAGTTGTTCAGCCTGTTCTGCCCAGAACTCCTCACGGTGTTCGATTGAGTACCGGTACAGCTCGTCATAGTCCTTAACTATGGCATTTTCAAGTATTTGTTGGGAGGGATAATAAAATCTCCTGTCATTCAGGTTGTTCATAGGTGGGTGAGATTAGGTTCAACAACTTATTCCGGTTGCTATAACATAATTTCATGGAATTTTGTTCAATTGGAGAAATCAGATTTCAGGTTGATTTATTCTATGAATCATTGATGCTTACTACCCTTAAAGGCACTCTTCTGGCCTTTGCAGAGGGAAGAAAGAACAGCTCTTCCGACACAGGAGATATCGATCTGGTTATGAGACGGTCGGACGATAACGGAAAGACCTGGAGTGATCTTTATTCTGATCCTTTCCTTGTTGAACCTGTCTGCCAGGGTTCTCTTCTTGCCTGTCATAAAAGGAAAATCCTGTTGTTTTCCAACCCGGCTGATGAAACAGCAAGAGTGAGGATGACTTTACGAATGAGTTCTGATCAGGGGAAAACCTGGCCATATTCAAAGGTACTTCATGAAGGACCTGCAGCTTATTCAGATATTACGATATTTAGGTCGGGCAGGATAGGATGTCTTTTTGAGATGGGGAATAACACTCCTTATGAAGGGATAGTGTTCAGAAGTTTAAGGTTTAAGGAACTCCTTACAGCAGGCCGGGATGATTCCCGGTCTGTCAATGATTGATTATACTGCCGTTTTCCATTGCAATCACCCTGTCTGCGACCTTCTCCGCCACAATACCGTGAGTTGCCAGCATGATTGTAACATTTTGGTCATTGCACAGGTTCCTCATAAGCTCCAGGATCTCGCCGGCAGTAATATCGTCGACTGACGCGGTCGGCTCATCAGCAAGGATAATTGATGGCTGCCGCATCAGGGTGCGGATGACAGCCACCTTCTGCTGTTGCCCGGTACTTAGTTCTTCGGGCAGAAGATGCAGCATGTCTGACAGCCCGAAACGTTCAAAATATGGTGTTGCAAGTTTTTCTATCTCTTTTTTTGAAAGTCCTTTTGGGGTCAGTGCAACTTCAATGTTCTCATAAATATCATAAGCGGGAAGAAGATTGAAACCCTGGAAAATAATACCGACTCGGTTCAGCAGCAGGTTGCTTAATGATTTATTGTCAAGCTTATTTACTATAAGACCATCTATTATCACCTTTCCCGATGTGGGTGAGATCAGTCCTCCAATCAGGTTTATCAAAGTTGACTTCCCGGCTCCCGACCTCCCTTTCAACAATACGAATTCTCCTTTTTCGATTCTGAGGCTGACATCCCTGACGGCACTGATAATAATGTTCCTGCCTTTATATAGCTTGTTCAGAGAGTTGCATTCAATGTTAAAGTTGTTCATAATTGCAGTTCCGGAATGATTACATATGGTTCCTGATTATATCCCCTGCTTTTGTCCGGCAGATCCTTATTACCGGATAAAAGCTTGCGGCAACGGCCCCGATCAGCGAGAGTGCATATATCAATGGGATGTTTCCGAAGCTGATTCTGAAACCGAAGGAGCTGAAAACCGGATTATCAGGGTTGCGCAGAAATTCAACAACACCGAATGCCAGCACTATTCCTGCTGTTACTCCGGCAACTGACTGGATAAGGGATACCAGGAAAACATGTTTGGCGAGGCTGGAGTCCGTCCATCCTATTGACTTCAGTATTCCTATTTCCCTGAATCTTTCCATCAGGGCGGTGAGCTGTGTCTTGGCCGAAAAGATTATGAGGAAAAGGAAGATCAGTCCGGTGAGTCCAACGGATGATCTGTCGATTATCGACATTACCCTGTTGGCCGGCTGGTAGCAGTTATAGGTTGACACTGCGAATTTGTACATCATATTCCTGATCCGGGTGATCACATTATCCTGTAAACGTGCGTCCGCAACTTCTACTAAAATGATATTCATATCGAAGTTGGGGGCGTTGCAGAGCAGCCTGTCTTTAAGGATTGTCCTGACAAGGGAGACGGGCGCATAGAAATCCGCTTTCACAGGCCGGATACCGGAGTTCACAATGCCGGCCACCAGCATGTTCCCCCCGAATACCTCAAGAGTATCTCCCGGTGAAAGATCATGTGCGGAGGCAAATGATTCTTCCGCCAGAAGTTCATCGGTTCTGCCGGAAAAGTATCTTCCGGATAGAATGTGTACCGGGGCAAGAACATTTGTCCGTGTGGCCAGGCTGGAGGTGTCGATCCCCGCGATTGAAATATCTGACTTCAGCCCGTTGTCGTACATTTTATACAGAAGGCACGGTGCCGCATCTCTCACTCCTTCAACATTCTTTATAGTCCTGATCATATCGTGGTCGAGCATCATCGTTTTTACCCCTTCGGCGAAAACAGAACCGCTGGCAATGCTGCTGGTACATAAATTGGCATCGGTTGGTACATAAACAATAAAATGGGTTCCTGTACTCTGCAGGACACCGTAGGAATCATTTTTGTTTGCATCTGCCACAGAGAGTATCAGAAGGATGAACACGGTTGCAATGGCATACCCGGCAATACTGAATATTGTTCTCCACTTGTGCCTGCGAAATTCCCTGAATAGATAAATCATTATGAATGAATTTTTTAACGAATCATTTTTCGCAAGTAAATGTTAAAAGAATTCTGAACCAATATTAAAACGTAATCACCCTGTCGCTGTCAATGACCCAGTTTGCCAGTTCGGCCATTGTACTTATTTCCGTTCCTTCTGTCAGCATTGTGCTCTTCAGGCCTCTGGCTTCAATGCAACTGCCGCATATTTTAACTTTTCCTCCTTTTGCAAGAACAGCTTTCAGCATCCTTCCGATGTTGTAATATCCAGCCGGGGTATTCTGATCTGCAACTGCACAGGCAGCTGCATCCGCCATAAGAAATATTCTTGCCTCAACATCATCATGTTCGCTGCAAAGCTGCATTGCCAGCCGGAAAGCGTTGTATGCCTTCTCCGTTCCGTAGGGAGCATCGTTTATCAGAATAAGGATTTTCTTTATCATAATAATATGATTTCACAAGTTTTAACCTCGTGAATATATCATAAAAATCCCGGAAAAGTACATACCGGATGTTGAAAAGGAGATTAATGCCGGTATCTGTTAGGTTGGCATCGGATGCGCTCATATAATGATACTTAACTAACTGTGCTGCATATGAATATTCTTAAAGTTGAACGATTCTCCCGGTATGAAGCCAGGTCATATGCTTCGGGGATCATTGTTCCCTGATGCACTGTGGTTCCTGAATATGCTGTACACCATTGGCACAATGAAAATGTTCAGTAAAGTGGAGGTTATCAATCCTCCGAGAATAACCTTTGCCATCGGGCTCTGGATTTCGTTTCCTGCCAGATTGCCCCTCAGTGCCAGCGGAATAAGCGCAAGTGCGGCAGTAAGGGCAGTCATCAGTATCGGATTAAGCCTGTCGGCCGAACCTTTGATGATTGTTTCAGTCAGGGGGGTGCCATTGTCCTGCAGCCGCCGGTAATGGGAAACGAGAAGGATCCCGTTCCTTGTTGCAATGCCGAAGAGTGTGATAAATCCGATGATTGCAGGGATACTGATAACAGATGATGTCAGGAATATTGCCAATACACCTCCGATTAAGGCCAGTGGCAGATTGAGGAGGATAATTCCGGCCAGGCTGAAATTCCTGAATTCCTGGAACAGCAGCAGGAATATTATGATCAATGCAAACACGGAGGTTATCATGAGAGTTTGTGATGCTTTTGCCTCACTTTCAAACTGGCCGCCATATTCAATCCTGTATCCTTCGGGCAGATTAATGGTGGTGTTTATTTTCTCCCTTACCTCCCGTACAGCTCCCCGCAGATCACGTCCGGCCACATTTGCAGAAACGACCAGCTTTCGCTGAACGTTCTCCCGGCTTATTGAGCTGGGTCCGGCGGCCGAAACAATATCTGCAACCTGTCCGAGGGGAATTTTCTTTCCGTTGTGAGTGTCGATGAGAGCGTTGCGAATGCCCTCCATGTCATCGGTATAGTCTTTATCCAGTCTTAGAATGAGATCAAAGCTGCGCTGGCCTTCATATATATCTGCCATTTTTTTCCCTGCGAACGCAAGCTCAACGAACTGGTTGAAGTCCTGCAATGTGATCCCATACCAGGATAGCATGTCGCGGTTTGCCCTAATCTGGATCTGCGGGATCTCAACCTGCTGGTCAACGTTTACGTCGACAAGGCCCTCAATGGTTTCCACCGATCCTTTTATCTCCTTTCCAAGGGAGAACATCCTGTTGAGATCGGTTCCAAACAGTTTTATTGCAATGTTGGCGCGTGTGCCGGAGAGCATGTGGTCAATGCGATGCCCAAGGGGCTGACCCACAGTAAATGCTATTCCCGGTATCTGCGACAGGGTGTTGCGGACATCTGCCATGAATTCTTCGCGGCCGCGGTTCTTCAGGGAGAAATTAACATCTATTTCAGCGCTGTTGGAAGCCTGGGAGTGTTCATCAAGTTCTCCCCGTCCTGATCTGCGTGCAGTGCTGGATATACCTGCGATCGACAGCAATTCAGTTTCAACAAGGTTTCCGAGCCGGTTGCTTTCTTCCAGTGAGGTTCCCGGCCTGGTGACTATGGAAAGGGTCAGTGATCCCTCGTTGAATTCGGGAAGAAAGCTTCTTCCCATGGTGGACATCAGGGCCAGTGCGGCGAAGAACAATCCAAGCGTTGAAAACAGGATTGCTTTCTTATGGTTGAGCGACCAGCTGAGTGATCTTATGTAATAATATGAAAGTTTACGTACCAGCCATTTATCTTTTTCATTCTTTGCCAGATACCTTTCATCTGACAAAAGCATTCCGGAGAGCAGCGGAGTCAGAGTCATTGCCACAATCAATGACATAAACAGGGAAACGATAAAGGAAATGCCCAGCGGCTTAAGCATTTTTCCTTCCATCCCGGAGAGAAAGAACAAGGGCAGGAATGCCACAATGATTATTATTGTTGCATTGAGAATCGAAGCCCTGATCTCCTTTGATGCTTCATATACCACGGTGAAAGAGCTCTGACGCTCATTTTCCGGTTTCTGGCGGTTCTGACGAAGGCGTTTGTAAACATTCTCAACATCTATGATGGCATCATCAACCAGGGCGCCAATTGCTATTGCCATTCCGCCCAGGCTCATAGTATTGATATTCAGCCCGAGAAATTTCATCACAACTATTGCTCCAAGCAGTGAAAGAGGAATTGCCAGGAGAGAAATGACCGTTGTCCTGAAACTGCCAAGAAAAATAAATAGGATAACTACGACAAATATTGCGCCTTCAATCAATGCATTCTGGACATTGCGGACAGACGTTTCTATGAAATCAGCCTGCCGGAATATTTTTGTGTCGAGCTTAACATCAGGCGGCAAAGTCTTCTGCAGGGCAGTGAGGTTTTCTTCTATTTTCTCCGTTACCCTGAGGGTGTTTGTATGGGGTTGCTTGGAAATGGAAATAATAACGGCCGGGCTGGCATTTTTTGACGCATGACCCATCTTTACCGCGCTGCCGGTCTTTACTTCGGCAACATCATTGAGCCTGACCGGTTTGCCGTTGGTATTTCTGACAAGGGTATTTCCCAGGATCTCCGGATCTGATGCCCGGGCAATGCCTCTGACCACGTATTCGTTCCCATACTGCCTGACCACGCCTCCGTTTGAGTTTTCACTGATGCTCCTGCATGCTTCAGACAGCTCATTCATTGTGACGTTGAGGAAATTCATTCTTTGAGGGTTGGCAAGAACCTGGTATTGCCTATAGTCTCCGCCTGTAATTGTCACCTGTGATACGCCGCCTGTTGCCAGCAGCAGTGGTTTAATGTTCCATTCAGCAATGGTTCTCAGGTCCATCAGGCTTGTACTGTCAGCCTGAAGCCCGATAAAGAATATTTCACCCATGACGCTTGACTGGGGAGCAAGTACCGGCTGGTCGGCTCCCAGGGGTATCTGCGAAGAGACCGTGATCAGCTTTTCACTCACTATCTGCCGTGCCCTGAAGATATCAGTGCCCCAGTCGAACTCTACCCATACAAAAGAGTAGCCGTGTGATGAGGCCGACCGGACCCTTCGCACACCCGTGGCACCGTTCACTGAGGTCTCAATGGGGAATGTTATCAGTCGTTCAACTTCCTCAGAGGCCATTCCGTGCGCATCGGTCATGACAACCACGGTGGGGGCGGTCAGATCAGGAAATACATCAATGTCCATGTTGACAGCTGTTCTTACCCCGAAAACCACAAGTGCCGCTGAAAGCAGGATAACAAGATATTTATTGTTCAGTGAGAACCTGATGATGTTATTGATCATGGATTCCGGGATTATTAGTGGACGTGACCTGAATGAGCATCCAGGGCACCGGCAGCCTGGGCCAGCCTGACCATAACGGCACCCTTTGTTATAATACGTTCATCATCAGCCAGACCACTGATAACCTCCGTTCTCATACCATCTGTCTGTCCTGTCTTTATTTCCCGTTTCTCAAACAGTTCTGGAGTGACCTGGACAAATACGGAATACCTGCCCTGCTCTTCAAGTATTGCCTGATCTGGTATTGTCAGAACCCGGGTATCCGAGAGGGTTTTAAGATACAATTCCACAAAACTGCCGGGAATGAGACCACCTGAATTACTCACCTGAATAGTCAGGGGAATAAGATAATTATCACTGGTGGCGGCTTTTCCGACAGACATGATCTTTCCCTTCAGTTCTTCAAGGGTGAAGGTTTTGTTATCTTCAACCCTTCTTATTGTGGCAGTGGATATTGAATTCAGATACCCGGCATACTTCTGCTGAACTTCAGCCCGCAGCAGTAAAGAATTGTTTCTTGAGATCAGGACCAGAGGCTGACCCGCCTCAGCATATTGCCCGTTTTCCACAAGAATTTGCCTGACATATCCCGCCATGGGGCTGTTTACTGTCTGACCCGCCAGGCTGAAATTATGACTAAGATTTTCGTAAACCGTCCTGGCGTTTTCAAAATGTGTCTTTGCATCCAGCAATTGCCTGTCAGAAGCAATATTCCCGGCTGCGAGAAGTTTTACCCTCTCAAAATCTGCCTTTGCCTGTACAAAATTATTCTGCGCTTCGGCATAGCGGACCGCTGAATTGTTCTCAGCGAAGCCGCTGCCTTTAATCATCAGCAGTGGCTGGCCCTCAGATACGTTCGTTCCTTCCAGTATGCTATTACCTGAAAAGGATACAATGCCGTTTGTTTTTGCAGTCACCATCATCTCATCATTCAGCGCCGGCTGAACCCGGGCAGTTGTTTTTATTGCCTGACCGAATGATTCCCTCAGGGGATAGCCTGTGGAAAAATCAATTTTCCATGATTGCTCTTTGGTGAATACCGTGGTGTTGGTTGCGGAAAGTGCGTTCTTCTCCAGATCCTCTGCTGCCTCCGGGGCGCCGGAATATACTTTTATTTCCGGAATGATGATTGTCTCATCGCCGGTGTCGGTTTTGACAATGAACTCCATTGTGCCGTTCCCGCTCACTTCAGGTTTGATTTTAAAGCTGAATTTCCCTTTTTGCAGAGGGTTATCTGCGATTTGTTCCAGGGTTTGCCCGTTAACAGTGATTTTCAATGTTACTGAAACCGGGGACTGGGGTTTGAAATCAGACAGGCCGGATAAGTATGCCGTTATATTTGATGTCCGGCCCCTTATGAGAGGGTCTGCTTCGGCAAACAGTTCATGGTTCTGGTTGTAGGCAGTATATTGCACCTTCGGCTCTTCATGTTCATCATGATGCTCAGGGTCATGAGCGGGATTGCATGATGATATCAGAAGCACTATAGCAATCAGGGGGACAGTGAAAAAATTTAAATGCATAATCATGTCTGTTTAGGAATTTGGAAAATGACGGATTGCTCCCGCGGAACATTGATTTCCTGCGGAATTGCGGCATGTATTCAGAACCGAAGCTCAGACTGCCGGCGGGGAGCGCAGGCCTGTGGAAGAAAAAGGATGAGTGTAATCCGGGAAACTTGTTGTAAAGCAGACGACTGAATATGGTAATACAGACAGCTGATTATCGGTTTCACTGGCCAGGGAGCCTTGCTGGAGGTTATCATCGGCGTACTGAAAGGAATCCTTGTTGATGAACCTGAACCCTGAAGCCGGCTGATTTGAGTTTATAATTAGCGGTTCTTTCAGCGCACAATTGTCAGAACTGCAATCACCGTCATCACCGTGGCCGGGATGATTTTTTCCCTGTCCGTCTGCTGAATCATCGCTGACACAATGTGATTTTACAAAACAGACCAGTTTGCCATGATGATGATGCGGCACAGCAGCATGGACCAGCAGGAATATACCTGCAACCAGAAGAAAGAAGACAGCTGCTGTTCTTTTTATCATTCTTACATTAAAAGCAACTGCAATAGTAACGAAAAAAAATGCATTTTGTTCGGGCAATGAATCATTATCAGCTTCATCGGAGTCAGCCCGGGGATCTGAAAGAAGTAAAAATATCGCAGTGGCCGTTACTGAACCGGGCAGAAGGAAAAAATACCGCCATCGCCGGGAATTGTCTATATTTGCGATTTTGAAAAGGTGGAAGTAGCTGAGGGACTGACATACAGGAAGATCTTTCTTTTCTGGGGGCCGCTGGCCCTTACATGGCTGATGATGGCCATCGAGCAGCCTTTTCTCATTGCCTTTATCGCCCGGCTGGATGATGCCAAGTATAATCTTGCAGCCTTTGGTATTGCCGTATCGTTTGCAACGATCATTGAATCACCCATCATCATGCTGATGAGTGCATCCACGGCCCTGTTCACCGGACGTCATTCCTACATTAAGCTGAAGAAATTCACTGATATACTCAATGCAGCCATTACCGGTATTCAGCTCGTTATCCTGATCCCTCCGGTTTTCAGGTTCATTGTTGTTGGCCTGATGGAAGTTCCTGAGAATGTGGCAGAACTTGCCCATGCCGCCCTTCTCATCTTTCTTCCCTGGGCCGCCTCGATCGGCTACCGGAGATTTTACCAGGGCATTCTTATCAGGAACAATCTTACCCGGATGGTGACATACGGCACCCTGGTCAGGTTGTCGGTAATAGTGATAACCGGGCTGCTGCTTTTTTTCGCCGGGATCAGCGGAGCATATGTCGGTGCGGGTGCAATGGCGCTGGCGGTTGTTTGTGAAGCGATAGCAACAAGGATCATGGTTTCCGGGACCCTGAAAGAACTGAAACCTGAAGAAGATACCGTGAAAGGCTATCTTAGCCTGAGATCAGTTTCCAGGTTCTATTTTCCCCTGGCCCTGACATCAATACTCTCGCTCGGTGTGCATCCGTTCGTAACCTTCTTTCTCGGCAGGAGCCGCATGGCAGTGGAGTCGCTGGCTGTTCTTCCTGTCGTGAGTTCGCTGGTATTTATTTTCAGGAGCATGGGGTTGTCATACCAGGAGGTAAATATTGCACTGATAGGGAAGGAGAAACAAAACTACCGGCTATTGAGGAATTTTGCGATTTTCCTTGGATCAGCGGTTACCGTTCTGATATCTGTACTCGCTTTCAGTCCTTTGGCCGGCCTTTGGTTCATAAACATCTCCGGACTAAGCATGGAACTTGCCGGCCTGGCATATCTCCCTCTTAAGATCCTGATCCTGCTGCCGGCACTTACAGTGCTGCTGAATTTCCAGAGATCCACCCTCATAACAGACGGTACCACGGGTCCCATTTCAGTTGCAACAGCAGTGGAGCTTACCGGAATAATTATAATATTACTGGTTTGTGTGGTATTCCTGAATCTGACAGGAGTGATTGCTGCCTCCATAGCTTTCATTATCGGCAGGGTATTGTCGAACCTTTATCTGGCGCCTAAACAGGTGGCAACTGTAGAAGCATGGAATATAAGATCTTAGTTCTGCGCCGAAATGTTGGTTCATTGATGATTCCCCGGGCAGCGGGAAAGCATCCGGGCCCGGCAGGCTGCTCATCCATTCTTTCAGGAGCCGCATCAGATCATCTTCGTGCAGAATAAGGCGGTGGCGGAATCTTTTTCCTAAAGGTTTTTATCAGGATACATTTCGTTCCAGTGTCCGGGCTGATTCTTAAGTTTGTAATCAAACCAGGCCATAATGGTATCGTGCCATTGAAGCCGTTTTTTATAGTCGAGTATATGATGGTTCTCGCCGCTGATCAGAACCATTTCCACCTCTTTTCCCAGTATTTTCAGGGCTGCATAAAACTGCAGGCTTTCGCCAACCGGCACGTTTGTATCGTCTGTGCCATGCAGCAGTAATATTGAGTTCCGGAATTTATCGGCATTGAACAACGGGCTGTTATCTACGTAGATATCCCTTCGGTTCCACGGATAGCTGTACCTGGTTGCACCTGAGCTGTATGAATATCCCCAGTAACCTTCACCCCAGTAGCTGGAGATATCGCTTATTCCGGCATGGGAGATTGCAGTTTTGAAGATGCCGGTGCGAGTCTGCAGCATCATGGTGGTGAATCCGCCGTATGAAGCGCCAATGCAACCCACATTTGCGGCATCGGCAGAGGGGAATGCATCCAGGAACTTTTTCGTGCCTTCTATGATGTCGTCGATGGCTTCGCGCCCCCATCCGTTAACATGAAGGGCTGAGAAATCCTGGCCGAAGCCTGTTGAACCGCTGGGTTGTAAAACATAAACAATGTATCCCTCGGCAGCCCAGATATTTTTGGGGTAGCGGCCTCCGAAAGCCCGGTTGGTGGGTGTGGTACCGCCGTAGTAGTTCACGATCACAGGATACTTTTTTGACGGGTCGTAACCCGGGGGGAAGTAAATCCTGCCGTAGATGGTTGTTCCCCTGCTGTTTAGAAAATTCCACTCCTGCGATTGCCCGAATTCGGCATCTTCCAGCAGTTCCTTTCCGGGGTCGAGAAGCAGAATTGATTTTCCGCTGTTCAGATCGAGGGCATACAGCCTCCCGGGAGTGCTGATACTGCTCCCTTCAACAACAGCCACCGGTTTTCGTGCTGCAAAATTAACTGAACTGATGACCTCAACAGGGACATTGATTTTTGCAAAACTCCGTTTTTTCAGGTCAAGGCGGTAAAGATTGACGTAGTCACGTTCATCGGCTGTCAGGTATATTTTTCCGTCGATTGTCCAGAAGGCACTTCCGACAGCCGGATCGAAGTCGCGGGTCAGCGGCTCAGCTGTCTTTGTCCTGATGTCGAAGAGATAAAGCTGTGTGTCATAGCTGTTCGGGATCCGTTCCGCGCTTACCTTCACACCCATGTCGCCGAAGGTTTCGGGGCTTCCTGTTACCAGGAGCTGTGCACCGTCAGGCGAATACTGGCAATATCCGGCGTTGAGTTTGTTTTTCCAGACGGTATCGGGTTTCATGGAAACAATGTCGAGTTCGTAGAGGTTTTGTTTCGAGAAGGGCACTTCGCTGTAATCGGTACGTGAGGTTGAGAACAGTATCCGGGAGCCGTCAGGTTTGATGTCGTGAAGAGTTGCAGACTCGGCGCCGGCAGTCAGCGGCCTTGCCAGGCTTGTCTTCAGATCGAAGCAATACAAATACGTACGGCCGCGGGTACCGGGGATACGGTCGTTATTGTTAAAAACCCGTTTCAGGTCGCCTGTTTTTTCAGCCTCCGCATCACGCGAAAACAGGAAATAGTCTTCATTCGGCGACCATTTTATTCCCTGGGGTGACTTCAGGCCGGAAGCTGCCCGGATTTCTTCGCCTGTTTTTACATCAAATAAAAATAGATCAGTATTACCCTCATTATCAACCTGGTAAAACAGCCGGTCGGTTTTTGGGAGCCAGTCGGCGCGCAGGGCATTGTTTCGCAGTGCAAACAGGTTCCGGTTCAGTTCCATGTCGTACACTCTGAAGGAATATTGTGATTTTCCGCTGCCCGGCAGAATGGTATTTGTCCGGATCAGCAGGAATTTGCCGGAAGCTGAAAGAGATGCATTTGCAACATTCTCGCCTTCGAGAACGTCGTGAATGGTGACAGTGCGTTTGGTATTGGTGGTCCAGATCAGTTTTGCAGAATCATTGGCTGCCTTTATCGTGGCAGAGAACCTGATTGATTTTTCTGTGCTTAACAGTTTCAGCAAAAATCCGTGGGATCCTGTTGCCAGGGTCATTTCAACCTGCACGGGTTTTTCAGGTGCCCTGTCCTGGCTTTTTATCCTGCTGCCGTCGAGATACAGTTCGAAAAGCGCATTGGTTGAGATATTTATTGAGGCTTTGGTCCAGCGGTCGCTTTTTAGAAAGCCGGCTAACTGAACCAGCTGGTTCACACCGCTGACCGATGGAATCAGACTGTCGCTGCCCAGGTTCAGGATATTCCATTTTTTCAGGCTGCCGGCATTGGTCAGTACGTTTTCGAGCAATGCTGAATGATCGAATATTTTGCCGTCAACTGATTGTTCATCAGCAAAAACCGGTAAGTGTAACTGGTTGATCTCCGAAATCCTCCAATCGGTGCACACTATTTTATTTTGCGCACATGTAACACCTGCTGTCAGCAGCAGGAACAACATGCCAGTAATTTTTTTCATTTACTTTATTTGATTTTTAGTGATAGATATTGTTTGCAGTGTCCAAATATAAAAAAAAAACAGGCTTTCTAACCATATTAAACTCTTTACGATTTCCATGCATTTTTCAATTCTATAATTCTTTTTGATATGATTAAGTGAACTGGTTTATGACTTTTTCAGGAATGAACACGAAGATACACGGAGAAGTCTCAGAGTTCCATAGAGTTATAGTTACCATCCTCCATATAACTCCAGGTTCATCCGCAGTTAAAGAAAATTATCTTATTTTGAGGCTCCCGGGGTTTTATACCGGATGTGTGACTTTGTGTTTAAGTGATTCCGGCTTTTAAGCGACCTCCTGACACGATAGTTTTGGATTTCACAGGGAACCAGGCGGGGGGTGAAAGAAATCCGTTCAGGAAAGGATCTCCATCAAAACGTCCCCGCCTCATCCCCCGTCTTTTTTTCACCTAAAAGAATAGTAAAAATCAGCTTTAAAGGCATTAATGATTTTGAAACAGATTGGATCGATTTTGAGTATTTATGCAACAGGGTGAACATAATTTCCGGTACCTGTGTTTTAGTTAAAGCCTCGTGGAGCATTACCGATTTTCATTTTTTGGGGGTAATAATAATCTTTTAAATCCAGGCGCCAGGGGTGCAGGAATCATTAAAGACCTTAGGATATGAAGAAAATTCAAAGGATTATTTTTAAAACAGTTGATGATTACAGGTCATTCCTGCCGAGACTAATTGTTGGTTTGGTATTCCTTTCTGAAGGAATCCAGAAATTTCTTTTCCCTGAACTTATCGGTGCAGGGCGTTTTGAAAAGATCGGATTTTCAAATCCGGAGTTTTTGGCAGCATTTGTGGCATCATTTGAAATTGTATGCGGTACACTCGTGTTAATTGGATTTTCTGTCAGAATTGCTGCAATACCTCTGCTTATAATAATGTTGACCGCAATAGTCACTACCAAGATCCCTACTCTGGTGGAAGCAGGATTCTGGGCTATGGCACATGAAGCAAGGACAGATTTTGCCATGACAATACTGCTGATCCATTTAATCATTTTTGGTGGAGGAAAATGGTCAGTTGATACAAAAATTTATAAATCTTTAAATACCTGAGTTATGAAAACTTATGACACTAATTTAAGTAAACACCCACGATGCAATATGAATAGCAGGCGTGAGTTTATAAACAGAAGTATCACCTTAGGCGCTTTAACAGGTGTTGCTGGTTTAAGTGTAATCACAGGTTGCAAGAATGAAGAGGATGATGGCGTATCTCCTGCTGAAGATCTGATGCGCGAACATGGCGTATTGAATCGCATAATGCTTATTTATGATACTTGCAGAATGCACCTCATTAAAAATGAAGAATTTGATTGGAACATACTGATCAATTCCGCACAAATTATCAGAACTTTTGTTGAAGACTACCACGAAAAACTTGAAGAAAACTTCCTATTTCCGCGTTTCGAGAAAGCCAACCAGCTAACAGACCTGGTGCAGGTTTTGCGCAAACAGCACACGGCCGGGCGTATTTTGACGGACCAGATAATACAACATGGAAAGATGCAAGCACCCGCAAATTCGGATGAAAGCCAGGGACTAATAAAGCTCCTCAGTGATTTCAATGGGATGTACCGTCCCCATGAAGCACGGGAAGATACTGTTCTGTTTCCTGCGATACGTAAAATCGTCTCTGAAAACGAATATTTTGCTTTAGGCGAGGATTTCGAGGACCAGGAGCATGAATTATTTGGCAGGGATGGATTCGAAACAATGGTCGAAAAAGTTGCCGATATTGAAAAACGATTGGGTATTTACGATTTGTCAATGTTTACACCGATTGTTTAAGTAGCGGTAAATCCGGTCGCGGGCCTTTTAAAGCGTTTTCCCACAATATCCTTTAAATGCATCTGATGTATTAGTGGGAACCGGGACCAGCACGATGGTTGAACTTACAAAACGGATCGTTGACATTGAAAGGGTGATTGCAATTCAGAATTGATCCGGAATCCCTGGCCGATATTTTTCGCCGGGTAATTTTGAATACCTGAGATAAAAATTTATCCTGGATGTAAAATATAGAACAGCAGGCTTCAGGCAGGAATTTTAATTACTCAGGTTCCGCAGTTCTGCCGGTTGAAAGCTTCCGGTTGTGACTCTCCGATGAAACGGGACAGCAATTCAATATCCATGGCATGATCGCGATCATAGCCGGAGTTATTGCCCTGCACATATCCTGCCTCATCGGTCAGGGAAGCTACAATTATTGACTCAAGGTTTTTTTCTGATAGATCTGTTGTTGTCATTTTTTTAACGCTAAAGGCGCAAAGGGCGCCAGAGACGCAAATTATAAATCGTTTACCACACGGTGAATTCCGTTCTTCACCAGTTTTTCGCCGAAGTTGATCACAAGGCCAAGCTTCAGTCCGGTCAGGCGCAGGTAGGTTAATACCTGCACTTCAAAGATAGTATTATACAATGTTGTTGATTTACATTCAATTATCACTTTTTCGCCGATTATCAGGTCAATCCGCAGCGGACTGCCAAGCCTGGCTCCTTTGTACTCGACCGGCAGGGAGACCTGTCTTTCGACTTTCAGTCCCCGCGACTCAAGCTCATAGACCATTGCTTCTTCATAGACGCTTTCAAGGAGGCCGGGGCCGCCGAGGGTACGGTGTACTTCGATGGCGGCTTCGTAGATCTGGCGCGATATTTCGTTTTCGGTCATGGCTGGTAATTTTTAACGCAAAGGGCGCAAGGGGCGCTAAAGACGGTATTGTTCATCATTTTCAATTTGAATATCATCCGGTTCATTTTCAATAATCTCCTCATTAACGTTCGCGTCATTTGCGTTCGCGTCATTTGCGTTCGCGTCTCTTGCGTCTCTTGCGTTAACGTCGCTTGTGTTAGCGTCTCTTGCGTTAACGTCATTTGCGTTAACGTTGCAAAGATCCATATTTGGTATATTGTCAGACAGAACTTGAATTCATCTAAGTTAAAGAAAATGATCATAATTGTGGAATAGTAGTATGAATAGTTTACCTGGTCAAAAGCCGATATGATTTTGGGAGCGGCCCTGAAAAGATAAGATTTACTCATCGCAGTGTGATCACATTAACTCGTATGTGTTCAGGATTTTCTGATCCAAAGACATATACTGATCTGCTATTGAATTGCAGGTTTGTCCAGAATAGGTGATAAGCTCAAGGAAATGAACATGATCCACCTAAATCCGCAATTCTTCACATCCACTTCCAGGCAGGAATAATCTTTATCCCTTCCAGCTTATCTTCCTGATTATGAGTAATAATATATCCCTCATCAGCACCGGTCCCGGCAAAAGCATTATTGATTCCGTTTACTTCCCTTTTTATATTTTCATCATTAACTTCCCAGCATGACTGGACCGCAAGTCGGAACTGCCCATTCTGCTTTACCAGGAAATCGCATACTGCACCTGATGCACGGTAATAATAGATCTCCTTATTCTGCCGCCTGAGATTGTTGTAAACAAAGTTTTCAAGCCTTCGTCCGGAGTCCTTGCTGAAGGAGATGCTGTTGGCCCTGGCCAGGCCCGGATCCATACTGTAACTTTTCCTCGGATTTACAAGCTGTTTTTTTATGGAGGTTGAATATTGAGGAATAAAATCTGTGATATAGCTTTTCTTCAGGTAATTGCAATAGTCAATAACAGTCCGGACCGACTTTATCTCAAGTATCCTTGAAAGGCTGTTGTAGCTGAACTCCTTGCCCGTGTTGCTCAGGAGATGAAAAGCCGGCCGGATAAGCTGGTTTTCGTTGATAATATTCCTTCTGACAGCAACGTTGTGTATTAAAATATCCCTCAAAAGCGTCCTGAGATGATCATCGTCTTTTTTTTCAAGGTATTCGGGGAAACCTCCTGAGAAGAAATACTGGTCAAAGCTTTCCGGCCCTCTTTTAAGATTGTTGAATGCAAGGAATTCACCGTAGCTGAAAGGAAAAAGCTCGATCTGCCTGTATCTGCCGGTAAGTTTTGTTCCAGGTTCCCGGCTTAACACACTTGTATTTGAACCGGTGATATATATGAAATCCCTTTTCGCCTGCCTTCTGTGCGAACAACTCCTATTTTGGATTTTTGGAATTATTAATTGAAGTTTCGCAAGTAATAAAAAGTTAAGATAATGGTATAAAAAAAGCACTGGGATTTTTCAGATATCTCTGAAAATCAGTACATTTATAGTGACAAAACAATAAATAACTGATCCCAATGCTTAATAATAAAGGTACAAGTATTTTCTCT